>CAZNYG010000012.1:12807-23062 GCA_964577205.1 uncultured Elusimicrobiales bacterium | reverse complement strand
GAACGGCATCTCGGTCCGGTAAAGGCCCGCTCCCCGCGCCCTGTAACGCAGCGCCATCTCCACATCTGCCAGCGCGCCTATATTGGCGTAGAGCTCGACCCCGCGCCCGTCGGGAGTGACGCAGGGCAGGCCGGTCAGGCTTTCAAGATGATGACGGTAAACAACATACTTTCGCCGTATGGACTCGTATCCCTTGCGCACCGCCGGGTCGGGATTGACCAGGACGTTGCCGGACGACCCGTCGATGATGAACTCATCGCCCGGCTTGAGCGCCGACAGGACGCCCGGCACGCCGAACACGGCGGGAATGCCCAGGGATTTCGCGATGACGGCGCTGTGGGAAGCCTTGTTCCCGAGTTCCGCGATGATGCCGACGGTCTCATTTTTATCTATGAACGCGGTAAGGGAAGGGAGCAGCATGCGGGCGGCAAGAATGATGCTTCTGCCCCGCGGCAAAGGCGCGTGCTGGGGCTGTTCCATGGCCTCGCGGGGTTTACCGTCCTTCGACAACTGTGTAAGGATCCTCTTGCCGATATCAATGATATCAAAGACCTTTGCCTGAAGTTCAGGAGAGGCTGAAGCTGAAAAGATGGTCTCCCAGCTTTCCACCACGGCGCGTACAGCGCTTTCCGCGTTCAGCAGTTCATCGTCGATCAGGCGCAGCATCTCGCCCGCGAACCGTTTGTCATTGAGGATCTGGATATGGGCGCGGAAGATCGCGCTCTCGTCGAACCCTATCTCCCTGTGCACCTTTTTTGCCAGGTCGTTTATCCCGGCGAGCGTCCCTTCGTACGCCTTGAGGAAACGCAGCTGTTCCTGTTCACGCGCAGCGGGGGATATAGTCACCTTCGGCGCGTTCCGGTGGATGACGTCCTCGAATACGCACACCCGCCCGATGGCGACACCCGGGGCGATACCTTCTCCCTGAAAAACACGCATCCTGTTCGGCGTCGTTCCCTGATTCACCGGACATATCTCCCTGTCGTAACCGACTTTTCCATGGGCATCACGCGTCTATTCGTTCTGCCAGGAGTAATAAATGGTGGATATCGTAAAATAGTACTGCGGTACGCGGTCGGCAAAAGCCTTGGCGGCGCCAACCCCGACCTGGACGGGGAACCGGTTGAATATCGTCACCCTGTAGCCGAATCCCGTTCCAATGCTCGTCTTGAAACCGGGGACCTCGCTGAAAATGTCCCGATCGCCTATCTTTACCGCCTCGACAAACAGGTCCCAGGTCACGATGTGCCAGGAAACGTGACGGAAACCGCCCGGTTCGGCCGATCCGACGGGAATATGGTAAGTCAGCTGATTGTAAAAAAGCGCGTCGCCGCGGAACTCCTTGAACGAGTATCCCCGGAGGAGACGATAGCCGCCAGCGGTGTATTGAGACGACAGCGGCCGGGCATGCGTCTCCATGGGGAACCCGGTCAGCATTTCGTATTCTATGTAATGATCGGAAAATGAGCGCAGATAGTGGTGGACCCGGGCTTCGGCAAGCGTATACTCGTAATCGCTGCCGAGCGCCTTGAAAGAACGCTGCAGGTCGAGGGACCGGCTGCCGCCGCGGGGGATCGAAAGCTCTTCCTCCGTATTGTCGTGCCAGATGCCGACATCGCCGACGATATTACGCCCGTGATCCAGCCTGGTCGTGCTGGAGATGGAATCGGTATAGGTGTTCTCGATCCGGATACCGGTTTTCAGCCTTGTAAAGCGGTCCAGCGCGTATTGCACGTAAGGGTACACCGACTGCGTGCGCTGCAGGTACTGGCTGTTCGTTAATATCTCGCTGAAGTCCACGCTGTCGTTCAAAGCCACGCCGATAGAGTACGGCGAAAGGTCGTAAAGGAAATCCAGGCTGAACCCCATGAAGTTGTCGACAAAATCATACCGGGAAGCGAACACGACGGATGTTTTGCGCAGCTGCTGTTTGAGCGAAAGGTCCATCGATCCGTTGGGAAGATACAGCCGGGTCTTCGGCGTCAGCTGAATGACCGTCTCCTGCATCTTGATCTCCGGCAGCTTTTTCTGCAGGTCGTCGATCTTTTTTTCTATGTCTTTCGCAAAGCCGCAGCGGAACGGCAGGATCAGGATGGCCATCAGGGAAATCAGTCGCGTAAACTTCATAGGGTTTTTTTCTTAAGCCGAATGCTCCTGGAAGGGGTTTTCGGGGGAACCCGGGTTTCCCCGTTACAAAACGCGTGAAGCACGCCTCACCGCTTCAGGCGTTTTGGCGGCTACCGGTAATTGGTAAATTGAAGCGGCAGCGTGAAATTCGTGTTCCGCAGGAGCGTGATGACCGACTGGAGCTCGTCTTTTTTCGCGGAGGAGACGCGGATCTTCTGCCCTTCGATCTGCGCCTGCACCTTGAGCTTCGAATCCTTGATTATCTTAGCCACTTCTTTGGCTTTGTCGGAAGGAAGGCCGCTGATCAGTTCTACGGTCTGGCGCAGCGTACCTTCGAACGCCTGTTCGGGCTCATTGTTCTTCATGGACTTCAGCGACACGCCTCGTTTCGCCATGCGCCCCTCGAGGATGTCCCTCAGAGAGCGGAGCTTGAAATCGTCGTCGCCTATCAGCGTGATCTTTTTGTCCTTCGCGTTGTATTCGATGGACGATTTGCTGCCCTTGAAATCGAACCGCTGGGCCAGTTCTTTCTGCGCCTGATTGATGGCGTTTTCCACTTCCATGAAGTTCACTTCGGAGACAATGTCGAACGAAAATGTCGCGGCCACGGGAACCTCCGTTAAAGACAATGTAAAACGAAAAATGAAAATCGTAAAATGAAAGCAAAAAAACAAATCGGCCTGTTAATATGTGCGTTGGGTCATTTGTCGTTTTCTGCATGCTTTACATTTTACAATTTTCACTTTACCCTGCCGTTGGAATACTTAATCTCTAGATCTTTTTCTGGGCTATGGCGCGGACGATGTCTTTTTTGGTGACAACGCCGGCCAGTTTCCCTTTTTCGATGACGGGGAAATAATGGCACCCCTCCTCGACGATCATCGTGGCGACGTCCTCCACCGGGGTCTCGGGAGAAAGCGCGGTGAACTTCTTCTCCATGATGCCTTCGACGGTGATCGCAGCCATTTTGTTCATTTCCTCTTCGAACCGTTCCTGACCTATGGAAAAAACGCCGTTAAGGATATAGATGAACGTCGGCAGATGCACTTTCTTGTCCTGGAGTATGAGGCTCTCCTCCAGCACGATGCCTCTGAGAGCTCCCCCCTCATCCACGACGGGGGCGCCGCTGATGTCTTTCTTAATGAACAGTTCCGCCAGCGCGCGCACGTCCATGGAAGGCGGCACGGCCACCACGTCTTTGGTCATAATGTCCCGGACATTCATAGGGATCCCCTTTGATCAAAAGTGAGTAAGTGAGTTGGTGAGTAAGTGAGTAAGGGGACGGCAAAAGCACGTCTAAAAAACATGCTTTATACCTCACTCGCGAACCTGCGGTCACTTAATCAAAGCTGTTATCGCCTGCCATCTTGAATTCTTGATGCGTTTTGTCGTTGTTGCGGAGCAACTGATCTGAAAAACGGAGGCCGCAGGTCGTTTTTCAGGCGTTCCATTTATTCATCAGGTCGGCCAGCGTGGGGGCCGCGGCGACGCTCTTCTTCACGGCGGGAACTGCCGACAACTGCGCCATGGAAAGGCCGATGCGTTTCAGTTCCTTGTCTATCGA
The DNA here is from genome assembly GCA_964577205.1 of uncultured Elusimicrobiales bacterium. Taxonomy (GTDB): domain Bacteria; phylum Elusimicrobiota; class Endomicrobiia; order Endomicrobiales; family CAIRNS01; genus CAZNYG01. The sequence continues at coordinate 19,371 of CAZNYG010000012.1, read as the reverse complement.
AACGACCCTCACTTTCACCGTGTCTCCAACCGCGACGACGTCGTGGGGGTTCTTCACGTACCGGTCGCTCAGCTTCGAGATATGTATCAACCCGTCCTGGTGGACGCCGATATCGACGAAAGCCCCGAAGTTCGTCACGTTGGTCACGGTCCCGTCCAGCACCATGCCTTCCTTCAGATCTGAAAGGTCGTTGATGTAGGAACTGAACTTGAGGCTCGAGAAATCCCTGCGGGGATCGACCCCGGGTTTGCGGAGCTCGGCCATGATGTCGTTCAGAGTGGGCAGCCCTGCCGTTTCCGTGACGTACTTTTCCGGAGCGATGCGCGCCACCAGTTTTTCATTCCCGACCAGCGCCGCGGGTTCCACTCTCAGGTCGCGGGCCATCTGTTCCACCACCGGATAGCTTTCCGGATGGATGGCCGAATTGTCCATGGGGTTCGTGCCTCCCGCGATACGGAGGAATCCCGCGCACTGTTCGAAAGCCTTGCGCCCGAGTTTGGGCACTTCAAGCAGTTCCTTTTTGTCTTTGAACGATCCTTTTTCCGTCCGGTAACCGACGATGGAACGGGCCAGCGCCCTGCCGATGCCCGAAACATAGGACAACAGCTCAACCGACGACGAATTAAGGTTCACTCCCACGAAGTTCACGCAGGATTCGACGGTCAGGTCCAGCGATCTTTTCAGTTCCGTCTGGTTCACGTCGTGCTGGTACTGGCCGACGCCGATCGACTTGGGATCGATCTTGACCAGTTCCGCAAGAGGGTCCTGCAGGCGGCGGCCGATACTGATGGCGCCGCGCACCGTCACGTCGAGCTCGGGGAATTCCGCGGTCGCGAGCGGCGAAGCGGAATAGACGGACGCCCCGGCTTCGCTGACGACGATGGATTTCACGGACAATTTATTCTTTTTGATCACGGCGGAAATGAACTGGTCCGTCTCTTTGGACGCGGTCCCGTTCCCGATCGCGATAAGTTCCACCCCGTGTTTCCTGATGAAGGAGAGGATCACCGCTTCGGCTTCAGCGACGCGGTTCTGCGGCTCATGAGGGAATATGGCCTGATATTCCCTGAAATTGCCGTTCCCGTCCATGACCGCCACTTTGCATCCGGTCCGGAAGCCCGGGTCTACGCCCATGATGACGCGATGGCCGGCCGGCGGAGCAAGCAGGAGGTTCCGCGCGTTGCGGGTGAACACCTCGATCGCTTCACGGCCGGCCTCCTCCAGCTTGGCGACGAACAGTTCGACCTGCAGCGAAGGATACAGAGAACGTTCCCACGCGAGGGCAATGCCCTTTTCAAGTACGGCGTTGAACACTGATCGCGGATTCCGGACCATTAGGCTTCCGATACGGACGAGCGCCTGGCCGTCATCGACGATGATCTTCCACGTCAGCACTTCTTCACGGGTACCGCGGCGGATCGCCAGCAACCGGTGAGAGACGATAGCCTTGAGCGGTTCGCGGAAATCGTAGTACATCTCGAACTTGCTTTTTTTCCCCTCCCATTCCTTGCGTACGGACGAGGTAATGGTACCTGTCGTCGCCATCAGAAGCCGCAGCGCCCCTCGGATGTCCGCGCTGTCGGCGATCTGTTCCGCCACGATGTCGAGCGCCCCGGCCAGCGCCTGTTCAGCGGTATCAATGCCCTTCTCCGGGTTAAGGTATTCCCGAGCGATGGCAAGCGGTTCTCCCGTAAGGGTCTGCTGGGCGAGGATCAGGACGGCCAGAGGCCCAAGCCCCTTTTCCCGGGCGATCGTGGCTTTTGTGGTGCGTTTCGGCTTATAGGGAAGGTACAGGTCTTCAAGTTTCTGTTTTTCCCTGCAATCCTTGATCTCCTTTTCAAGTTCAGGGGTCAATTTACCCTGTTCGGTGATCGTTTTGAGGATCGTTTCCCTGCGTTTCTCCAGCTCGGTGTAATACTCAAGTTTTTCACTGATGCCGCGGATCTGGACTTCGTCCATTCCCCCTGTGCGTTCCTTGCGGTAACGCGATATGAAGGGGATCGTGCTTCCTTCGGAAAGGAGAGCGGCGGTGTTGATGACGGATGCCCGGGGCAGGCCCAGGTCTTCAATGATATGATCTAGAATGGTTTGCATTAGCAGTACCAAAAAGCAACAGCGGGAGACCGTTGCCTATGACCGGACAGCGATCTCCCGCGAAACATTCCTTTGAAGCGAAGATTACTTTTTGCCGATGATCTTGAAAACCTTGGTGCCGCAGTCGGGACAGACGCCGGAAATCGCCTTCATGCCGTTCTTCATGACGACTTCCTTGCCGTCCTTTACTTCCACCTGCTTCTTGCACTTCATGCATCTTGCGTCTGCCATTGTAACCTCCCGTTGTGGTTGGCCGTTCGCCTCGCGGCGCCCGGCCTGATTCTTTGTCCTGCGATGTTTATGCCGCCTTACATCCAAGTCCCTATATTTTATACTTCTCGGAGTCTTTTGTAAATGGCGCTCTATCGCTCACGTTACTTTCAGCACCGCGCTTTTACGCCTGTGATACGTGGGTATGAGACGGATATCCCCCATGCCGGCCCCGTCCAGCGCCGAACGTACCTGGCCCATCGCGCGCGCCACCGTATTGTGGTCCCTGCTTATATGGGCAAGAAAGACGTACTTCAAAGCGTTCCCTCCGGGCGGACAGCGGCGGATACGCGCGACGGCATCGGCGGCGTCAAGGTTGTTCATGTGCCCGTGGTCGCTCAGCACCCATTCCTTGTTCGCGCGATGGCGGAAGCTCGCGGCCACCAGTTCCGGATCATGGTTCGCCTCCATGATCAGAACCCTGCATCCGGCCAGCGCCTGGACCATGCCGTCATCCACTTTACCCGTATCCGTTATATAACCGATGCGGAACGATTCCTCGTTATGCATGCATTCGAGCGAGAACCCGAAAGAAGCCCCGTCGGTCGTATGCCAGGTGGGGAACGGAAAGACGGAGAACGGCCCCACCGTGAAAGGATGGCAGGAGTGATGTCGCACCAGGTTCCAGTCCAGCGCGCCGAACCGTCCCGATACCCTGCCGCGGCACAGGGACCGGTACGTCGACTGGTGCATATAGAACGGAACATTGTGGCTGCGCGCGAAAAGTACGGAGCCCGGAGCGACATGGTCGCTGTGCCCGTGGGTCACCACGATGCCGCTGATCCTGGCCGGAGGGAACCCGATGGACCCGAGCACGGCCTCCATATATTTCCGCGAACAGCCGAAATCTATAAGAACGCCCCCGTCTTCGTTCCATAACGCGGTGGCATTCCCGCTGCTTCCGCTGGCAAGGACACAGATATTGAGGGACATTGTAAAATGAAAGACCGGATCAATTCAAAGAGATTTCAGGTGTCATTCCCGCGAAAGCGGCCTGCGCCCATGTCTTGCGGTTGTCAGTAACGGATGGACTCCACTAATATCGTCGATAATGGATCGGTATTTCATTTTGCACTTTTCATTTTTCACTTTTGATTCACTCGCAGACTTTCTCTATGACTTTGACGGCAAGGTCTATCGCGGACTGGACGTCGTCTTCATGAAAGACCGCGGTCGGCGAGTGAATGTAGCGCGTGGGAATGCTCAGCACGCCGGTTGGAATGCCTTCCCGGTTGATATGGATCACCGCGCCGTCGGTCATGCCGCCCTCGATGATATCCATCTGGTGGCGTATTTTGTTGTCCCGCGCGGCGTCAAGGATGAGCTTCTTCACAGGTTCGCTGACCATGACCCCGCGCCCCGACGCCTCGATGATGGTCACCGCCACGCCCGCCCCGAGTTTCAGGGACGATTCCGTCTCTTTTATCTGGGGGGTGTCCCCGGCGATCGTGGTATCAACGGCAAGCGCGAAATCCGGATCTATGCGGAACGACGCGGTGCGCCCGCCTTTGAGCCCCACTTCTTCCTGCGCGGTCATGACCGCGTATACTTCGGCGTTTACGCTGATCCGTTCCATTATCTTCAAAAGCGCGTAGCAGCCTACGCGGTTGTCGACTGCCTTACCGTAACAGAACTTTCCGTTCAGGACGCCAGCGTTCGGCTCAAAAATCACCTGGTCGCCGAGGGACACCCTCGCGAACGCCTCTTCCCGGGACGAGGCGCCGATATCGATGAACATATCTTCGTATTTGACCGGTTTTTTCCTTTCTTCTTCTTTCTGAAGGTGCGGAGGCTTGAGCCCGAGTATACCCTGCACGTCCCCTTTTTCCCCCTTGATGATCACCCGCTGGCCGACGAGCACACGGTCGTCGATGCCGCCAACCTTGATGAAATAAATGAAGCCTTCCTTGGATATATGCTTTACCATGAGGCCTATCTCATCCATGTGGGCGGCGATCATTATCCTTTTCCCGCCGGAACCCTTCCTGGCGATGACGTTGCCGAAAAGATCTGTCCGTACCTCTTCGCAGCTCTTTTTCAGTTCATTGGCGAGCAATGCCCCGATTTGGCCCTCATGCCCCGATATGCCGGCGGCATTCAATATCTGTTTCATCAATTCATCCATTCGTTTCACCTCATATTAATAACGGCGTCCATTGGTTCATTAGAGAAGGTCCAAACCTTAAAAAGATCCCCGGCAGTTCAGTGCCTTGATGGCTTTTATCCTCTCCAGCACCGGGGGATGCGAATATTCGAGAAAGACCTTCGCCGGATGCGGCGTCAGGTTGGACAGGTTGTCCACGCTGAGCTTTTTCAGCGCGTCGATCATGGCGCCGGGTTTCCCGTACGTCAGCGCGGCATAGGCGTCGGCTTCGTATTCGTGTTTCCGGGACAGGATGTTCCCCCAGATGGAAATGAGGAAACTCAGCGGGGAATATAGAAAACCGAAAAAGACTATCCCCGCGTACACGGACATGTTTTCCATGCGGAACGCGGCGGACAGCCCTGGACTGTGGATGAAAAGGGAAAGGATGAACAGCATCAGCCCGGTGGACATGATCGACAGCAGGATGCTTTTCTGAATATGGAGTTTCCTGTAATGACCCATTTCGTGCGCGAGGATCGATACCAGCTCGTCGACGGTATGGCGGGCTATGAGCGTGTCAAAAAGCGCGATGCGGCGGAAACGGCCGTACCCGGTAAAGAACGCGTTGGACTTCGTGGAACGGCGCGAGCCGTCCATCTTGAAGAGCCCCTTCATTTTGAAATTCTCTTTGCGCGCGTACGTTTCCACCGCCGTTTTCAGTTCACCGTTTTCAAGAGGGATGAACTTGTTGAACAGGGGAAGTATGACGACCGGCGCGATGAACGTCACCGCCAGTTCGAATACAGTGACCGCGATCCAGCTGTACCACCACGCGTTCGTCCCGAAAACGAGGAAGAACCAGGTAAGGCCGGCGAAAACAAGGCCGCCAAGCGCTGCCGCGAGGGCAAGCCCCTTCAGCGTGTCCGCGATGAACGTTCTGACGGTCGTCCGGTTGAACCCGAACTTCTCTTCTATGACGAAAGTGCGGTACACGTTAAAAGGAAGACGAAATACGAACGCCATCAACGACAGAATGCCGGCGAAGATCAGGCCGTTGACGATCTCGCCATGCCCGGTCCCGCGGGCAAATCGATCCACAACGTTAAAGCCGCCTGCCAGGATGAACGCTATGGCGGCCCCGGTGAAAAGGGTGTCGTATAACAGGCGGAACCGGGTATTCGTCCGCAGGTACTCCTGTGAGACGCGGTATTTCTCCGCGTCATACAGGCCGGCGAACTCTTCTGGAAGCGATGATCTCGCGCAACTCAGATTGAGCCGCTCGATGATGACGGTCAACAGCCAGCTGCCCGTCATTGCGGCAAGGACGATTATCAGGAAGATATCAGCGGATGATCCCATTATTCTGTGAAATTGAAGTACTCTTCATGCTGCCGGCGCCATTCATCGGCAGCCTGTTCGCCGGTAAGCCGGATTCCGGTCTTGCGAAAAACACCGTTCCTGTATCCCTCGATATCTAAAACCTGTTCCATAAGAACGGCGCGCGCTTCATTATTTGCGTCGAGGAACTCGAGACCGACCACGTACCGTTTTCCCGAAGGGGCGCACCATGCCACACGCGCTCTGCTCCGGAACGCCGGGTGAACCGCCATGATCGACACCGAAAGTAGCGCGTCTTTTTTCAGCATAGCTACCGAGGTAAAACACAGGCCGCCGTAACTGATATTGCGCAATCCCTGCCCGGAACATAAAGCTGCAGTTTCCCTGCGGACGTCGACCGGGATGTCCGACAGGCACCTCGTGTATTTCATCGTCTCACTGCGGGGAAAATGGAGCACCGTGGCGCATCACGCTCCTTTTACATGCCGCTTCGTACCGTTAATTGTATCATTTTCTGCTGAGAATGTGGAGAGCAAGAACGCTCAGGATGCGGGGACACTCCCAAAAAAAACGCAGGAGCCGGCTATGGTTGCTCGATGCAACCACGGCCGGCTCCTGCAAAAAGAGAAGAAGCGCTCTTATTTTTTCTTCTTTGTTGCCTTTTTCTTCGCGCTCTTCTTTGCAGGTTTCTTCGCTGCCATTAGTATCACCTCCCTTATGTCACATTCCGCATTCGCGGAACTAATCCCGCTTACGCGTGATTGCCTCGCTCCGAG
>CAZNYG010000012.1:0-12707 GCA_964577205.1 uncultured Elusimicrobiales bacterium | reverse complement strand
AAACTGGGATGACTGAACCCTTCCTAAGTTGTCAGTACCGTACCACATTCCGCATTCGCGGAACTAATCCCGCTTACGCGTGATTGCCTCGCTCCGAGGGGAAATGCTCCGCTCGGTGTTCCCCAAGGGAAACCTATGGTTTCCCTTCGGCGTCATCCCTGCACAAACTGGGATGACTGAACCCTTCCTAAGTTGTCAGTACCGTACCACATTCCGCATCAACGACAAAAGACATTTAAAACAAGATGAGACGCTCGTCGCTGCGCTGGAGCTTGGATAAAGTTAAGAATGACAGCACGCAATATACTTTTGACCAACACTTTTGTAGCGGGCCGATTTATCGGCGATGTCGCGCATTTGAAACCGGCGCTACGCAAGCGGTGAGCTGCTTTTATTCAGAAATCCCAAACGGATCGCATTTTCTTTTTCGCGTAGAGGCGAGCTTCAGCCGCCCGTTTTTCCGTTATTATCCTTTCGACGCAATAACGATCCAGGGTAAGACGCTCTACGCTGCGCTGGAGCTGTCTGGCAATGAAAAACCGGGGAAATAAGCAAAATTCTCCGGTTAATTTTTGGATGCGTTACGGGGGCTGCGCTTCGATCGATTTATGATAAAAAAGGGGATTTCGTGGCTTCTTGCGGTATGCGGGGGAACGGGCGGTCGGGAAGCCGCAAAGGTAAGGGAAGTGATGATGAATATGCTGCTGATTTCGTACTCCATGCTGTTGGTCGATCGTCCTTTTTAACGACGATTTTAGTGGCCTTTAAAAAACAGCGGTACTGTTCAGCAAATACAATGTGTTTCCTCATTTGACACTTTAATTGTACATCATCTTTAAAAAAAGTGCAAGTCTTTTTTTACTATCTTTTGCTGTTTTGTAGCGTTATCTGCTATCTATAGAGTCTTTTCTCGTCGAAAAAGACAAAAATAAAAACCTCCGAATTTTTTCTTCAGGAGGCTCATTTCTCAATTGTTTTTTGTTTACATGCCTGGCAATTATCTTAGAACCGCCTTCTCTGCCCCTGGTTTTTCGATATACTCGTTGATTATACGCACGCTGTCCCCAAACTGTTTTACGATCGCCGGATCGCCATTTTGTATTTTTTGTGGCTCGGAAGATCTCTCTTCCTTAAGCCAGCAGATAACAGCGGTCCCTTCGTGGTCAGCGATATTTTCCCTGCTTTCAACCATTCGTTCATTGATACCCATATCATTCTCCTCCTTCCGTAAAAGCCAGAAGCAGTTGCATCAGGTCTCAACGAAATAATATGCAATATGTTTGCCAAGAAAGGAAAGGTAATGAAAAGTGTAAAGCTAAAAATGAAAAAGACGATCTACATCCAACACCGAGAATTAAATTGCCGTTGACTTTCGTTATTCACTTTACATTTTTCACTTTACACTTTACAATGCTTTCATGAAGACTACGCCGAGAGGCGGGATGGTGAGATTGAGGGAGAAAGGGCGGCTGTGAGCGGCCAGAGGTTCAGCGTCAAACCCGCCGTAATTTCCTTTCCCCGAGCCGCAGTAATCGCCCGCGTCGCTGTTCAGCAGTTCCTTCCAGAAACCGCCGCGGGGAACGCCCACGCGATAGTTTACGCGCGGCACGGGCGTCAGGTTGCAGACGCAAAGGATGGTCTCGCCGTGTTTGCTTTTTCGCAGGAAAGTGATTACGCTCTGATTACTGTCGTGAAAATCGATCCATTCGTAGCCGCCCCAGTCGAAATCGTTCTCGAAAAGAGCCGGTTCCGAGCGGTACATGCGGTTCAGGTCGCGCACCCACTGCTGGATGCCGCGGTGGAACGGGAACTGGAGCACGTGCCATTCCAGGCTCTCGTCGTGGATCCATTCCCGCACCTGCCCGATCTCGGCGCCCATGAACAGCAGTTTCTTTCCGGGGTGGGCGTACATGTAGCCAAGAAGGAGACGGAGGCCGGCGAAACGCTGCCACTCGTCGCCGGGCATTTTCCCCACGAGCGACCCTTTACCCTGGGTGACCTCGTCATGAGAGAACGGCAGGACAAAATTCTCAGAGAAAGCATACCACATGCTGAAGGTCAGCTGGTTGTGGTTGTATTTCCGGAACACTGGATCGGTCTTGAAATAATCGAGCGTATCGTTCATCCAGCCCATGTTCCATTTGAAACCGAATCCGAGCCCGCCCCTGTAAATGGGACGGGAGACCATCGGCCAGGCGGTGGATTCCTCGGCGATCGTCTGCACGTCGGGGTAGTTCTCGTACACCGAGCGGTTGAAGCGTTTCAGGAAACTGACGGCTTCGATGTTCTCGTTGCCGCCGAACTCGTTTGGGATCCATTCGCCCGGACGGCGCGAATAGTCGAGGTACAGCATGGAAGCGACACCGTCCACGCGGAGGCCGTCGGCATGGTATTTGTCCAGCCAGAAAAGCGCGCTCGATATCAGGAAGTTACGGACCTCGTGCCTGCCGTAATTGAAGATGCAGCTTTTCCAGTCGGGATGGAATCCCTTGCGCGTGTCCTGGTGTTCGTACAGGTGCGTCCCGTCGAAAAAGGAAAGGCCGTGCTGGTCCGTCGGGAAATGCGACGGCACCCAGTCGAGGATCACGCCGATGCCGCGGCGGTGCAGCTGATCTATGAGATACATGAAATCCTGCGGCGTGCCGAAACGGCTGGTGGGCGCGAAGTATCCCGTCGTCTGATATCCCCACGACGGATAGAACGGATGTTCCATGACCGGCATGAATTCGACGTGCGTAAAGCCCATGTCGGCGCAGTAGTCCGCCAGGTAAGAGGCCATCTCACGGTAAGTGAGGAAGCGGTTCCCTTCTTCCGTGACCCGGCGCCACGAACCGGGATGCACCTCGTAGATCGAGAAGGGGCCGTCGAGCCTGTTGTGTTCCCGGCGCGTTCTCATCCACGCTTCGTCGCCCCACGCGTATTCGAGATCCCAGACGATGGAACCCGTTTTCTGGGGGGTTTCCCAGTGGAACGCGTAAGGGTCGCCTTTCTCGACGCGGTAATTGTTTACGCGGGAATTGACGAAATACTTATAGATGGCGCCCTTTTTGACCCCCGGGATGAACCCCTCCCAGATGCCGGACTGGTCCCAGCGAAGATGCAGCTGATGGGACGCGCGGTTCCATCCGTTGAAATCGCCGATCACGCTCACCCGTTCGGCGTTGGGCGCCCAGACAGCGAAATGCGCCCCTTCGATGCCGTTGACCGTCATGAGATGCGATCCCATTTTCTCGTAAAGACGGAAATGGCTTCCTTCCTTATAAAGATACTCGTCGTGATCGCTGAAGAGCGAGAAATACTGAACGGGGTCGTCCATCGCGTTGGCCATCTTTGTCCTCGTTATCCGTTGATCCTTACATGAACATTGTACAAATTTTTTCAACATTACGGAAATTATCAGTCGCCGGGCGGCAGGGACAGGGCCTCCAGCTTTTCCCGGTAGGCCGCGTTAAGGCCTTCAAGTCCCTTCGTCGCGCGGTCCAGGCGGTCGTACAGTCCCTCGATCCGCGGCCGGAGAAGCCGGCATTTTTTCGGCAGTTCCGCGAGCGCGGCCTTGTCCTGTTCCATCGAAGCTTTCACCATCAGCTCGTTCGCCTCGTCCAGTTCGTTCTCAAGAGAAGTGATCGCGGCTTCCAGCGTCATTATCTCTTCTTCATAAGGACGGAGCGAGCGCGAACGTTCCTGGAGCAGCGCCGCTTTTTTCTGCTTGATGAGCCGGCGGCCATCCTTCCCCGCGCCGGGCCCCTTGTCCCGGTTTTCGTCCTTTTCGTCCGCCCAGCCTTCCTGCTCGAGGAATTCGCGGTAAGTGCCCTCGAACAAGGTGACGCGCCCGTCGTCGAAAATGATCAGCCGGTCCGCAAGCGCGTGAAGAAGCATTTCATTGTGCGTCACCATGACCAGCGACCCTTCGAAATCGCCGGCGGCTTCGATCAGCGCGTCGCAGGACTCCATGTCAAGGTGGTTCGTCGGTTCGTCGAGAATAAGCAGGTGGGCGGGCGTCATCAGCAGTTTGCCGAGCAGCACGCGGTTCCGTTCCCCGCCCGACAGCACGCCGACTGTTTTCAGCATCAGGTCGCCGCCGAACATCAGCGCCCCGGCGATGTTGCGCGCCCGCTGCGGTAACGCGTCGGGATCGGCAGCCATGATCTCTTCAAAGACCGTTTTCTGTTCGTTAAGCCGAGCCACGTTCGTCTGGGCGAAATAACCGGACCTGAGCTCGGGATGCGTTTTTATCGATCCCGCCTGAGGGTGAAGTTCTCCCGCGAGAAGGCGCAAAAGAGTCGATTTCCCCCTGCCGTTCCTGCCGATGACCCCGATACGCTCGCCGCGCCCGACGGAAAATGAAATGCCGTCAATAAGCGGTTTAGCGGCATCGTAGCCGAACCGCAGGTTGTATATGCTCATCATCTGGGCGCCGGGAAAGGGTATGCCGCTGAACGAAAATTCCAGGGATCCGACTTTTTCGAGAGAATCCTTCTTCTCCTGTTTCGCCAGGCACTTGACGCGCGACTGCACCAGCCCGCCGAGGCGCGCCTTGGCGCGGAACCGCCGGATGAACAGCTCGGTCTGCCTGCGTTTTTTCTCGTCGTTAAGACGCGTCTTTTCGTAGATCTCCTCGTCCTGGGCGATCTGGTCGTACATTTTCTCCGTGCCGCCCGTTATCTTGCGCGCTTTCTGCCGGTGGAGCGCGATCACATGTGTGACCACGCTGTCCATGAAGCGGCGGTCATGCGTTATCAGCATGAGCTCTCCCTTCCACGCGCGCAGAAAGCCGGTGAGCCAGCGGATGGCGACGATATCGAGATAATTGTTGGGTTCGTCGAGAAGCAAAAGGTTCGGGCGCGAGACCAGCACTTTGGCCAGGTTCAGCCGTATCTGGAATCCGCCTGAGAATTCCGACGGATGCCGCAACATGTCGGCGCGCGGGAAGCCCAGCCCGGACAGTATCTTCTCCGCTTTCCAGTGGTCGTCCTTTTCCCCCTCGGGCAGGCCGAGACAGCCCTCGGCGAGGACGGTGTCCCGTGTGAACTTCAGATGCTGTTCAAGATGCCCGATGCGGTAGTCGGCCGGCACAGAAACGCTCCCGCCGTCCGGTTCAACCCGCCCCAGCAGCATGTTGAACAGCGTCGTCTTGCCGTTCCCGTTGCGTCCCACCAGGCCGACGCGTTCGCCGTCATTGACAGTAAAGCTCAGGTCGTTGAACAGTACCTGAGCCCCGTATGATTTGGAAAGATTTTCAACGCGCAGCATAATAAGCGGGTTTCATCATACTCCGAGGAAGTTGAAATAGCGTGTTTCGAGGGTTCTGAAATCTTCCGGTTGAAAGAGGACGGTGATCAGAGCGAGAAGTTCGTCATCCTCCCGTTTCCCGTGCGGCAAGGCGATATCCAGGATCTCTTTCGAGTATTTGACGATCTCCTGGCGGGTCAGGGACTGGGCGGAACAATCGATCCCCCGGGCGAGCGCGGCGAAAGCGCCGATCTTCCCGCGAAGGATGACGTGCTCCTTTTCCAGTTCGTCGATGATCGCGCATTTTTCCGCGCTGAACCGGCCGCGCATGACGGGAAACAGCACTTTTTCCTCAAGGTCGAGATGGTTAAGGATCTCGACTTCAAAGAAACGCGACACCTTGATGGCGTTGTCCCAGAAGAAAGCATCGACGTCGATCATCGTCACCAATTTTTTCACCAGGTCTTCCCGTTCCCGGATATCCCTGTGGCCGGCGATCAGTTTTGCTATGGCATCCATGGTATTTGCCCCCTTATCGTAAGGCAGGAATGAAAACCGCGGGTCAGCTTTTCGAAAAGACCCGCCGGGCCTCTTCGCGGGCACGCCCTCTTCCCTTTCGGCGGGCCGCGCAGCGGGCTTTTGGCGCGGCCGAGGCAAGGACGTGCATCTCCAGCAGGGCGCCAACCGACCATGCCTGAGTGACGGCTCCGCCTTCGGAGAACGGTTCATCTCCGGAGAACAGTTCGGGCACGCCGTTCTTTTCCCCGGCGAACCGGAACAGTTCCTTCAAGGCCTGCCCGATATCCTTCGCGATGCCTTCCATCGACGATGACAACCGGTGTTTCGCGATAAGATAATGCGACAGGAGCCAGGGCCACGCCGCGCCCTGATGATAAGCGAGGTCCTTTATTTCCATCGGCGCGAACGTATTATAGCGGCCCATGTAACACGGATCGGCCGGTGACAACGTGCGCAGGCCGTACGGGGTCAGGAGTTCCCGTTCGATGCAGTCCACGATCCGGCTGCGCCATCCGGACGGGACGAGCGCGTCATTCATGCTCAGTGACATAAGGAATACGGCGTTGGGCCTCACGGCATCGCCGCGCGGGTCGCCGTCGACTACATCCGGCGGGTACGCGCGTCCATTGGGAAAGAACCGCGCCTGGATCGTCTCCCTGACAAGATCCCTTATCCTTCCGCAACGGGATCCGGCGCGCCTGTCGCCGAATTCATGGTTCAGGAATTCCGCGACGCCCAGCGCGTTATGGAACAGCGCCTGGATATCCACGGGTTTACCGTTACGCGGCGTGACGGGCACGCCGTCGACGACGGAATCCATCCAGGTCCACTGGGCCGGCACGCGGACAAGCCGGTCCCCGTCCATGAAGATATCGCCGGACGAGGCGGTATAGAGCCCGACGATCTTGTTCACCGTGGGCACCATCTCCATCATGAAACTGTCACGGGAAACGTCTTTCGCGATAAGATAATACCGGTACAACGCCTCGATGAACCAGAGGGACGCATCGGCGCTGTTGTATTCGCGCCGTCCGTCATTGTGGACGCGGTTGGGTATAAGGCCGTCGCCGCGCTGGTTGGCCGCGTAAAACCGGAGCACGTTCTTCGCGTCGCCGTACCGTCCGGAGGCAAGAAGCAGTCCCGGCAGGCTGATGAACGTGTCCCTTCCCCAGCTCTGATCGAACCAGGGATAGCCCGCCAGTATCCGCACGTTGCCCTGGGGATCGTACCAGACGAATGAATCGGCAGCCACGAGCAGCTTGCGGAAAACGTCATCGTCCTGTCCCTCCGTACGCCCGGCGCGCCGTACATGATCGGCGTACAACGAGTGTTCAAGAAGCGCCTGTATAAATCCGAAAAGGCGCACGTTGATATCGGACCTGGCTTCAGGGTTATCGGCGTCAAGCGCTTCTTTTTCCAGAGCGCGGAGATACTGCCACAGATCGGGACAGGTTGCGGCATCAGCGCCGGCGCGGGCGAGGATGTCGTATGTTTTATTGAAGAAATCATTGCGGGAACTGTGAAAGAGGAGTGAAAGGCGGCCCTGTTCCCAGGCGAAACGCATGTACTGGTACGCCACGGTAATGACATGAAGGCCGGGCACGTTCAGATCCCAAAGTACCTTATCCCCTCCGTTGAATTTAAGGGTAAAGTTCTCAAGACGGTTGAGACGCGCCAGCACGTCAGCATTGAGAGCGTTCATTTATTCCATTTCCCCGGTCACCTGTGAATGCTCTCATTATACCATATTCTGCTTTTTTCTATCAGGAACGCGGGACGGTAGGAAAGTTTGGCTTTTCTGAGGCCTGGAATACCGAGATCCTCTTCCCTGTTTATGAACTCTACCGTTTCAGGAAGATGCGCGCAGAACTGCTGGTTGATGGCCTGGTAAGCGCCTTTGTATTCGGTCAGGGCGTTCTCATGATGAACGATCACAGCCGCCGTTCTCTTTCCGTCCGGGCAGATGAAATCCGTCACCAGGCTGCCGATGGTCGCGGCGACGATCTTGTTATCGACGAAAAGAAGCCCCCCGCACAGGGAAAGGGCATTAAAGTTCTGCAGGAGCCGGCAGGCCATGCAGTACGCGCCGGACCCGAGAATGCCGTTCTCATCCTTCTGCTGTTCCTGCCATCCGTCGATGAACCGTCCCGCTTCGCCGCAATTAGCCGCGGTCAGCGGCTCGTAACGTAAGGGGTACTGCCTGGTGAACTGCCGTATCAGGTTGCGTTTTGCCGAATAATCGCTGCCGGACAGTCCGACCAGGTCGCTCCTACGGTAAACATAATCGGCGCAGTCGCGTTCCGGTGTAAAGGTGAAACGTCCGGATGAAAGGCGCCGCGTATAATCCGCTGAGAAATACTGGAACTCGGCTATCATGCCTTTGCTCCGCGCCCACGATGACAGCCGGGTGACCGCGTCGACGAAGGATGGTTCCCATCCGGGGTCCGGCAGCGCACCGGAGAGGAGGAGCGGCGGAAGGATAGTTACGGTTTTTCCCCGTTCGTAGAACACGAAAAGCTGCCCGCCGATCCTGGTATACCGGTATCCGAAATAGAGTTGCCAGCCGAAAAGCGTATTGAACGCGAGATCCGAAACGGAAGGAGGGGTGTTCAGGTAAGCTCTGTCAAAAACCGGACGCGCGGAAATGTCCACCGGACAGGAAGCGGGAAAATCAAAGTGTGGCGCCGGAGATGCTCCACTGCCTGCAGAATGTGCGGCCATTGTCATGATCGCTCTCTTGTTCATTGCCCAGCCGCGTCACATCCGTCGAACAGCCTGGCCAGGCTCGCAATACTTCGGTTATAGACATATTAACAGCTGAAAAACGTTCATGAGTTCATGAGCCCATGAACTCATGAACGCCTTTCATTTACCCGCGTAAAAGTCTTTGATCTTCTGCGAGACGAACATCACATCCTGGGACGACAGATGCTCTCCGATGGGCAGGCTGAGCAGGTCTTCGGCGGTCCGATGAACGAACAGCGGCTCGTCCGCCTGGCCGCACGACGCGAACGCGGCAAGGCGCGTCAGGGGGATCGGATAATGTATCCCCGTTTCGATGCCGTTTTCCGCCAGGTATTTGCGGAGATCGTCCCTCGCTCCGACCCTTATGACGAACAGATGCCAGGCGTGGCGGACCGCGGGAAGGGAGCCCGGCAATACCACTTCCGGGCAATCGGAAAGAAGCTTAAGGTACAGCTCCGCCACCCGCTGCCGGTCAGCGATCCAGGCGTCAAGCGAACGCAGTTTTACGTCCAGGATCGCGGCCTGAATGCCGTCAAGCCGGGAATTCCGACCCGGGAATTCGTGATCGTATTTTTTCGTGCGGCCGTGATTCGCGATCATTCGGCAGCGGCGGGCGAAGGCTTCGTCCGATGTGACGATCGCGCCCGCGTCGCCATAAGCTCCGAGGACTTTCCCTGGATAAAAGCTGAATGCAGCCGCATGGCCGAACGTCGCCACACGTTTTCCCCGGAACTCCGCTCCGTGGGCCTGGGCGCAGTCTTCGATAACGCGCAGGCCGTGTTCCCCTGCCAGCGACATGACCGCTTCCATATCGCAGGGATGACCGTACAGATGCACGGGAATGACAGCTTTAGTAGCGGCGGTTATCCGGCGGCGCGCGTCGTCAATGGAAATGGTATAGGTAACGGGATCGGCATCGCAGAACACGACACGATGGCCGGCGCGGGCCACCGCTTCTGCCGTGGCGATGAAGGTGTTCGCCGGCACGATGACCTCGCTTCCCGGCGGCAGGGCAAGCGCCTCGAGTATGATCTCAAGAGCGTCCGTGCCGTTCGCGCACCCGACACAAAAGGGAACGCCGATGTAAGCGGCGAAGTTCTCTTCGAAAGCCTTCACCTTCGGCCCCCCGACGAACGATCCTTCAGCGATGACCGCCGCCATCGCCGCGTCGATCTCCGGACGCATTGCTTCATACTGTTTGTAAAGATCGAGAAATTTGATCATAGTTGTACCTGTATTACTGAAATATCACAATGTATTCTTGCAACGCCACTGCAAATATGCACGCTTGGTCTATTGTTCATCCTGCATCCAGAGTACCGTGTCCAACGGCCGCCGTCAATAATGTATCTTCCGTATGAACCTTGCGGGGTTGCCGGCGACAATTGCGCCGGGCGCGACATCCTTCGTGACCACGCTGCCGGCACCGACAAGCGACCCTGCTCCAACCGCTATACCGGGCAGTATGGTGACGTTCGCGCCAAGTTTCGCGCCGTCTTCGAGTGTCACGCCTTTGAGTTCTTCCTTCGCGCGGGGCGAGCGGGGATAGCGGGCATTCGTCAGCACGGTGTTCGGCCCGATCCATGCATCTTTTTTTATGATACAGTATTCCGGGATAAAAACCTGTGTATGTATGCGTACGCCATCTCCGACCGAAACATGATGTTCAATAACGCTCAACGTCCCGATCGAGACGTTGTCTCCGATATTGTTCAGTTCGCGGATGTTCGCTTTGTTGCCGGTGACAAAACCGATCCCTATCCTGTTCCCGGCATAGATTACGGTAAATGCCCGTATGACGGCGTTGTCGCCGATCACCGTCGGTTCTCCGTTATATCCCGCGAACGGAACGCCGATAATGCAGTAATCTTCGATGGTGACGTTTTTTCCCAGCTGAACGTTCGGATGGATAATGGCGGTTTTTGAAATCACTCTTTTCCCCGTTGCCTGAAGATCATATCCGTCTGTTTCCAACTGATGACATTGGCTGCGGAACGTTTTTGCCTGGCATCGCCCGCGTAAACAACCCACGATGATCCCGCAGCTTCTCCTGAAACTGAAGATAAATACCGCATGCCATCGAAATAATCGGATGCTACCGTATGGCCTGATTTTATTTCGATCATATGCATACGGCCTGAGGTTTCAACTATGCAATCAACTTCATGTCCCGCTTTGTCCCGCCAGTAATAACATCCGTGTTCTTTCCCGGCATTCCACTGCTGTTTGATCATATCGGATATGATCATGGATTCGAAAATACCCCCTCGGAGATAATGGGTAGAAAGCAGCGACGGACTGTCGATGCCGAGCAGATAACAGGCAAGCCCGGTATCAAAAAAATATATCTTAGGGCTTTTGATAAGCCGCTTGCTGAAATCCTTGTAGTATGGCTGTAACATGAAAATGACATAGCTGGCCTCAAGAACGGACAGCCATTTCCCGACGGTGGTATGGCTTACGCCGCAGTCATTGCCAAGAGAGGAAAGATTGAGCACCTGCCCTATTCTTCCGGCACACAGCCGAAGGAATTTTTGAAACAGCGACAGATCGGTTATGTTCTTGATCAGGCGCAGATCGCGTTCAACATACGTTCGCACATAAGCTGGATACCAGTCGTTTGGATCAGCTTCGCGGGCATAAATACGGGGATAGCCGCCTTTATACGCCATTTCTTCGGGCTTTTTCGGCAGAAGCCCCGCCTGTCCCAGTTCATGAATGCTCAGCGGCAAAAGACGAGTGAGAGCCATGCGTCCCGCAAGCGTCTGAGATACTTTTTCATGCAGGAGCACATTCTGTGATCCGGTAATGATAAATTCAGAAGGTTTTTGCCGCGAATCCACGATCCCCTGCATATATGAAAGCAGCTCAGGCACCCGCTGAATTTCATCGATGATCATTCCCTTTGCGTGTCCGGACAGAAATTCCCGCGGATCTTCCCTTGCGTACTCCTGCGTCTCAGGATCTTCAAGCGAAACATAGGAATGACCGGGAAAGACGTCTTTTACAAGAGTCGTTTTTCCGGACTGCCGCGGACCGGTCACGCAAATAACGGGAAATTGGCGGGAAAGGGATCGGATTTTATCGCAAATCGCTCGGTGTATCATATTCACATAATAACACTTTGTGAGCCATATTGCAACTTATAGTTTCAATTTGTCCACACAAATAAAGCACGCCATTCCATTAACTCGAGGCCTTAAGAACTCGAGTACGCCCTTTTTGTGTTGCTATCCGACGCCTAATCGGCATTTCGCGGGGCGGAAGCGGAGGCGGACATCCTTGCCGGTCTCGATGGATTCATACATCGCCGTGATGAGTTCCAGGGATTTCCTGCCTTCCAGGCCATCGACGAGGGCGGGCTTTTTGTGTTTAATCGAATCAACGACGTGAGCCAGGTACGCCTGATGGCCGTAACCGTACACGTTCGGAGGGTTTTGACGGCAGGTGGCGAGCACGTTCCGGTCTTCTTCAGTTTCATCGGCAAACTGCCAGACCTTCATTTCATTCACCGCGAAACCGCCTATCTCGACCGTTCCCTTTTCGCCGAGAATTGAGATCGAACCTTCAAGATCCTTTGGCCGCGTCGCCGTCGTGGCCTCGACAATGCCAAGCGCGCCGTTTCGGAACCGCAGCACAGCCACACCGGTGTCTTCCGTTTCTATATCGACAAGAGCGGTAGACGATCGGGCAAACACCGACTCAGGCTCCCCCAGCATCCATTCAAGCAGATCGATATGGTGGCTTGCCTGGTTGGCAAAAACCCCGCCGTCCAGAGCCCAAGTCCCCCGCCAGGGATCCTGATCGTAATACTTCTGTGTGCGGCACCAGCGCACCCGCACCGTTCCCATGACCAGCTTGCCGAAACGCCCCTTTTCAAGGGCCTCTCTCAGCTTCTGCACGGGAAGGTTGTAACGGTTCTGTTTCACCACGAAAAGCTTGATTCCCGCGGCGTCGCAGGCGCGGATCATGGCATCGGCATCATCCAGACGAAGCGCCATCGGTTTTTCCACGACGATATGTTTATGGTAGCGCGACAGTTCTATGGTATGGCGGGCATGGCTGCCGCTTTCGGTGAGAATATTGAGGACATCGATCTTATTGCCGATCTCCCCCATCATGACGTGCATATCGGTAAACCAGGGAACACCGTACTTTTCCCCGAAAGACCGGGCCCGTTCCCCGTCAATATCGCACACACCGGCAAGGCGGGC
>CAZNYG010000011.1:0-38347 GCA_964577205.1 uncultured Elusimicrobiales bacterium | reverse complement strand
GCATGGGGTTAATGCTGGCGTTCATCGTTGTCCAGAGCATTCTTATCTCACCTCATATTACTGAGAACAAAAACGCTCTGCAATAGCGGCCTCCTTCCGCGTCCCTTAAAAAAACTCTTCATAAAATGATAGACTTTATTAAATAACAGTGAAACTATTCCGCTCCTCATACTGTCTAACTGTATGTGACCGGCATAGGGACAATGCATATGCCCATGGAAAAAGACGCGGAACTTATCGCAATGACCCTGGCCGGTGACGAGGCGGCATTCTCCCGCCTGGTGGCCCGCTACAGGAACGCGGTATATACGATCATTTATAATATGACGGGGAACCATCGGGAATCGGACGATATCGCCCAGGAAGTGTTCCTCAAGGCCTTTTTTTCGCTCCGTTCTTTCAAGGGTATGGCGGCATTCTCGACCTGGCTGTACCGTATCGCGGTGAACCAGAGCCTGAACGCGGCAAAAAAGAAGAAACGCCCCGTCTTTTCGCTTGATGAGCCCTTCTCTGATGAAGACGACAGCTCTTCGCTGGCAGACATCCTGCCCGATACCGGCGATCCCCCGGACCGGCAGGCGGAACGGGACGCCGAACAGGAACATATCCGCGGCCTTATCCTGGCGCTGCCCGAAAATTACCGTATGGCCATAACTCTAAGGGAAATACAGGGAATGTCCTACGAAGAAGTCGCCGAAGTCATGAATATCCCGGTCAATACCGTACGCACCTGGCTGTTCCGCGCGCGGCTGTCGCTGAAGGAAAAAATGGAGGTGGATGCACATGGACTGTAAAGGCTTCCTGCCGCTGCTCTCGGCTTATGCCGACAACGCGCTGGAAAACGTGGAGAAAACACTGGTGGAAAACCATCTTGCCGGATGCCCGCGATGCGCGCGGGAACTGGAAGGCTTTCGCCGTGTCAAAGCCATGGCATCCGGCCTGGGACGGACGGCTCCCGCGCCTTATTTTGAGACCCGTCTCATGAGCCGCATCGCCGCGCGCAGGGCAGAGAACTCCCGGGCATCGGTCTTTACGTCCGCGGCGAAGACCGTGTTCGCGGCGGGGCTTGGCGCGCTGCTCGTCGCCGCCGGTATCAGAGGTTTCGCGCTGTCATCTTCATCCGGCAGCATCGAAAAACTTCTTGTGCGGCGCGGCGCCGAAACGAACCAGGACATGCTTCTGGTAAAAGCCGAGATCTCAGCAAACGATATCATCGCCCTGTCTTCAGGCCGGGAGGTGCAGGAAAATGATTAAGCCGAGAACAACTGGGCTGCTGTTCGCGACGGGGATCCTGCTGGTAGGCATTATCTTCGGCATACTGCTGGGAGGCATGCTGGAAGGAAGAACGGGAAGGACGCACCGCGGGTTCCCCGGATTTTTCAGCCATCATCAACACCACGGTTCGGACGCCATGATCCGGCGGTTCAGCCGCGATTTGGACCTTACCCGGGAGCAGCAGGCTCAGTTCCGCGTGCTCCTCGAAGTACAGAAGAACGCGATGAACAGCCTGATGAGGGAAGTGCGCCCGCGCATCGACACGCAGATGAAAACGTTTAAAACGCAGATGCGCGCTCTGCTCACCGATCAGCAACGCGCAAAATTCGATACGCTTACCGCACGGAAAGAAGCCCGCCACCGCCAGTTCGAACAGTTTATGAATAATGAAGAAACAAACCAGTAACAGCCCCGGCGTTCCCCGCATTCGACTTCGATCCCGCGGGATTGACATGATTTGTGATTTTAGGTATAATAAACAAATCATTAATAAAGTCAATTACTTTTGAAAAGGAAATCACCCCAATGACCAGGAGAACGTTTCAGCCGAACAAAGAGCGCCGTAAAAAACACATCGGGTTCAGAGCACGCATGGCCACCAAGGGCGGACGCAAAACGATCAGCCGTCGGCGCAGCAAAGGCCGCAAGGTTCTCTCCGCATAAGATGCTTTGATATCTTTCCTGTTGCCGCGGAGAAAATATCGGCTCCTTTCGGAGGTCATAGTGCCCGGAGCACATTCCACATATTCGTTCCGCCGCGCTGAACGGTTGCATTCTCATCGTGATTTCCGGACAGTAATGAAAACAGGCCGGAGGTTAGTTCATCCGGCGCTTTTTATTTATGTGTGCCGCAGGCCGGATCTGCAGGGCAGGCGGCTCGGGCTCATAACGAGCGGGAAAGTGGGCAACGCGGTACACCGCAACCGTTTAAAACGCCGTCTCCGGGAAGTGTTCCGGCTGCATAAACACGAGATTCTTCCGGGCACGGATATAATTTTTGTCTCCAGGCCCGAAGGCACGGCGCTTGACTATCATCAGCTGGAAGAGATAATATTGTCCCAGTGGCGTAAAGCCGGCATCTTTAAAGACAGTGCAGAGACAGTGCAGAGACAGTGCAACAAAAGTGCGGAAGAAGCGTAAAACACTTCCCGATATATGAAAAGGATCTTGCTGGCGCTGGTGCGCTTTTATCAGGCTTTCTCGAGCTGCGGTATTCCCCGCTGCCGGTATACTCCGAGCTGTTCACATTATTTGTATCAAGCGGTCGAAAGGTTCGGCGCGGCAAAAGGCCTTTGGCTTGGCGTAAAACGCCTCGCGCGGTGCCATCCGTTCCATGACGGCGGCTGCGATCCGGTACCCGAAAAATAGCTGATGAGCTCATGAGCTCGTAGGCTGTTAAGTGATGTTACGCAAGATGTGCCCGAAATTCGTTATCCCGCGGCTGCTGGATAACAGACATATTCGTCGTTAACTTAAGAGCTTATGAGCCTATGAGCCTATGAGCTGAATAAAGGTATCCATGGAAAAAAACTCAATTATCGCGTTAGTGCTTTCTACGCTGGTGCTTGTCTTGTGGTTCACATATTTCCAGCCGTCACGCCCCGCGCGCACACAGGCTCAATCTCCGGCGACGGCCGCCGCCGAAAACAAAACACAAAGCGGGCCCGCTGAAACGCCCGCCGCCCCTCAGGAGATAAAGGCGGCTCCAGCCCGGCTTGCCGAAAACGCGGCGATCCCGGAACAGGACGTGGTCGTAGAGAACGAAACGTACCGCGCGGTGTTCACCAACCGCGGCGCCGCCATTAAGCACTGGTACCTCAAGGAAAGGAACGGCGCCATGGTCGATCTGATCCTTGATCCCGACGCTCCGGCCCTGGCCAATTTCCCGGGATCCAACTACCAGGTCAGCCGCCAGGCCTCGGATACCGTCGTGTTCACGCACGTTTCTCCGCAGGGATGGCAGGTAAAAAAGACGTATGTTCTTTCAAACGATTACATGCATACCGTCTCTCTGGAGACCACCCGCCTTTCACCGGTATCGCCGCTGCCTCCCCTGGAAATGGTATGGGGATCAGGCCTCGGCACCGACATCAAGGAACAGAAAGAGAACGCCGCGCAAACCCGGGCGATCGCTTTCCATGAGGCAAAACCCCGCAAGCTTGAAAAATTCAAAACCGGCGAATATGCCGCGGGCGTGTATTCCTGGGCGGCGATCGACAACCGGTACTTTCTCGCCGCCGTTATCCCGCAGGAAGGGGCCTCTCTTAAAAACGTTTCCGTCTACCGCGGGAACAAGAAGCAGCCCGTCGGCATGACCGTCACCATGTCGTCTCCCGCGGCGGACTCGCGGGGCCAGGCGCTCACTTTTAAACTGTACCTCGGCCCTAAAGGGATGCAGCACCTGAAAGCGCTGAACCTCGGCCTGGAAGAATCGATCGATTTCGGCTTTTTCGGCTTCCTGGGCAAGATCGCCCTCAACGTGCTTCTGTTCTTCCATAAGATGACCGGCAACTACGGCTGGGCCATCATCATACTCACGCTAATCATCCAAATGCTGACGCTTCCGCTGACCTTGAAGAGCTTCAAGGCTTCCGCGGCGATGAAACAGCTGCAGCCGTTGATCAAGGAACTGCAGACAAAATACAAGAACGATCCCCGCCGCATGAACGCCGAGATGATGAACCTTTACAAGACCCAGAAGGTCAATCCGCTGGGAGGATGCCTTCCCATGCTTCTACAGCTGCCCATTTTCTGGGCATTGTTCACCACCCTCCGCAACGCGTACGAGCTGCGTAACGCCCCGTGGATCATGTGGGTTAAAGATCTTTCAGCGCCGGATACTTTCATGTACGCGGCCGGTTTTCCGCTGAACATCCTGCCGCTCATCATGGGTGTCGGCATGTTCTTCCAGCAGAAAATGATGACCGCCACGACCGACCCGGCACAGGCGAAACTCATGTACATCATGCCGGTCGTTTTTACGTTCATGTTCTGGGGCTTTCCGTCGGGACTGGTCCTGTACTGGCTCACCAACAGCATCGTCTCGATGATCGAGCAATATGTCATCCTCAAAAGACAGCCTGCTGCTGACACGTCGTTGCCCCGTATCGGATAGTGTCACACCACCTGGAGGAACACCACAATGGCAGAGATCGAAGTTGAGGGAAAAACCGTTGAAGAAGCGATCACCGAAGGGCTGAAGAAACTGGGAGTGTCGCGGGACAAGGTCGAGATCAAGATCCTCGACGAAGGCACGACCGGGCTTTTCGGGCTCATGGGGGCCAAGCCGGCGCACATCAGAATGACCGCCAGGGAAGGGATCGGCGCGGAACAGAGATCCGCGGATGAAACGAATCCCGACATCGATCACGCTCTCACGGAAAAGCGCGTCAAAGAGGTGCTGGGAGAAATGCTGCGCCTGATGAACATATCCTTCAAAGAGATCTCCGTCGCCCGCGCGGATGACCGTGTCGTCACCGAAGTCCGTTCGGATGAAAGCAGCCTGCTTATCGGCAAGAACGGCCAGACGCTGGAAGCCGTGGAACACGTTCTCACGCTCATGCTGAGCCGCGACAAGGCGACCCGCGCCCGGATCACCATAGACACCGAACACTACCGCCTGCGGCACGAGGAAAAACTTCAGGCCATGGCGAAACAGGCCGCGGAAGAAGTCCGACGCACCGGTCACACACACCGTTTCGATCCCATGCCGTCCCGCGACCGCCGGGTTATCCACGTGTGTCTTAAAGACGATCCGGAAGTGGAGAGTTTTTCCGAAGGAGAAGGCCCTTTCCGCAAGGTCGGCCTTAAGCCCGGAAAGAAATAACTCCGTTCATGTACGCGCGGGACGATACCATTGTCGCTGTGTCCACTCCCCGGGGATGCGGAGCGCTCGGCATAGTCCGGTTGAGCGGGCCCGGGGCGCTGGGCGTCGCCGCGCGCGTGTTCCGCCCTTTACGCGTATCTTCCCTTTCATCAGTCCCCACTCACAGCTCCCACGTCGGGCATATTTTTGACGGTGACGATCTTCTCGATGAAGCCGTCGTCGCCGTTTTCCGCGCTCCCGCCACCGTCACCGGCGAGGACATAGCCGAAATAACCGCGCATGGCAACCCTTTGATCCTGGCCCGTATTGTGGAGCTCTGCTGCGCGCAGGGCGCCCGTCCCGCCAGGGAAGGCGAATTCACTTTCCGCGCGTTCATGAACGCGAAGATCGATCTCTCCCGCGCCGAAGCGGTCGCGGACATTATCAACGCGCGCAGCACGGGCGCGGTAAAAAGCGCTTTCCGCCAGCTGGAAGGATCCCTGTCGCGCCGTACCGGTGAATGGAAGATCCGCCTCGTGCGTCTTGCCTCCGCCTTCGAAGCAGCCCTTGATCACGGGGAAGAAGACATCTCTTTCATCACGCCCGGCCAGGCCCGCGAAGAACTGCGTTCGCTGCGCGTGGACATCGCTTCATTGAAAGCGACCGCGGAAAAGGGACGCTACCTGCGCCATGGGATCCATGTATCGATCGTCGGCAAACCCAACGCGGGCAAATCCTCTCTGATGAACACCCTGCTTGAACGCGAACGCGCGATCGTATCCGATATCCCGGGCACCACCCGCGATATTCTCGAAGAAACGGTTGAAATAGGCGGCTATCCTTTCGTCATCACGGACACCGCCGGCCTCAGGCGCCATACCGACGATCCGGTGGAACGTATCGGCCTTGAACGCTCGGCCGACGCGATGAAAAGCGCCGACATCGTGCTCTGGCTTATTGATTCATCCTGTCCCGTGAATGAAGAAGACCGCCACATAGCCCGCCTGCTCGCGTCCCACGGCCTTATCTCGAAAACGCTGCCCGTACTGAACAAATGCGATCTTCCCCGGGTTGCCGCCGAACAGGAGATCGCCGCGCTTGGCTTCAACACCGCGCCTGTACCGCTTTCGGCATTGAAAGCGGCCGGGCTGAAGGATCTTGAACGGACTTTATGCTCGCGTGTCGCGGCCGCGGAGAACGACTCCTCGATATTCATAAGCGCGCGTCACGGCGATATCCTTTCGCGCGCGGATAAAGCGCTCGCGGAAACGGACGCGGCGCTTGTCCGCGGCGACACGGAAGAGATCGCCGCCTTCCATCTGCGCGCCGCGCTGGACGCCCTCAACGAGATCACCGGAGAGAATGCCGCCGAAGACATCCTCGCGTCCATATTCTCACGGTTCTGCGTAGGCAAGTAAAAAGCAAGGGCGTTCCTGTGTTCGTGTGTTCTCGTGTTCTCGAGCAACAGCATGCAGTGGCAGGCGCAGGCTTCAGCCTGCGCGGCGAATCCGGGGGGATGAAGCCCGCGCGCTACCCGGAGTTTGATACAAGAACTCAAGAACACGAGAACGCCGTTTCAATTATTATGAGACAACCTTACGGCCAGAACTTTCTCACAGATACGAACATCGCGCGGCGCATCGTAGACGCTGCCGCTGTTTCGGGCAATGATACGGTCATTGAAGTCGGACCGGGCAAGGGCGTGCTCACGCGTCTGCTCGCGCAGCGGGCCGGCAAGGTCATCGCGGTCGAGATCGATCCGAAACTCGCGGACCGTTTGACACGCGAATTCCAGGCGGAACCGCGGGTGACGGTGGTCCGGCAGAATTTCATGGAATATCCACTCCCGTCGACGGATAAATACACCATTGTCGCGAATCTCCCGTATTATCTTTCCACCGCCATCATCCAGAAATTCCTTCCGGGATCCAACTGGTCCGCGGCGGTCATCATGGTGCAGAAGGAAGTGGGGCACCGCATCGCCGCCCGGCGTGACACGCCGGATTACGGCGCATTCTCTCTTGTCTGCCAGTATTACGCGGAGGCTTCGACGGAGTTTATCGTCGGTCCGGACTGCTTTTTCCCGCGCCCGAAGATCGATTCAGCGGTCGTGCGGCTCACCAACCGCCACGCGCCGCCCGCGCCGCCGCTCTTTTTCCCGCTTATCAACGCGTCGTTCAGCCAACGGAGAAAAACTATCGCGAACGCGCTTTCCCATTATCTTGATCAGCCAAAAGGAAATATTGTCTCTCTGCTCAACGCCGCGGACATAGATCCCGGCACGCGCGCTGAAACCCTTGGCCTTGAACAATTCGCGGTCTTGACTTCGATCGCTGAAAAGGATATACTGATTTATGATCGCGTTTTGCAAAAAACAAATTCTGGCAAAATAAAACAAAACAAGGAATAATCAACCACCTGAATTACTTTATCCACATATGTGGATAAGTCTGGGGATAACTTGAATGGTCAATGCTGATGATCTCTGGAAAAAGGTTGTGGATAACCTCAAGTCGCAGATGGTCCAGGAATCTTTTAACCTCTGGATCCAGCCACTGAAACCTCTTTCTTTCACCAACAACATTTTCGTCCTTCAGGTCCCCAATAAATATTTTTCCGACTGGGTAACGACCCATCAGCAGGGAAATATTGAACAGGTCCTGACGGAAAACGCGGGCGCCCAGGTCCGCCTGGAACTGCAGCCGGTGCAGGATCTGACCTCCATTCTCAAAAAAGTGGAGGATATTCAGGAGCCCGCCGCCGCGACCCCCGCCGTCAAGGTCACGCCGGAAGAACAGTTCAATCCCCGCTACATGTTCGACCGGTTCGTAGTCGGAGCTTCCAACAGGTTCGCACACGCGTCGTGTGAAGCGGTGGCAAAGGATCCGGGCCGGCAGTTCAACCCTCTTTTCATTTACGGGGGCGTGGGCCTGGGAAAAACCCACTTGCTGCACGCCATAGGCAACCATATCCGCAAGAACAACCCTTCGCAGCGCGTGTTGTACGTGACAAGCGAAAAGTTCATAAACGAGTTCATAGACTCCCTGCGCTTCGAAAAGCCGGCCTCGTTCCGCAACAAGTACCGGAACCTGGACTGCCTGCTTATCGATGATATCCAGTTCCTTGTGGGGCGACAGAGCTCGCAGGAAGAGTTCTTTTATACATTTAACACGCTATACGATTCGCATAAACAGGTCGTCATCACTTCCGACCGTCCTCCCAAAGAGCTGCCGACACTGGAACCGCGCCTCATATCGCGTTTTGAATGGGGCGTCATAGCCGACATCCAGCCGCCGGACCTTGAAACGCGTATAGCCATCATGAGGAAAAAGGCTGAAGAAGAACGCCTTTATATCCCGGATGACGTGGTTCTTTATATCGCGACGCAGATAAAATCGAATATCCGTGAACTGGAAGGCTCGCTGCTCCGCATCACCGCTTTCTCAGCGTTTACGGGGACGCCGTTGACCGTTGATTCCGTCCAGAAAATACTCAAAGACGTGGTGCGTCCGCCGGATGATGCCGTGCCGGTCACTATTGAAAAGATCCAGAAAGTTGTCTCGCGCCACTTTAACTTGGACATAAAGGACATGAAATCAAAACGACGGACCGACGCGGTGGCGTTTCCCCGGCAGATCGCAATGTACCTGGCGCGCACGCTGACCGACGAGTTTTCCACAAACGAGATCGGCGAAGAGTTCGGGGGGAAAGACCACACGACGGTCATGCACGCGTGCAACAAGATAAAAGCGCGTATAGCCACCGATCCGTACTTTGTCGCCAAGGTCAACCAGATCAGCCAGGATATACGTTCGGAGAAAGACTAAACGACGGACACAGGACACGGGACGCTGGATTAACAATAAAGGCGACCAGAATTTCACAGACAAAACAGCAACGGCTAAAAATTTCAAAAGTCTTAAATTATATTTATTGTTTCATTTGCTCTTTAAAAAGCGTTTTTATTTGTTGTTTTGTTATCCCGTATCCAGTGTCCGGAGTCTTGTATCCGCTGTTATTAAGTCTTCTTTTTTCGCTGCGTAACATTCAAAAATGCCGGATAATCTCCGGGTTTCCGGATGATGTGGAAAACGCCACACCTGTTATCAACGGCTTTCCCACAACCTCGCCGCGACAAAAACAGACGACGTTTTAAAACTGTTTTTCGGATCAAACGCCGCTTATCCACATTATACAGCCGCCTACTATTACGACGGTCTTTATTAAACATGGAGGCAACAGATGAAAGTAATCTGTGGAAAAGAAGAGCTTTTAAGAGGAACCCAGATCGTTCAGACCGTCGTTTCTCCCCGAAGCACTCTTCCCATTCTTTCAAATTTTCTTTTCGAGACCCAGGGGCAGCAGCTGAAACTTTCATCGACAGACCTTGAGGTAGGAGTTTCCTGTTTTATCAAAGGCGAGATAGTGAAGGAAGGCAGCGTTACAATACCGGCAAAGCGGTTCGGCGACATCATCCGGGAGCTTCCTTCCGTCGGTTCCATCGAGATCAAATCTGATGATTCCAATCAGATCGACATTAAATGCGGGAAATCCCATTTCATGCTGATGGGCCTTCCCAAATCCGATTATCCCGTGCTGCCCGAATTCCCGGAAGAAAAGACGTTCACTATAGCCAAAGACGTGCTGCGCGCCATGCTGCGCCGCGTTTCGTTCGCCGTATCGGCGGATGAGACCCGTTACGTGTTGAACGGCGTGTATCTTATAGCTGAAGAAGGGATTCTCAAGCTGGTAGCGACCGACGGGCGCCGCCTCGCCTTCATTTCCTGCGAGGGGATCGATAAAAAGATTAAACACCGCGCCATCATCCCCACGAAAGCGGTCAATGAAGTGCAGCGCATCCTTTCCGCGGATGAAAAAACAGAGAACGTGAAAATCGGAGTCACCGATAACCAGATCGCTTTTCAAATCGGTTCCATCACGATCCTTTCCCGTCTTATTGAAGGGACGTTCCCTAACTACGAACAGGTCATTCCCAAAAAGAACGACATGCAGATAAAGATAAACGTGAAGGAAGTCCTTACCGCGGTCCGCCAGATGGCTCTCCTGACGTCCGATAAGGCCGCTACGGTAAAATTCAATTTCGCGAAAAGCGCCCTGCGCATATCCGCGTCCGCCCAGGGCCTCGGCTCCGGTGAAGTTGAAATCGACATCTCGCACGCGGGGCCGTCCATCGAGATCGCGTTCAATCCTGTTTTCCTTATCGATGTACTTAAGAACATCGATGAAGAAAGCGTCCTTTTCGAGCTTACGAACGCCCTTAATCCTGCTCTTCTGCGCCCGGTCAACGACACGAACTACATCTGCGTCGTCATGCCGATGAGAGTATAAAAAGCAATTAAAAATGAAAAGTGTAAAATGAAAAACAGAGAGGCATTTCTGTTGTGTCGTTGCTGTCCAATTTTACACTTTCCACTTTACATTTTTCATTACTTTATGGCTTTCACTCCAGCAGAAAGTATTATCGGTTTTCTTAAACGGCAGCTGGGGCTGACGGAAGAAGGGTACGCGGTCCTTGAGATCTGGAAGAACGAGATGCGGCCGCGGTTCCCGTACGCCGAACTCGTCGGCATTAAAAAGGGCCAGATCATTATCGAGGCGTCCTCAAGCGCCGGCGTGCAGGAGCTCACCATGCGCCGGCGCGAGATCATGAACACGATCAACCAGTATTTTGCCGGCCGCCGCGTGATACGAGACATTAAAATACAACTGAAAATGTAAAATGTAAAATGAACACCGAAAGACAAAGAAAGTATTCTTAATAACAATTTACACTTTTCATTTTACATTTTTCATTTCTTAATACGTTTGGAGGCAGGATTACATGGCAAAAAAAGACGAAAATGAGAAACAGGCAACTCCCAAAGAGAGTTATGACGCGTCGAAGATCCAGGTGCTGGAAGGCCTTGAAGCGGTGCGCAAACGCCCCGCGATGTATATCGGTTCCACCGGGCCCATGGGCCTTCACCATCTGGTTTACGAAGTGGTGGACAACTCTATCGACGAAGTGCTCGCCGGTTATTGTAAGAATATCGATGTTACCATTCACCCGGACAACTCTATAACCGTTCTGGACGACGGCCGCGGCATCCCGGTCGACCCTCATCCCAAATACAAGAACATGTCGGCCCTTGAAGTCGTGCTCACCAAGCTTCACGCCGGCGGTAAATTCGACCACAACTCATACAAGGTTTCGGGCGGCCTGCACGGCGTCGGCGTTTCCTGCGTCAACGCCCTGTCTTCCGTGCTCAAGGTGGAAGTATACCGCAAGGGCAAAACATATTTCCAGGAGTACCATCGCGGCAAACCGGTCGAAGGCGTGAAAGTGATAGGGAAAGCGGATGAACAGGGCACGAAGGTCACGTTCACGCCGGACCCGGAAATTTTCCCCGAGACCCAGTACTCGTTCGACATCCTTTCCAACCGACTGCGCGAACTTGCATTCCTCAACGCCGGCACGCACATTACCATCATGGACGAGCGTGAGGACAAGGAACACACGTTCGACTATGAGGGCGGGCTTAAGACCTTTGTCAAATACCTCAACGCAAACAAGACCGTGCTGCACTCGGACCCCATTTACTTTACGAAAGAGAAAGACAGCAACGTTGTGGAAGTCGCCATGCAGTACAACGACTCCTATAACGAGCAGATCTTCTCTTTCGTCAACAACATCAACACCATCGAAGGCGGAACGCATCTGACGGGATTCCGTTCGGCGCTTACCCGCGTCATCAACGACTACATAAAAAAGAACGAACTTTCGAAGAACAAGGACCTGGCGCTTTCCGGAGACGATGTCCGTGAAGGCCTCACCGCGATCGTTTCGGTCAAGGTGCCCAATCCGCAGTTCGAAGGGCAGACCAAGACGAAGCTCGGCAATTCCGACGTGGAAGGCATCACGAAATCCGTCGTCGGCGACGCCCTGGCCGCCTTTCTTGAAGAGAATCCGGCCATCGCGAACAAGGTGCTGGAAAAAGCCATCACCGCCGCCGAAGCCCGTGAAGCCGCCCGCAAAGCGCGCGAACTCACGCGGCGCAAAGGCGCGCTGGACACCGCGTCGCTCCCCGGAAAACTCGCCGACTGTTCCGACCGCAACCCGGAAAACACCGAGATCTATATCGTCGAAGGCGACTCGGCGGGCGGCTCGGCCAAACAGGGGCGCAACCGTTCCTTCCAGGCGATCCTGCCTCTCAGGGGCAAGATCCTGAACGTTGAAAAAGCGCGGTTGAACAACATCCTCACGAACGCCGAGATACGCACCATGATCACGGCCTTCGGCACGGGCATCGGCCACGACGATTTCAATGTCGACAAGGCGCGCTACCACAAGATCATCATCATGACCGATGCCGACGTCGACGGCGCCCATATCCGCACGCTTCTTCTTACGTTCTTCTACCGCCAGATGACGCCCCTTATCGATAAAGGCTACGTCTATATCGCCCAGCCGCCGCTTTTCAAGGTAAAAAAAGGCAAAAAGGAAATGTACCTGCATTCCGAAGACGCTCTGGACAAGTTCCTTTTATCGCAGGGCATGGAGGGCCTTTCACTGAGCGTCCTCGACAAGGGCAAAGAGATCCTTTCCTTCGAAGAACGGAAGCTTTCCCAGATCGTGGAAAACCTGATCGAGCTCGACGGCCTCATGAAGCGTCTGTCCAAAAAGAGCATCGACTGGAAGAACTATCTGGAGTTCAAAAAAGAACAGCGGCTCCCGCTTTACCGCGTCGAAGAACCTGCGGAAGGCGAACCGCGCTACATATACACGGACAAGGAATGGAAGGAATTCAAGACCCGGTTCCTCCAGAAGAAAGCGGAAGAAGTGAAAACCGCCGGCGAACTGCCGCTGGGAGTGATGGAACAGGATGTCAGCACGGATATAAGCGCTCACGCGAAGGAACTCTGGGAGCTTCAGCGAGTGGACATCCTCGCGAAAAAGCTTGAAGGCCACGGGCTTGACGTGAGTTATTACGGCGAACTGCTGCAGAAACCGCGTTACCGCCTGATAAAATCCGGCGAGGAATACGATCTTTACAGTACAAAGGAAATGATCGAGAAGGTGCGCGACTTCGGCCGCCAGGGCGCTGCCATCCAGCGGTACAAGGGTCTCGGTGAAATGAACCCGGAACAGCTGTGGGAAACGACCATGGACCCGTCCAAACGCAAGCTGCTGCAGGTGAAACTGGAAGACGTTATCGAGTGCGACCGGATATTCACGACGCTGATGGGCGACAAGGTCGAACCCCGCCGCGCGTTCATCGAAGCCCACGCGATGGAAGTGACGAATTTGGACATATAAAAAAACTGCGGACGCAGGACGCAGGACACTGGCCACAAGATTAATAACTCTGAATGCCGTCAATCCGTCATCTTGTATCCTGAATCCAGAGTCTCGCGTCTATCGTCCTATATTGAAGAAGTGAGGTAACAAATGCCAGACGATACGAATAAGAACAGTCCCGTGCCGCCGGATCCGAAAAATCCTTCCGGTGACGCGGGAACTCCGCTCAATCCCAACGTCATCCCGCGCAACATCGAAGATGAAATGCGCAACTGCTACATCGATTACGCGATGAGCGTGATCGTGGGCCGCGCGCTGCCGGACGTGCGTGACGGGCTCAAACCCGTGCACCGGCGCATCCTTTACGCCATGAAGGAAATGGGGCTCAAGCATAACACCGCGTACAAGAAGAGCGCTCGCGTCGTCGGTGATGTGCTCGGTAAATACCATCCGCACGGCGACAACTCCGTGTACGACGCCATGGTCCGCCTGGTGCAGGATTTCTCGCTCCGCTGCCCTCTGGTGCAGGGCCAGGGGAACTTCGGTTCCATCGACGGAGATTCTCCCGCCGCGATGCGTTACACCGAAGTCCGCATGGCAGCCATCGCGGACGAAATGCTGGCCGACCTGGACAAGGACACCGTCGATTTCATTCCCAACTACGACGGCTCGCTCCTTGAACCGTCCGTGCTCCCGGCAAAGCTTCCCAACCTGCTTATCAACGGTTCCTCCGGCATCGCGGTCGGCATGGCGACCAATATCCCGACGCACAACCCTTCAGAGGTAATCGACGGCGTCATAGCGTTCATCGATAACCCGGATATAACCATCCCGGAGATCGCGAAGATCATAAAGGGCCCCGATTTCCCGACCGCCGGCATCATTTACGGCAAGGCCGGCATCAAGGATTACCTCGAGACCGGACGCGGATCGGTGCGCATGCGCGCGAAAACCGAGATCGAGGAGTGGAAGGGGAACCGCGAAGCCATTATCATCAACGAGCTCCCCTACCAGGTGAACAAGGCGAACCTCATTTCAACGATCGCCGACCTGGTGCGCGACAAAAAGATCGACGGTATATCCGACCTGCGCGACGAATCGGACCGCGACGGCATCCGCGTGGTCATTGAGATCAAGCGCGACGGCAATTCCCAGATCGTCCTGAACCAGTTGTTCAAGCACACGCAGATGGAAACGACGTTCGGCGTGATCATGCTGGCGCTGGTCAACAACAAGCCAAAAGTGCTCAATATAAAAGAGATGCTCTTCCATTATGTCGAGCATCGCAAGGTCATCATCATCCGCCGCACCAAGTTCGAGCTGGCGAAAGCGGAAGCACGCGCCCACATTCTGGAAGGATTGAAGATCGCGCTCGACAACCTCGACGCGGTCATCCGCACCATCCGCGAATCCAAGGACGTGGACATAGCGCGTACCAATCTGATGGCCCGGTTCAAGCTCTCCAAAATACAGGCGCAGGCGATCCTCGACATGAAGCTGCAGAACCTGACCAACCTTGAGCGCAAAAAGATCGAGGACGAGTATCTGGAAACCATCAAGACGATCGAACGGCTCAAGGCCATCCTCGCGGACCCGAAAAAAGTGCTCGCCATCATCAAGGACGAGCTGCTCCAGATCAGGGACAAATACGGCGACGAACGCCGCACGAAGATCATGGCGCAGGCGGCAGAGCTCAGCATTGAAGACCTCATTCAGGAAGAGGATGTCGCGGTCACTCTTTCGCATACCGGGTACATCAAACGCATCCCGCTTGCCACGTACCGCGCTCAGCGCCGCGGCGGCCGGGGCATTGCCGGCATGACCACGCGCGAAGAGGATTTCGTCGAATGCCTCTTCATCACCAACACGCACGCTCACATGCTGTTCTTTACCAATAAAGGCAGGGTCTTCTGGTCCCGCGTTTATGAGATCCCCGAAGGCGCCCGCGCGGCCAAGGGGAAAGCCATCGTGAACCTCATCCAGCTTTCCTCTTCCGAGGAAAAGATAACGGCGGCCGTTCCCATCCGCTCGTTCGAAGAGGAAAAAGACAGCGTCCTCATAATGTGCACCAGGAACGGCACGATCAAAAAGACGCTGCTTACCGAGTACGACAACCCGCGCAAGGCCGGCATCATCGCCATCAACCTTGAGAAGGGCGACGTTCTCATCGACGTCCGGCGCTCCGTCGCGGTGAACGACGAGATCGTCATCGCCACCAAGAACGGCCTCGCGATACGTTTCAAGAGCAGGGATGTCCGTCCCATCGGGCGGGCCTGCATGGGCGTCCGCGGCATCAAGCTCGAGGACAAAGATGAGGTCGTCGGGATGGAAGTTGTGACGCCAAAGGATGTTTTCCTTACCGCGTCGGTCAACGGGTACGGCAAGCGTACCGACGTAGGCAAATACCGCCTTCAGAGCCGCGGCGGCAAAGGCGTCATCAACATGAAGACCACCGACCGCAACGGGCACATCATCGGCATCAAGAAAGCGAACGACGAGGAAGAACTGATGCTGATGACAGAAAAAGGCATCACGATCCGCCTGCCGGTCAAAGATGTCAACGTTATAGGCCGCAACGTCCAGGGCGTCCGCCTGGTCCGGCTTGAAGACGGCGACAAACTCGCCGCCATAGCCACCGTGGTCAAAGAAGATGACGACGAAGGCGCCGAACCGGAAAAAGCGAAACAGTAAACGGGAAGAAGGCGTTTTCCCCTTGACAAAGAAGTGCTTGTCCGCTATATTTCTACTATATGCCGGAAAACCGCGGAACCGCGGTATCAAAAGGAGGCTCCATTCATGCGTAAGCTGCTCCTGTGTTGTGCTGTTGCGTGCGTTAATGCCGGAACGCTGTTGGCCGCGCCGCTGGTGCTGGAACAGGCGGGGAATGTTTTGAAGGAAGGAGTGCTTGAAACAGGATTTACGGACATTTCGTACCAGAGCGACGAAACCAAAATTACAAATTCGGCGGGAGCGACCGTGTACACACTCACCCGCACCGCCTTCAGCGTCCCAGTGTTCGCGCGTTACGCTTTTACGCCCGCCCTGGAAACAAGCATAGAGATCCCCTGCAGCTCCGTGAGCTCAAAAAGCGAATCGGCGGGAGCTTCCACAAGCGCGTCTGACTCCGGGATCGCGGATCTCGCCTTCGCCGGCAAGTACAGTTTCGCGTTCAATGGGTGGGACCTTGCCGCCGGAGCCGCCTTCAGCGTGCCGACCGGAAAAGAAAGCACGAAGGTCCCCTCGAGTTTCAAACGCGGTTTTAACATCAAGCCTCTGGTTGCCGCAAGAAAAGAGATGGGCTGTATTTTCATCAACGCGAACCTTTCCTACGCCATGAACGGTGAATACACCGACGAGAACAAGGTAAAACAGAAATTCGGCGACGTGCTCAGTCTGGGCGCGGGCGCCGAGTACCCCGTCACATCGATCGCCGGCCTCACGCTGATCGGCGAAGCGGTTTTCAACAGCCTCGCGGAATCGAAGATCGCGGGCGCGGCCCAGTCCGGCACCTCCGGCAGCCAGTACGGGCTCATTCTCGGCGGCAGCTACGCGAAAGGCGATCTGAAAACGAAGCTCGGGTTCGACCTTTCCCTTGGAGAAGAGAAATACCGCAGCTACGACTACCGGATCATAGCGGGCGCGACGTACCTTATAAACCTGTAACCGGAAAGGAGAAACCGTACAATGAAAAAATATTTCAGCGTGCTTTGCGCGGCAGTTCTTCTCGCCGGCCTCAACGGGTGCGGCGATAACAAAACAAGGAATAAGCTTGTCGGCACCGAAATGGTGGACGCGAACAGCGGCTCCGGTTACACGAGCAATCCAGTCGCCGCTTCCATGACCGCCCTCTACAAGGCGTCCTGCATGGGCTCGGGAGCGGGCGGGTTCACCTACAGCGGCCCCCGTCGTTTCGGCGCTCCTTCCATGGCCCCCGGCGGCGAAGCGGGAGCCGGCCTCGGCAGCCGCAACGCGAACGGAGAGTATGTAACCGTTGACTCAGTGCTGGGCATGACGGTGACGCTGGCCTTCAAGAAAAGCGGCAACACGGTCTATATGGACTTTGACAAAGCCTTCAGCCAGAACGGCCTGTTCATGTATGCCGCTCAAAGCTTCTCCAGCACACAATACACCCTTACCTCAGGAGTTGACCCGAACGACATCATGACCGCTTTATTGAGCGCCAGCCTTTGGATCCCGGGAGTGTGGACGTATGCCAGTAACGGCAATCCCGTCAGCTGGTACGAGGTAACAACGGTAAAAATGATGTCCAATCTGAGTGATCTGTCCGCATGGATGACGGACTCAACGCGTTTCCCGGATTCACTGGTAAATACGGTGACCGGCGCGATTCCCGGTGGCACGATGAACATGACCATGACGACCGCCATGCCTTCCGGACGCCCGACGGATGCAAGCCCCTGCTCTATGACCGGCAGCGGCACCGTCACTTTCGATACCGGCGAAATCTGGAGCGTGACGTCAAGCATGTCGATAGGCGATTCAGGGCCCATCGGCGGAACGCAGTCGTTCACTTCATCGGATGGCACGACCGGGACCCTCACGTTCAACGCTGACGGTAGCATGGACGGCCTGGTTGCCAGTGCCGGAGCGACCGTCGCGACCATGCATGTCAACGCTGACGGCACCGGGACTTTTACGGATACCGCGTCCGGACAGACGTACAGCATAACCAACGCCCGGCCTTCGTAACAGCGCGGGCTCTTATCTCCAGTACAAAAAGCGGCTGAAATCCGGTGGAATTCAGCCGCTTTTTGTTTTTGTCGATTTGACAACTCTTTCCTGTAAATGTACAATCGAGAAAGACAACAGGACGATCATTATTGCGCTTACTATTGCGTTCGAGGAGGCTGTTATGAGTCGAAAATCGGTTATTTCGAGGGGAATCGTGGGATGTTTGCTGCTTGCTGGAAGCCTGTGCGGAGTTGCGTCCGCGGACGACACAACGGGAAAATGGGGGATAGATGCGACGATAGGCGGGGCGATGCCGGCGGGTCCCGAATATGCCGGACCGGCTGACAACAAAGGCTGGATGGCAGGCGGCGGCTTCAGATACGGTCTTGCCCGTTCATGGGGGCTTGCGCTGGCCTATGAAGATATCCGTGTTAACGACGGCGTACAGATCCAGCCGATAACACTGTCCCTTCTTTATTACTTCACGCCTGATAAACGCTGGACACCTTACGTGTCGCTGGGCGGCGGATGCGCTTCCGCGATACCTTACTACAATTTCAACCGTCCCTCGGCCAGGGCCGGGCTTGGGCTTGAATACTTCTTCTGCTCCGTGTTGTCGGGCAGGATTGGCGCGGCCTATCATTTGCTTGACAAGACCAAAGATTCGGAAGTGGTGCTTCAGGCGGTAACCGGCGGCGCGCATCTTACCTGGTGGTGGGGCTGCGCGAAGAAAGCGGAACCTGCTCCGGCTCCCGCTCCCGAACCGGTCAGAGAAGTCGTCCAGACGCCTCCTCCCCCTCCCGCCCCGGTTGACAGCGACGGCGACGGCGTGACGGACGATAAAGATAAATGCCCCGGGACTCCCGCGGGTACCGCCGTAGATGAGTTTGGATGCCCGCTGCCTCCGCCGGAACCGGTCGTCGAAGAGCCCGTCGTCCCTTCGAAGCCCGAGATCCTTGAGACGGCTGTCGACGTGACCCTGGAGATCCTCTTCGATTCAGGAAAAGCCGAGATCAAGACGGAAGCCATTCCCGAACTGGCAAGGGTCGCAGTTTTCCTGAAAAAATACCCTGCGAAAACCGCGCTTATCGAGGGCCATACGGACTCGACCGGCAACGCGCAGAAGAATATCGCCCTTTCACAGAAGCGTGCGGAAGCTGTCAGCGCGTATCTGATCGGGAAAATGGGCGTAGACGGCGCGCAGCTGCAGGCAAAAGGATTCGGTTCTTCCAAACCCATCGCGGACAACGCGACGGCTGATGGGCGCAAGCAGAACCGCCGCGTGGTGGCGACGTTCAGCACGCGTTCCGTAAACTGATAGTATTTTCCGGACGAACCCGGGACAGGGAATGCAGTTCCCTGCCCCGGGTTTTTTTTGACATGCCCGGCGCAGTTATGTACAATTGGGGAAAATATCTGAAAGATATTTTCATATAGCGTGCGGAAAAAGAGGAACTCCATGAAATACTCACAGGCACGGCTGGGAAGGATTTTTGTCATCCGTCTCGAAGACGGCGACATTATTCACGAAGAGCTGGAAAAATTCGCCATCCGAATGGGCGGCATGGTTCTGGGCTGGAGGTGATGTTAAAATAGCTTGAATAATAGCGTCTTTTAGTGTATAATGTCGTTGTGCATTGGCCCGCCTCTTCGGCGGACAAGAGAGTTTCAGCCGTCCGTGCCATCGCGGCATCGGGTGAAGAATCAATTGCCGGGGACATTTAAAAACAATGAAAAAAAACACCAGCTTCAACGCAGGAAGGGAAGCGTTCTTCAAAAGGATATCGGAACAGGGCATCGGGCTCACTTATGACGACGTGCGGTTGACGACCGGCTATTCGGATATTCTGCCGGACAATGTTGATGTCACGTCTAAATTTTCGCGCAACGTCGGGCTTAAGATCCCGATAGTCAGCGCCGCGATGGACACGGTGACCGAAGCCGAGATGGCCATCGAGATAGCGAAGCTGGGCGGGATCGGCGTAATACACAAGAACTTTACCCCGCAGGAACAGGCCAACCAGGT
Source organism: uncultured Elusimicrobiales bacterium (assembly GCA_964577205.1). Classification (GTDB taxonomy): domain Bacteria; phylum Elusimicrobiota; class Endomicrobiia; order Endomicrobiales; family CAIRNS01; genus CAZNYG01. Next base: position 18,250 of record CAZNYG010000011.1, on the reverse strand, counting down.
CGCGAAGGTCAAGTTTCACCTGAACGGCCTTATCGAGAAGCCCATCTGCTTCGACCAGAATATGACGATCGAAGAGATACTTAAGCGGAGAACGGAACGGGGTTTCAATTTCCATTCGTTCCCGATCCTCGACGGCAACCACGCTCTCGCGGGCATACTCACCAAAAGCGATTTCGATTTCTGCGAGGACCACTCGCTGAAGGCGAAACAGATCATGACCCGGAACGTCATCGCCGGCAGGCCGGGTATCGGCCTGCGCGAAGCGTACGGGATCATGCAGGACAGCAAGAAAAAGGTCCTGCCTCTCGTCGACAAACAGAAAAAGATCGTCGGCCTCTATACCTACAGCGACGTTAAACGCATCCTCTTCGGCGATTCGAAAGCCTTCAACGTGGACGGCAGCGGCAGGCTGAGGGTCGCGGCCGCGGTCGGCGTTCTAGATGACGCTTTCGCCCGCACGGAGATACTGGCCCGGGAGAAGATCGACATTGTCATCGTCGATACGGCCCACGGCGATTCGCGGGGCGTTATTGAGACGGTCAGGCAGCTCAAGAAAAAATTCGATGTTGATGTCATCGCGGGCAATGTTTCCGAGGCCGATTCGGCGGAAAGGCTGATCAAGGCCGGCGCCGACGGTATTAAAGTAGGCCAGGGCCCCGGTTCCATCTGCACCACCCGTATCATCGCGGGCATCGGAAAGCCGCAGGTCAGCGCTATCTACGAATGCGCGAAGGTCGCCGAAAAATATAAAGTGCCGGTATGCGCGGACGGCGGCCTGAAATATTCGGGCGATATCCCGATCGCCATCGGCGCAGGGGCGCATTCGGTCATGATAGGCAACATGCTTGCCGGCACAAAGGAAAGCCCGGGCGAGTTCAGGTTCCACCAGGGCATGCAGTATAAAGTGTACCGGGGCATGGGCTCACTGGGAGCGATGGAAGAACACAAAGGTTCCCGCGATCGGTACAACCAGGGCAAGAACGATCTTGTTCCCGAAGGCATGGAAGGCATGGTCCCGTATAAAGGCACGGTCAAGGAAGTCCTTTACCAGTATGTCGGCGGCCTTAAAAGAGGCATGGGTTACGTCGGCGCCGGCACCATAGAAGAGTTGCGTGCCAAAGCGCGGTTCGTGCGCATCACGGAAGCGGGCAAAGCCGAATCGCATCCGCACGATATCGTCATCACCCGCGAAGCGCCCAATTATACGAAAAAATCATAACCGGGTCTTTACGCGGACGCGGCCGTTCTCTTTAACGGGAACAGCCGCTTTTTTTGTTGTTTGCAGCCGCGGACAGCAATTTGTACAATAGATCAGGGGACCAGATCTTCCTGAAAGGGTTTCATGTTCGATTATGCCGGAGCTTTTCATCTTCATTCAGCGTATTCTTTCGACGGCACCACGCCGGTAAAGGATATCATCGCGGCTGCCGGGGCGGCGGGATGCGATTTTATCGTGCTTACCGACCATTTCCGGATGGACGCGCGCGACGACGGGTGGGAAGGGTGGCATAACAGCGTTCTTGTAATCGTCGGGGAAGAGATCTCTCCACGTTACAACCATTATCTCGCCCTTGGCCTCAAAACTCCGGTCATCTATTGGAAAAAGTCGTCACGCCCGCAGGAGTATATCGACGCGGTGAACGCGCAGGGGGGCCTGGGCCTCATCGCCCATCCCGATCACCGGGGAACGGAGAAGTTCGGGGTCAAATCTTACGAGTGGAACGACTGGTCGGCCACGGGTTACGCGGGCATCAGCATTTGGGATTTCATGACGGACTGGCAGGAAAAACTGACGTCCCTGCCCGCCGCGTTCGCCGCCTTCTTTTTTCCGACCGCCAGGCTGAGCGGCCCTAAACAGGCGACGCTGGAACGGTGGGACCGCCTGAACCGGGAAGGCAGGTGCGCCGGCTACGGCGAAGTGGATAACCACAACCATAAAAAGATCATGTACGGAAAGGCCTTCAGCATTTTCCCTTTTACCTATGCGCTGTCCACTATACGCACGCATGTTCTTCTTGACCGGCCGCTGAGCGGCGACAGCGCCGTTGCCTGCCGGCAGGTCATCGACGCTGTGAAGGCGTGCCGCATGTATATCTCGCTGGATCGCTGGCGTTCAGCGAAAGGATTCAGTTTCGTGATGAGGGATGGTGAAAAGGAATACACCTGCGGCGACGAAGTCCCTTTTAGAAAGAACCTGGAGATATCGATTGCTTTACCATTCCGCGCCCGGACGCGCCTGCTGCGCGACGGGATGCCCGTCGCGCAGGCAATCGGCACCCGGCTGCGCTATGCGGTGGACCGGCCCGGAGCATACCGTGTCGAAGCCTTCCATAGAAAATGGGGCGTCTTCCGGCCCTGGATCTTTTCCAACCCCATGTATATCCGCTGAAATTTTGTATAATATAACAAACCGCTGTCACATGCTCGCGTTTACGGGCAAAAAGAGGGGAAACAGAGTATGGAAGAACGTCGTGTAAACGAACGTATGGCTCTGGCGGCATCACTGGAGCTCAGCATGGACCGGCCCTGCAAGGTGCTGGGCCGCGGGTTCATCACGAACCTGAGCGAGGGGGGGATCGCGCTGGAGACGCCGAAGGACCTGAAACCCGGCGACCGGCTGATCCTGCGCTTCAACCTGAACGAAAATAACGCGTTCGACGTGCAGGGAGAGGTAGTGTATTCAAAAGAAGGTATCCTTACGCGGGCGTACGGAGCCCGGTTCCTCCAACTGGCGCCGGAACTGTATTACCGTCTGAAAAGCTGCATGTTGAAGCGCATGCGCCGGTAGGATGCTGATCAAGCCTGATCAGGCGTCGCACATTCTCAACGGTGCCGCCTGATGGTTTTTTTACCCTCAGTAAATAAACGAGGAATGACATGGAACTGATTGACGGGAAAAAGATCGCGGCGGAGATACGGGCCGAACTGAAGGACGAAGTGAACGCGCTCAAGGCGCAAGGGATCGAGCCGGGGCTTGCGACCATACTCGTCGGCGAGGATCCAGCCAGCAGCGTGTACGTCTCTTCAAAGATAAAGGCGTGCGGCGAACTTGGTATCAATTCATTCCACCATCATCTACCGGCCGCGGCGGCCGAAGAAGAGATCATCGCGCTGATCCGGCAGCTCAACGAAGACGCGCGCGTCAGCGGCATCCTTCTTCAGCTGCCCCTGCCCAAGGGCACGCCCTCGGACCGGGCGCTGGAAGCTATCTCCCCCGCGAAAGACGTTGACGGCCTGCACCCGTATAATATCGGCCGGCTGTGTTCGGTCAAGACGTACAGTGAGATAGAAGAAAAAAAGATACTCGTCTCCTGCACGCCTCTCGGCGTCATTTACCTTCTTCAGAAAACGGGCATTTCTCTCAGCGGCAGGAACGTGGTGGTCATCGGGCGGTCGAACCTGTTCGGTAAACCGGCATCGCTGCTCTTCCTTGCCAGCGACGCGACTGTTACGATCGCTCATTCGCGGACAAAAGACCTGCCCGAAGTCTGCCGCAAAGCCGACATCCTGGTGGCGGCGATCGGCAAGCCCCGTTTTGTCACACGCGACTACGTGAAACCGGGCGCGGTCGTCCTGGATGTCGGCATCAACCGGGTCGGATCCGGTATAGTGGGCGACGTGGATTTTGAGGCGGTCAAAGATAAGACGTCCTACATCACTCCCGTTCCAGGCGGCGTCGGCGCGACAACTATCACGATGCTGATGCGCAACACGATCATGGCAGCCAAAGCAAAAAGTAAGTAAGTGAGTAAGGAATAGCGGGAAAAGTTTTGGTAGCGCACGGGCTTTAGCCCGTGCTTAAAGCATTTCGCGCAGGCAAAACCTGCGCCTGCCACGAGAACACAAGAACTTGAGAACGTCTTTGTTGTAAATATATGAACCCATGAACTCATCAACTCGTGAACGCCGTTTGGTTCTGGATCTGGTGCCGGTGAAGGGGACCGCGGCGCTGTTCCGCAGACTGGAAAGGCTTAAACTGATCCACCGTATCTGTCCGACGGCAAAACTGCGCGGGTCGCGGTCAGCGACGGGAACGGTGCAGACGTTTTACTCTTCGCGGCGGACGAACGGCGGCCATAAACTGGTCGGCATAGCCAAGCGCAGCACCAGGATCAGGCTCAGCTGGCATACGGACAACGAAGAATTCATTCTGATCAATTCCGACCAGACGAGGTACCGGCCGCTTTTCCTGATCCTGGGCCTGCAGCGGCGCAAAGTTATGGAAAGCAGGGCGGCGCGCGGGACCCTTTCGCGGCTCGACTTTCTTGCCGTCGAGCTGGAGTACAATGATCCGGCAACGTGCATCTTTTCACTGCGCCGCAACGTCGTGCATTGCGAGGTCACGCTGCCCGGAAAGCGCATGCACCCCATTTTTTTCGTGACGGAACCTTCGAAGCTGGCCATGAACTACATAAAAACGCCTGGAACAAAGATCAGCATATTAGCTCATAAGCTCGTAAGCTCATGAGCAAAGTCGTTTAGATAAAATAATTATTGCCTTATGCTCACGAGCTTAAACGCTATTTTTTGAGGTATCCCATGCCGATCAAATTCCTTGTCAATATCATCGTGCCGGTGATCGCCGGGCTGGTCTATTTCCTGATGGCCGCGGAGGTCAAACGGGTCAGCCACTTCCGCAAGATCATGTTCGGCGAGATCGGGTATAAAAAGGTAGCCGCGGCGTATCTTCTGTTCGGCATCTATTTCATCACCCGTCCGCTGCAGAACCTTGTTGGCCCCTACCCGTGGCCCATGATCATCAACGCCGCCCGCCAGTTCTTTCTCATGGCGGTCATCTCTCCGGCGGTACTGGTCGGCATATTCCACTGGGTCCCCAGCGAAAAAGGGACGCCCAAATCCGCGGTCTTTGCCTCGTATTCCGTCGGTTTGTTCATGGCCCTTATTTTCATCCTCATCAACAACATCGCGGTGGACGGTTCCCGGATCATTGCCAGCTGGGGCGGGATCAACATCCATGACCCCGTATGGTTCTCCACGGGAGAGCCCCGCGTGGAACTGATCATGATCCATCTCATCAGCCAGCTGGTATCGCCGGTCGGTTTCCTTTTCCTGGCGGCCGCGTACGTCCGTCATCGCCGGTACAATTATCCGCTCAGCTCGATATACAACCTGATGCCGAAAAAGTGGAAATACCTCGAAACGGGCCTGATCATTTTCGCGGGATCGCTGCTGCTTGCGGGGACCGCGGCATTGTTCGGGCAGTATTACACCTACCTCTGGGTCATTTATTTCACCGGGGCCATCGTCGCCGGGATCATCGAGCTTCAGGGCATAAAGATCCCGCCGCGCGAAGATCCGAAGGACCTGCAGACGCAAAATGCCTGAATTGAAAAACCGCCGCAAAATAAGACCCGCTCCTGTCGTTTTTTCGTCAGAAGCGGGTTTCTTTGTCTATGGATGAACGTCCGTCAACGTCTCTCGGGTCAGTTATTCAACAGTTGCCTGGCGATCCGCGGCGCTTCGACCGCGTCCTTCGCGTAACCGTCCGCGCCGATCTCTCCGGCGAAGCGTTCTGTAACCGGCGCCCCGCCGATAATTACCTTGAACGCCGCTTTTTCAGCGTCGCGCGCCTTGACGACTTTTTCCATCTCGGGCATCGTGGTGGTCATCAGCGCTGACAGGCCCACCACCTGGGCTTTCTCTTCGCGCGCGGCATTCATGATCGTTTCCACGTCAGCGTTCTTGCCCAGGTCCACCACTTCCCATCCGTGGCTTTCCATGACCGCCCCCACAATATTCTTGCCGATGTCATGCACGTCGCCCTTGACGGTCGCGAGAATGATCTTTCCCGCCGAGTATGCCCGGTCCTTCGCCAGCAGAGGCTTCAATTTCGCGAAGGCTTCCTGCGTCGCTTCCGACGCGCGAATGACCTGAGGCAGGAAATACTCTTTACGGTTGAACCGTTCACCCACCTCATTCAATCCCTTCAATAAAATGTTGTTAGCGATGTCCAGCGGGGCCTTTCCCGCGGCCAGCACTTCCCTGGTTATAAAGGCTATTTCATCGCGGTTGCCTTCAACGACGGCGTCGAAAAGCCGGTCTTCGGGAGACTTTTCCCCGACAGTTGCGGAAGCCGGTTTAGGAGCGGGCGTCACGCCATGCATGGCTATATAGTTCTCGCCTTCGGCATCCTTTCCGGACAACAGGCGCCGCGCATGGACATCGTCGATACTCCAGTCCTCGTGCGGGTTCATTATCGCCATGTCCAGCCCGGCCTCGCGCGCCATTTTGAGGAACGTGGAATTCAATATCTGGCGGTGCGGCAGCCCGAACGATATGTTGGATATGCCGAGCACCGTTTTTACTTCCGGCCACCGCCGTTTAGATTCAGATACCGCTTCCAGCGTTTCGACGACCCGGTCCGCCATGGCGCTGGCTGAAAGCGTCAGATAGTCGATGATGACGCCGGAACGGGGGATACCCGTCTCTTCAGCGCGGGTAATGATCTTTTCCGCGATCTGCAGCCGTTCCTCGGCGGTCCTGGGGATGCCCCGGTCGTCGACGGTAAGGCCGATGACCGCGGCGCCGTAACGTTTGACCAGCGGCAGGATCCTGTCCATCCGGTCGTCATCGCCGTTCACCGAGTTGATGATGGGTTTGCCCGCGCAGGCGCGTATGCCCGCCTCAAGCGTTTCCGGCGAACTGGAATCGAGGCACAGCGGAACGTTGACGGTTTCCTGTATCTCGTCCACCGCGCGCGTCATCAGCGCTTTCTCGTTCGCGTTCGGCAGGCCAAGATTGAGGTCCAGAATATGCGCGCCGGACCGGACCTGTTCCTGCGCTTCACGCCGCAGCGTCGCGAAATTCCCGGCAAGAAGCTCTTCCTGGAATTTCCTGCGGTTCGTCGGATTGATCCGTTCGCCGATGATGATGAGATCCTTATGTCCCGCCAGGTTCACCGCCCGGGTACGGGAGGAAACAAGTATCTTGTCTTGCCACGGCCGCGCCACCGGTTTTTTACCCTTGAGATGGCGCGCCAGAGCCTCGATGAATTCGGGCGTGGTCCCGCAGCATCCGCCGAACATGTTGACGCCGGCGGCGTACGCAGTGCCCGCGGCGGCGATGAACTCCTCCACCGTGCCGGGGAAAACCGTCTGCCTGTTGATCAGCCGCGGCATCCCGGCGTTGGGTTTAAACGAGATGGGCAGCGACGTGTTCGCGGCAAGCGTGGCCGCGAGTTTCGCCAGCTCACCGGGCCCGACGGAACAGTTCATGCCGACGCCGTCCGCGCCCATGCTTTCCGCAACGGCAAGGAATGTCAAAAGGTCGGTGCCGGTCACCGTTGTGCCGTCGGAGGTAAAGGTCATCTGGACAAGGACCGGGCCGTCAAAATTGTCGCGTGCGGCAAGGAATGCCGCTTTCAGTTCGCGTATCTCGGCCATGGTCTCCACGACCATGAGGTCCGGTTTCGCGGCCGCCAGCGCTTTGGCCTGCTCAGCGAAGATCTCGTATGCCCGGTCAAAAGTGACACGGCCGAGCGGCTGAAGGTACGCGCCCAGAGGCGCGATATCGGCGGCCACATACGCTTTATAGGTTTTTGCGAGATCCTTGGCCAGGGTTACTCCAGCCTGATTGATCTCGGCAAGGCGGTCTTCCAGCCCGTAGTCGGCAAGTTTCATCCGGTTGCCCCCGAATGTGTTTGCCAAAATAACGTTGGCGCCGGACTCAAGATAATCGCGGTATATGGCCTGTATCTTTTCCGGCGCTTTGATGTTCAACTCTTCCGCGGTGCGGACGCCTTCAAGGGATCCCCTCTTATGCAGTTCTGTCCCGGTGGCCCCGTCGAGTATAAGTATCCGTTCACTGACGATCTTCGCGAACTCATTTCTCTTCATATATTCCTTTTAGCAAGCTATCAGATTCAGCGATCAGAGAAGCAGTCAGCATAACAATGCTGTCTGTACATGCTGTCGCTGTTTCGTTTGTACTGATGGCTGAGAGCTGAACGCTGAATGCTTTTCTATTTCGGCCGCAGGCCCACGATAGCGGAGACCGATTTTTCCGGCAGCATCTGGAATGACGGGGTCAGCCGGATCCCTATCGCGTTCGCCCCGAGCCACGCGAGGAACGCGGGCTGCGCGCTCAGCGACCAGTCCCCGTATCCCGGAGAGAAACGTTTGGTCACTTCGTACCCGCCCAGGGCCGCTTCCGCGGCTATCTGCTGGTGGGATAAGGCCGCGAGGTATTCCGCCGCGACCGAGCCGGACGCGTCCAGTATCAACGCCCGGGTAATATCGCCCGCCTGCACGCAGGCGTTCCTTTTTGCTTCGAGGAACGGCCCAATGGTGACCGCGAACCCGTTGGCGACATCGCAGCCGTCGAGCAGGTGCGTGATATCCCTGCTTGCTATGACAAGTCCCGGATCAAGCTGGATCTGATCGGGCGGCTGCCGCCGGATGGTGGACGAGGCCTGCACCTGCCGCCCCTGTACGAGCTGTTTCGCTTCGGCAAGGACACGTACAAAAGTATCCTTCATCGCGGGGTCCATCTGTGTTTTACCCTGCGCATACCCGAGCCGCGCCATTACTTTATCCGCGGGAATATCAAAAGGCGGGAACTGCACCGGTACAATAGTCATCAATAATAAACATACCAAAAAAGCACCGCTTTATCAAGAAAGGAAATAGGGGACGGAGTCAGGTAATTAGGTATTGACAATAACACAACGAAATAGTATAAGATCAACATGCCAAGACATAGACGACTGGAAATCCCCGGGGGGATCTATCACGTTATAACACGCGGTATAGAACAGCGCGAGATCTTCAAGGATGACGAAGACCGTGAGGATTTCTTGCGTCGTTTAGGGGAAGCAATAGTGAAGACAGGGAGCAAATGCTATGGTTGGGCGCTGATGCCCAACCATTTTCATTTATTGATACGAACAGGGGCTCAATCGTTGAGCGATGTGATGAGAAAAGTATTATCGGGATATGCGATATACTTCAATCACCGGCATAAACGAAAAGGATATCTTTATCACAACAGATACAAATCGATATTGTGTCAGGAAGAAACATATTTGCTGGAACTGGTGAGATATATACATTTGAACCCGGTAAGGGGAGGCCTGGTTAAGGGAGTAGAAGGCCTGCAAAAATATCGATGGAGCGGGCATTCGGTAATAACGGGAGAGCGGGCGATAGAGTGGCAATCGACGGGAGAAATCCTTGAACGTTTTGGCGGCAAACCGGGGGAAGCTGTTCAGAAATATATAGAGTTCGTGAAAGACGGACAAAAGGCAGGGAAACGGGAAGATTTAGCCGGAGGTGGATTAAGGCGAAGCGCTGGGGGATGGCAAGGCGTGTCTGAATTAAGAAGGAACAAAGAATACTGGCGCGGGGATGAACGAATATTGGGAGATGGAGACTTTGTTAATCTTGCGTTAAAGATTTCGGATGAGGAAATTGAAAAGAGAGAGAGACTGATACGATCAGGCTGGACTTTTGATAAATTGGTCAAAAGGGTATGTGATCTGCTGAAAATAAAAGTAGAAGATATAAGAAAACGCGGAAGAATGAACGCGGTATCTCACGCCAGGAGCATAATAGCGTACTGGGGACAAAAAGAGCTGGGGATTTCAGGCAGTGAATTAGCAAAACATTTGGATATAAGCCGACCATCGGTGACTGAGGCGATTGCTCGTGGAGAAAAGATTGTAAGAGAGTATGGCTATAACCTAATTACCTGACTCCGTCCCCTATTCCGTCCCCATGCAGGTGTTTTCAATGTTAAAGAACAGTTCCAACTGGCACGCGTACAGAATGGACGTATTCATTTCTCCCTGAAAAAAGAGATAAGAAAAGACATGTTCGGAAAAAAGGACATCAACGAACTCGTTCTTTCCGCAAAAGCAGTAATAGAACGCTAAGTGGGCCCGCAGAATTACCCCTGCATGTAGAGCACTGAGGACGATCCGGGTTCGAGGCGCAAGGAGCGCAGCGTACCCTTTGCTGGACGTAAGCGGCGCGCAACGCAGAAGTCGGCCATTATCGGCGCTCCCTTCGGGCTGCGCGCTTTTGGGCGAAAACATTGAAATATTTTTCTTACATAGCTAAAGCCACGCGTAAAGAATATTTCTTCGTTTTGGATCCAAAATCACCTCCGCTGAATGCAGGGTAAATTTTTTGGACTCACTTGAGGTTGTGAATTGTAAATCAAATAACAGGATCAATCATCGTATAGGGATTTTCTATACCTGATTACCTCCGTTGTCCCCATATTACCATTCATGGTTTCCCGGGGCTGATGCTCAGGGAATGTTATGTCGACACTTAGCTCAACGTCGCGGGAATGTCTTTCTCCGGGGTCGTGATGGGCTGGATGCCGAACTTTTCTACCAGCAGGTTCAGGACCGCGGGGGAGACGAAGGCCGGCAGCGTCGGGCCGAGGCGCATGTTCTTTATGCCCAGTGAAAGAAGGGTCAGGAGAATGGCGACGGCTTTCTGCTCGTACCAGGAAAGGATGATCGAGAGAGGCAGCCCGTTCACGTCGGTCTTGAATGCTTCGGCCAGAGCGGCCGCCACTTTTATCGCTGAATATGCGTCGTTGCATTGGCCGACGTCTATCAACCGCGGCAGCGGCCCGAGGGTTCCCAGGTCCAGGCGGTTGATACGGAATTTGCCGCAGGCTAAAGTAAGAATGACCGTGTCTTTGGGAGTCTTCTCGGCGAACTCGGTGTAGTAGTTCCTTCCCGGTTTGGCTCCGTCGCATCCGCCGATCAGGTAGATATGTTTCAACGCGCCTGATTTGACGGCATCGATCACTTTGTCGGCAACGCCGAGTATGGCGTTGTGCCCAAAACCTACCGTGATCGTCTTTTCAATGTTGTCCGCCGGGAAACCCTTCAGTTCGAGCGCCTTTTTGATGACCGGCGAGAAATCCTTGCGTCCGTCGGCACTTGCAATATGCGTCATGCCTGGCCACGCGACAAGTCCCGTCGTGAAAACCCGGTCGTTGTACGAATCAAGGGGACGCTGGATACAGTTGGTGGTAAAGAGTAACCCGGCGGGAACACCGGCGAACTCTTTTTGCTGGTTCTGCCATGCTGAACCGAAATGCCCGGCCAGATGCGGGTATTTTTTTATGCCTGGATATCCGTGCGTGGGCAACATCTCCCCGTGAGTGTAAATGTTGACGCCCGTTCCCGTGGTTTGTTCGAGCAGCTGCCGGAGATCCTCAAGGTCATGGCCGGTAACGATTATGGCGGGCCCCTTTTTTACGCCGAGAGTCACTTGTGTCGGCACCGGATGGCCGAACACCGAGGTGTTTGCTGCGTCCAGCAGTTCCATGCACCTCAGGTTGACCTTGCCGGTCTCCATTGCCAGCGCGGTCAGCGTTTCGGCGGAAAGAGTATCGTCCGCAATAGCGGAGAGCGCGGTGGAGAAAAACGCGTTAACCTTTTCATCCTCCTTGCCCAGGATCGCCGCGTGATCGGCGTATGCAGCGACGCCTTTGATGCCGTAAAGAATAAGTTCTCTCAAGCTCCGGATATCCTCATTGGCATTCGCGGCTGGATGCCCCGCTTTTTTCGCGGCGGCAAGCATGTCTTCCTGTGTCTGCGGTATTGCCCATTGAGCGGCCGCGGGCAGCTGCGTCGGAAGTTTCCCGGACGAAGCCGCGAGCCGCGTTGCCGTTTCTTTCACCGTTCCCGCCTTCCTTATCAACTCAACGATCCGTTTCTCGTCGAAATTGACGTTGGTGACCGTCGTAAACAATCCTTCAATGATGAACCGGTCTATGGCGGCATCCTTTTTTCCGTTATCCCGGGCGATCTTCGCGTAAACCGCGATCGATTTCAGCGCGTGAATCAGCGCGTCCTGAAGCGTCGCGACGGTTTCGTTCTTGCCGCAAACACCAGCTATGGTGCATCCTTTGCCCTGCGCTGTCTGTTCGCACTGCCTGCAAAACATGGACATGATTATTTCTCCTTTATTGACATATCCTTGACAAGGTCGGCAATGGTAATGCGGCTGAATTCCCTTGTCACAAGATCTTCCACTGACTTGATGCGGTGCCGCAACACGCAGTCGGCCCGGTTAGGGCAAACCTTTCTCCTGAAAAGGCACTCCGAAAGTTGAATGCGTCCCTGAAACAGTTCCAGTATCCCGCTCAAGGCGATCTTGTCCGGTTTTCTGGCCAGGCGGACGCCTCCTTTGATGCCTTCCCGCGCTTCAATGTAATCCGCCTTGATCAGCGTTCGCAGGATCCGTCTGAGAAAGTGTTCAGGGATCGCTCCCTGTTCGGCGATAGCGCGCGAGGGAATAAAATCCCCTCTCGGTTTCCTTGTCGCCAGATGCAGCAGCGCTCTTACCGCGTAATCAGAGTTCTTGGTTAAAAGTTTCATAACTGATACTATATTAGTATAAGAATATCGGCTTGTCAAGAACTATGGGGAGAAGCAGTCAGAAAAGGATCTTGCCGGTGATCGCGCAGGATATCCCGCCATTGAGTTTTTGCGAACGAATAGTTATAATCAAAAAATGGGGACAGGAGACGTATGAAACCATTCAAACTCATCATACCGGCGCTGTCGTTGCGGGTTTCACTGTTTTTGCCCGTCGTGTTCCTGCTTATTTCCGGGGTTCCGGCGCTGGGGATGGTGATCGCGCGGCGCCCGGAATACGCGCTGCTGCAGGGATTGTTATCCGCCGCTGTCCTCAAGTGGCTGCTGTTTTTCAGTCCATGGTTGGTCGTCGGAGGTATCGCCGGGCTGATCGCCGCCGGCGTCGCTCTCAAGATGTACGGAGAAAAAAGAATGATGGCCGGAGCCGCGATATTCCTGAATACCTGCGTAATGGTTTCCGGGCTCGGCCTGAAATATTCTCCGTTTTACGCCGGCCAGCCCGCCTTCACGGACAATGATCTGAGCAAATATGTCACTGAGACAACAGCGGATCCGGCGGCCGGAACGGCGCAGCCATCCCGTCCTCCGCAAGCTGCGGCTTACAACAACACCATAAGCTACACCGGAAGCTTTAATACGGGTAGTCCGATGATGGGGGGAATGGATGAGAAAGCGTTACAGAAAATGATGGGTAAGCTGCAGGCGCTTGTGGCTCAGGGAATGAAGAACGGCGAGGCGGGCGGCCAGGCCAATAGCCTGATACAGTCTTTTTTTAAGAACAACGCGGCAGTCGATAACACCGGGCGGAAAGACCCATCTTTCAAGAGCATGGCCGAAAGCCTGGGGATCAAGGACGAATAAAAGTAAAAAAGTCGAAAACGGATCATTAACTTCTATGTGGAGGGATAGTATCCATGAGCGCTGCTGAAAACAAAGAAAATCTTGAGCAGTTTGAGTTTAAAGCGGAAATGAAACAGCTGTTGAACCTGATAGTTCATTCGCTGTACACGCATCCGGAGATATTCCTGCGGGAACTGGTCTCGAACGCGTCGGACGCGATGAACAAGGCCCGGTACCTGCAGGCGACCGGGGAGGATATCCTCGATAAAGGCAAAGACCTGGAGATACGGATCTCGGTAGATCCGAAGGAGCAGACATTCTCCATCCGGGACAACGGGATAGGGATGACCCATGAAGAGCTGATAGACAATCTCGGGACCGTGGCCCGTTCCGGCACGGGCGAGTTCCTTAAAAAGCTGAAAGAGGAGAACAAAAACGCGGGCGACCTTATCGGCCAGTTCGGCGTCGGTTTTTATTCCGTGTTCATGGTCACGGACAAGGTGACCGTCGAAACGCGCCACGCGAAGCCCGGTTCCAAAGGGTACCGGTGGGTCTCTTCGGGCGAGGGCAGCTACACCATCGAAGAGACCGGGAAACCGGACCGCGGCACGACGATAACCTTTAAGCTGAAGGATACCGCCAAAGAGTTCGCCGAAGACTGGAAAGTGCGCGAGACCATCCGGAAGTACTCCAACTTCGCGGATTTTCCCATCTATATCGGCGACAGCAAGGTCAACACCGTCGAAGCGCTCTGGAGAAAGCAGAAGAGCGAAATAAAACAGGAAGACGTCGCCGAGTTCTACAAGTTCATCACCGGAGATTTCGAGGAGCCGCTGGATCATCTACACCTTTCGATAGAAAGCGCGGGCGCTCAGTTCAAGGCGCTGCTCTTTATCCCTGCCAAAGCGCCGCTGGATTTCATGCGCATGCACGAGCACAAGGGGCTGCAGCTCTACAGCAACCGCATCATGATCATCGAAGACTGCAAAGGCCTTTTGCCGGAATACCTGCAGTTCGTCAGGGGAGTGGTGGACACCTTCGACCTGCCGCTGAACGTATCGAGGGAAATGGTGCAGAACTCGCCGGTGATGGATAAGATAAAAGGGACGCTGACCGCCAAGATCATCCAGTGGGTGGAGAAGCTCGCGGCTGATAACAAAGACAAGTATCTGACGTTCTATAAGAATTTCGGCTCGTTGATGAAGCTGGGGATAAACGCGGATTTCCTTAACCGCGACAAGCTGATAGAGTTGCTCCGGTTCAAGACTTCCACCACTAAACCTGAGGATTTCACGTCGCTCAAAGAATATGCCGGCCGTATGAAGGAAAACCAGAAAGAGATCTATTACCTTTCCGGCGACAACCGCGAAGCGCTGGAACGCAACCCGAACCTCGAGTACTTTAAAAAGCACGATATAGAAGTCCTGTTCCTGACCGACCCGGTGGACGTTTTTGTGGTGCCGTCAGTCATGGAGTACGATAAAAAGCCCATCAAGGCGATCGATAAATGGAATATCGACCTTAGCGCCGAAGAAAAGAAAGAAGACGCCAAAGAGGCCGGGCTGTCCAACTCGCTGGTAAAGATATTCAAGGAAGCGCTCAAGGACAAGGTGGAAGACGTGCGGATCTCCAAACGCCTTGTGGACTCGGCGGTAACGCTGGTTACCGGCGACAAAGGCATGGATCCTCAGCTGGAACGCATGATGGCCATGATGGGACAGAACGTCCCGAAATCCAAAAAGATCATGGAGATAAACGCCGCGCACCCCGTCATGAAGAACCTGGAAAAGAAGCTTCTGGAAAACGTTCCTGAGGCCCGGATCCAGAAATACGCCCTGCATCTCTTTGAAAGCGCCGAGCTGGTCGAAGGCGACCTTTCTTCCCGTACCGATTACGTGAAACGCATGATGGAGATCATGGAAGAGGCGACGAAGTAACGGCAAAGGTATCGCGCTTCAGTGGATCGCCAAAAGGGACGGCAGGCTCCCCCGGTACATGATGGGAGACAAAACTTCCATCCTGCTGACTCCGTCGATGCCGCAGATCCCGTCTTTGATTGTTGTCATGGCAAACGGCTTGCCGGCGGGATCAGGGAAATGGATAAGCACCGGATGTGAAAAGCATTTGAAATCCATGGTAAAAATAATCATTGACATTAATTGAAAATTCTTATAAAATTATGCACGGCAAAAATATTTTTTATGACGGAAATGCGGAGCCCCTTCGACGGGCTGCGAAGCGGTCCTGCGTAATGCTCCGTCCCGCGTACCGCTTTTCGTTCATCCCGCGGTCGCGGGATGAAAATGCGCGGGAACGGGAAAACGATTGAAAGACCTGGCGACGCCTTACTATTTTATCGACGAGAACAAGCTCCTGAAAAACCTGAAAAAGATACAGCGCGTCAGGGAACGGTCGGGCGCCAGGTCGGTGCTCGCCCTGAAATGTTTTTCGACGTGGGCCGTGTTCGGTTTAATGAAGAAGTACATGGACGGCACGACCAGCAGCTCTTTGTATGAAGCCCGCCTGGGGCGCGAGAAGTTCGGCGGCGAAACGCACGCGTACAGCGTCGGATTCTCAAAGGAAGACGTGCTCGGCGTCAGGAAGTTCGCCGACAAGATCATTTTCAATTCGCTGTCTCAGCTTGAACGGTTCTATCCCCTGGTAAAGAACATGAAGACGGGCGTGCGGGTCAATCCGGGCATAAGCTACTCGCATTTCGATCTCGCGGATCCCGCCCGGCGGTATTCGCGGCTCGGCGTGACGGACAGGAAGGCGCTCCGCTCCGCGCTGCCGAAGATCTCAGGCGTTATGTTCCATTTCAACTGCGAGAACGACGATGTTTCACATTTTTCGAAAACGCTCGATACGATAGGTAAAACCTACGGAGATATACTCAAGGAACTGTCGTGGGTAAGCCTCGGCGGCGGGCTTTATTTCACCAAAGAAGGCTATCCTCTGGACAGGTTCTGCGCGGTACTGAAGAAATTCAGTGAAGCGCACGGCGTCCAGGTGTATCTTGAGCCAGGCGAATCGGCCATCACGCAGTCGGCCGAAGTGGTGACGCGGGTGCTGGACATCGTTCATAACGAAAAAGACATTGCTATCGTCGACGCTTCCACGGAAGCGCACATGCTGGACCTTTTGATATACCGCCTCGATGCCAAAATAGCGGCGGCAGGCAGAGGGGAACATGAATACATCGTCGCGGGACGTTCGTGCCTTGCGGGCGACGTGTTCGGCACATTCCGTTTTCCAAAACCGCTGAAAACCGGCAGCGAGATCCGTTTCGCCGACGCTGCCGGCTATACGATGGTGAAAAAGAACTGGTTCAACGGGCTTCCGATGCCTTCTATCGTCGTAAAACGGCTTGACGGAACGGTAGAGATCGCGCGCCGTTTTGATTATAAAGATTTTGTTAAAAATCTTTCATAATTTTTTATAATACAGGTAGTGGCGCGGATTATGCGGTCAGACGCGGGCTTTTGCCGGCGCTGATCATCAAGGTAACGGCGTCCCCGCTCAGACGGGACGGACCGGCCGTATTCGAGGTGAAGCCATAAATGAAAAAAAATGTCTTGATCGTGGGGGCAGGCGGCGTAGCCCATGTCGCGGCACACAAGTTCGCTCAAAACAATGATTTGTTTGGAGAGATCTACATCGCTTCCCGGTCAAAGGCAAGTTGCGAAACGATCATCGAGAGCGTCGAACGCAAGAAAAACTATAAAGACCCTTCGAAGAAATTGATCCCCAAAGAGATCAATGCCCTCGACATACCTCAAACATCCGCCCTTATAAAAGAGCTTGACATATCCATTGTCCTCAACCTGGCTTCGGCATTCTGCAACATGTCGATCCTGGAAGCCTGCATCCAGACGGGCGCGGCATATATCGACACCGCCATACACGAAGATCCGGACAAAGTCTGCGAGAATCCGCCCTGGTACGCCAACTACGAATGGAAGCGCCGGGACCGCTGCAAGGAAAAAGGAGTCACCGCCATCCTCGGCGCGGGTTTCGACCCGGGCACCGTGAACGCTTATTGCGCCAGCGCCGTCAAGCACCATTTTGACAGCATCGACACCATCGACATACTGGACGTGAACGCCGGCAGCCACGGCAGGTATTTCGCGACGAATTTCGACCCGGAGATCAACTTCCGCGAATTCCACAATGTGTGGACGTGGATCGACCGCCAGTGGGTGTGCAGACCGGTCCACGAGGAAAAGATGGACTACGATTTCCCCGTGGTCGGCGGACAGACGGTGTATCTGACCGGGCATGACGAACTGCATTCCCTGTCCAGGAACATCGACGCCCGCAGCATCCGTTTCTGGATGGGTTTCAGCGACCATTACATCAACTGTTTTACCGTGCTCAAGAAGATCGGCCTCCTGTCGGAGAAACCGGTGCTTACCGCGGAAGGACAGGAAGTGGTCCCCCTTAAAGTCGTCAAGGCCTGCCTGCCCAACCCGAAGACCCTTGCCCCGGACTACACCGGCAAAACCTGTATCGGCTGTCTGATCAAGGGGAAGAAGGACGGCAAGGACAAAACGATATTCATCTACAACATCTGCGACCACAAGGAATGTTATAACGAGGTTGAATCCCAGGCCATAAGCTACACCGCGGGCGTTCCGCCGGTAGCCGCGGCCATCCTCATCGCCAACGGCACCTGGGATCCCAGGACCATGGTCAACGTCGAAGAGCTCAACCCAGATCCCTTTCTTGATCTTCTCGATAAGATGGGACTGCCGACCGAGATACAGGAAATGAAACCCGGGGTACAGAAAACCGCCGGAGAACAGCCCGCGGCCGAGCTTGCGGGCGCCGGATCGAAAGCAAAAGCTTCCTGGGTCAGCAGATGGTTCAGCTGACCGTAAATGACGGTAAAAGAAACCGCGCTGCCCTTTAAACGGCAGCGCGGTTTCTTAGTCTATGCACGAAGCGCCATTTCCGAATGGCTTTATCAACGCCTGGATGCCCGATCCACAGACTGTGTCGCAATGAGTCCTGTTAATTACCGTCGATATATCGACGGATATT
>CAZNYG010000010.1:29211-38504 GCA_964577205.1 uncultured Elusimicrobiales bacterium | reverse complement strand
CAGCTCCTTTTCTCCGTCGTTATTCTTATCCACCATCTTGAAGAACAGCTTGTCCAGCTGGTCATAATGGATATTCTTCCAGTCAAAGCCCGGGTAAAGCTGATCGAAACCCTTTTTGAAATTTGGATTTTCATTGTGTGCCTTTTTTAAATCTTCCACGCCGGCCATGAATTGCTCATGCCAATTGTCCGCGCCGATCAACGTTGACTTGATCTTCGCCTCGTCCTTCAGATGCAGGAGCTTGCCGCAAACATCCGCGTAATCAGCCAGTGTTATCTGCCCGGGGTTTTTGCCGAACAGTTTTTGGAAACCACTTATCGCCTGTTGGACTTCCGGGTTACTGGTATCGGTACCCGTATAATCCAACAACCAGCCAAGCCAATAAAGCATTTCCGCGACATCCCGGGCATCGCGGATATGTGTTTCCGGTATTCCGTCATTGTTCTCATCGGCCAGATAGAAGAACAGGTCGTCGATCTCGCCATAGTTCGGATCGTCAAAGTTGAAATTCGGTAAAAGCTTATGCAGCCCGCGTGCGATGTATCCTTTTTCTTTGTCTTTGATAATTTCATCATGCAGGCTTGCTACCTGGTTCTGGAAAGGGATCAGCCATTTCTCAGCCGCGATCAGCGCGTTCTTGATCGCGTCTTCGTCTTTCAAATATCCCAGCTTGCCGCAAAAGCTTTCGTAGTAAGCCATTGTCATGTGCGCGGGGATGACTCCGATCATATTTTTGAATCCATCTGCGGCTTGTTTGTTTGACTTGCATAACTCGAGCGTCAACCACAGATAGTTCAGCATGTTCGCTGTCTGCTGCTGATCCCGTTGCCTGACGATAGGCTGGCCGTTTGCTCCCTGCCCGGTCACTTCGTACAGCAAAGGATCGAGCGTGCTTCCGGGATTGTTCCAGTCGAAGTTCGGGTACAGTTTATTGAAGGCTTTTATCGCGTTGCTTTCGCCCCCCTCCGGCGGGACTCCCGTCGCGTTCAATATGTTATGGAAATTGTTCACCAGAGCGCGGTAATCGTCGCCTGCCAGCGAACTGTTGTATATGCCTATCATGTTCGAAAGGATCTCGTCGGCGGTGCCGTTAACGGAACCGTTGCCGTCCGGATCGACGAATCCCTTCATCTGTCCGCCGTATGTGCTCAGGAAATCGTCCACGGACATTGTTTTGAGCTGATCAAATGTGGCCTGATCGAAAACGCGGTTATTCAGGAAGAAAGATAGAGCCTTGAGGCCGTTCCCGCCGTTGGAGTCATTTAAACGGGCCTCGGAGAGAACCTCAGCGCTCCGCTGGTTAATTTCTGACTGTGCTCCGGTATTCGCGTCCGAGAGAACTTTATCCGCAAGCGCGACGGCGATCGCCTGAAGGTTCCCGGGATTCCCTGTTATCGTCTTCCATCGCTCTGAATACTCGAATCTCAACTCGGGGCTCTGGTATATAAGAGAAGCGACCGGCATATAATCGTCAATACCCTTCTTTTTGCTGATCGCGGCCTCGCCCACCGCTACTTCCAGGGCGGTAACATTTATTTGCAGCAGGGAAGCAAGCGGGTCAATAAGAGTGTAGTCTTCCATGATCCGGGCAGCGAGTTCGTAGGAAGCTTTTGCCTGTACTTTGTCTATCGCGCCCGTGCTGATGTCCGCGAGGATTTCCACCGTGGTTTTTCCGGGGAGCAATTTGATATATTCCTTGACAGCCTCCTGGTATTCCTTGTTCCCCAGGATATCTTCCGCGCTGGCGGACGAGAACGCCTGCAGGTCCGGCGCGCCGAGGAAAATGCCCAGCGTCATCCGGTCAATGGACTCGAGCGCCGCGCGGAATACCGCCATATGATCCCCGTTTGCCGCAGTGTTCCGTATTTCTTCCGCAACAGCAACCGCTATTTCGTGCACGGTTTTCCCGTGATGCTTAATAGCGCCGTCCTGAAGAATCTTGGGCCTTATTTTGCTGTCATATTCAGGATTCTGCAAAATACCGTCGACCGTCAGCGCTGACAGATCGGCAATACCAAACAATGCCTGTAAAGATGACTGGTCCGCCGTCAGCAGAACTTCTGAAAGGATCGCCCTGTATGCCTGGCTTCTCATTGCCTGAGCTATGGAGTCGGCTATCTTCTGCGTTTCGCTTTCCCCGGTACCGTCCATGGCAGCCAGGATCTTCTGTCTGTATCCTTCGTCGGCCATGATCTGCTGAGCGGTACTTGCCGAGAACTGTTCCAAATCCGAAGCGCCAAGGAATATGCCTATAGTCTGATGATCGACCGTGTTCCATACGCTCGCGAAAATGCCGTCGTAGTCTACTTGTGACGTTGTTCCGAAAGCATGGGTTAGTATCTGTTCGGGATCGCCGTTGTAAGCGGGCACGGTCGGATGATCTTCATCAGGAAAGAGGAGCTTTTTGAGCTGATCGTACGCATTCTGCCCGTTAGGAGTTGCCGCCCGGATCTCTTCATCGGTTATAACATCGACCATGTTGACTTCATTCATCGCTGTGACTGAATCAAAACCGAGGTATTTCGCGTACTTTTCCAAAAGGCCGGGAATCTTATTCGACAACGAATGATCAGTCGCGGCCCTATGAATACCCTGCAGCCACTGGGATGTTTGAGTCTCCGAAGGTGCGTTTGCCTCCTCTTTGTGCTCTTCGTACAAAGCCCCGGCCGCGTCCGCAGGGCTTGCGTATTTCGGTTGCCCGTTCTCGTCATACAGCGCCGCCTCGCATTTGCCGAACGTTACCTCATCCATATCCCCGGCTTCAATATTCGCGCTTACTCCTTCTCCAAGCCACGCGGTTATCACTTTCCCGCGGACACTTTCACCCCGGTCATTCTTCAATTCTCCCAAAGCGGCCAGTACCTGATTGATGTATGTTATATGAGCGGCTTTTGTGGCTGCGCTCATAAGCGTCTTTTCGGAAGAGATAAAGGAAGCGGCAAGCTGGTCTATGTTGCCGCTTGACCAGAGAGCGCTGTCTCCCATCAGCCGGGTCTTCAGCGCCGCTCTCTGTTCAGCAGTGACAGCGTTGAGGTCTATCGTCTCAGTCTTGAAGAAGTGTTTGAGGCATGCCGGGCCTTCTGACATCGAGTTGACCTTTGCGAGGACCTCGTTGACTATTCTATTGGCGTCGGCGTCCCTGGCAGTGGTGTAATCCGTCACAAGCGCGCTCATGATCGAGGCGGCATCTGTTCCCTTTTCGGCGAGCTTGCCCGCGTATTGCGAGAGGAACGCATCCCTTGTCATATCCTTGAAAGCGTCCGGCGCGTCGGCATTGCCCAGCAGGAAAAGCGCAAGCGCGCAGAACTCGTCAGTATCCTTTTTATCCCCGGAGGCGATGTAGCTGTCATAGATGTCCCCGGCGATCGTTTTCGTTTCTTCCGGATCCTGTTCCGGCGTCGCTGCCAATATATCCGCGGCTACTTTACTGGCATATTCGTCGGAAGTTGTTATGTTCGCGTATTTAAAGGTTCCGTTCTGATCAATATACGGCCTTATTTTGGCGTCTACCTCGGGAGTCAGTATTGCTTCAGCAGTTTTTCCCGCAAGCTGTTCCACAGGGATGCCAAGGAACCGTGAAAACTGCGCAATATTTAGTTCCAATAATTTGTCGATAACCGCTCTGGCAATATCACCATAGTTTAGTTGCGAGGCAGTAACCGTTGGTCCGGGTGTCAGAGTTTCCGTCACATTCTCGGGAGTTACATCACCACTGGGTGTTGTCGGGACAGAAGTGGGGATTTGCGTTGTTGGCAGCGTTCCGTTCGGTACGGTGGGCACTTCCAGGGTCGGGGTGGTATTCACCGGCGTGGTCGTCGTTGGTGTTTCTGTGGGCACAGGCGTCTCTACCGGCATTTGATAATTCGTTTTCAGGTTATCAATGATATCCTGAGGTTGTAATACATAGGGATTATTTCCTTCAGAATCTACATAATCGCGCAGGGCCTGTTTCTGCCCTTCGGAAAGGCGCTCAAAAGCCGGGATGGAGCTTTCGGACAACGCCGCGGCTCCCTTTTCAACAAAGAGCTGGTTTATCGCGTAAAGCGCGGCCTTGTCGCTCTGAATGTTATTTTTGATGATCTTGAGTACGCCGTCAGCGACGGAATCCCGCTTATCTTCGATTACCGCGTCGATTTTGTCTTTCGGCGTCGTCAAACCAACATATCTCTGGTCCTGCGTCATCAGCTCAAGCAGCACCTGGTACTGAAAATTGTACTGGCCGCCGTCCTTAAGCGCGTCAAGCGTAAGGTTCCCGGAAGTGAGAGGCGGCGCGGATTGATGCTGATGGTATGTGTCAAGGTATTCGTTTACGGCAGCGAACGCAATGTCGAATTTCGCGGGATTGTTATCCCGGAGGCCGATAAGATAGTCGAGGATATCCTTGACCTTCTGTTCATCAGCCGAAAGCGTAATGATCGTAGTGGTCGGTACTGTTGTCGGTTGAGAAGTATTAGTCTGCTGCGCCGTGGGTTTCGCCGTCGGTTCCGTAGTAGTAGGTTGTGTCGTAGGCTCCTGAGTAGGAGTCCCGGTCGTAGGGGTCTTGTCCGGCGTCACTGTCGGCGCAGCAGTCGTTTCCCCCGGGGTAGGAGTGCTTGTGGTCGTAGGCTCCTCTGAAGGAGCACCTGTGGGTGCCTGAGTTTCTCTGGTCGTTGAGGTCGTTGTCGTTGTGGTTTGCTCTTCAGTGGGAGTAGTACTGACGTTCTCCTGGGTAGGAGGTGGTGTGGTCATGACCGCCGCAGAAACCGGTGAAAGGCCGGCGGAAACCATCAGGATCATGACCGCCATGACTGCCCATTTCCTCTTGGTCTTCCACAACAGGATGACGGAAAGGGCAAAAGCTGCAAAGAAAACCAGCGCGACGGGGTTAAAGACGGTGCCGAGATTGCCCTGAACGATGCCGTTAAAGATCGCCATGGACAACATCGGTATGCCTGCAGCCATGGGGACCAGCGATGTCACGTTCCCTGAAAAGGTGCTGTACACGCTCTCGAGCGCCGCTATCTTCGGCTTTGTGTTCTGGTCGAAGTCCCTTGATACGCGGGCGTTCTTACGGGCGGTATAAATACCTAACAATATCATCGCAACGCCGCCGAACAGCATGACCAGCTGAATGAACATCGAAAACTGCGACATCATCGCCATCTGGCTGAACTGGCTTGTGAGCTGCTGCATGGTCGAGGGATCCAGGGACGAGCCGATGATACTCTGCAGCCCCTGGACCGTCTCTGCCGCCTGCGCCGCGAAAACCTCGCTTAACCGGGCCAATAGGAACATAGCGCCTGTTCCGGCAGCGACGCCGCCGAGAATGCCTTTGGCACGCATGCCTTTGTCGATAAACAGGTCTTTCCCATATTTATGGGGGAAATAGTGTCCGCTCAGGCCGATAAAGACGAACATGGCGGCAGCAAGCAGTATTCCCGCCGGGACAGCCCAGGGCAGGTTGATCGTTCCTATCAACCCCGCAAGTATGGTAGTGGCGATCGCAAGGACGCCCGTGGCTCCGCCCGACAGGAAGCGGCGTTCTTCGGTCACGACCATTATTTTGTCAGGCTGAATATGCTTTTTACCCGCCGCAACGGTCAGGAGCGCGGTGGCCAATCCAATGCCGGCGATGACCGGCGCGGCGCACATCCAGCCGGAGACCCCTACGCCCGCGGCAACAAGAATGGTGCCGACAGTGACCGTAAGGGAACCATAGACGACGATATTAGAGATGGTATAGGGGGTATCGAGGATAAGCTTTCTTAACGAGTCTTTATCAAGAGGGTCGGCAAGGAACTCAGCCAGGGCCTCGCCCGTTTTTCTGTCCCTGTGAATACGCTCTATATAGACCTTGTTCAGCGAGATCGTCCCGGTAACGATAAGCAGCGCGAGGGCGCCCGCAATGATGGTCCCTGGCCCGGTAATAGATCCCAGTTGGAGCATCATCACCATGAACTGGCCTGCCAGCATCTGTATCTGCGTATAGAAAGCTATGGGAAGGATCGCCAGCGTAAGGGCTGATGCAGCGTAGAGCACGGACAGCCCGGCGGGCGAGAACAGTTTTTCGCGGAACGTCGTTTTTTCTTCGGCAGCCTCTTCATCCCCAAGCTCCTTCTTGAGTCCTGCCTGGCCTGTCTTTTTCCTCAATTCATTCCTCAGGTCATTCCTCAAGTCCCGCTTGAGGCTTTCCCTGTTGAAGCTCCTGCGGTACCGGGTAAGGTTCCTTTTGAAGGTCGCGAACGTCCGGTAGGGGAACAGGTTCGAAAAGAGGTTGTGCTGGTGTTCCTGGGCAATATCGGTAATGCCCTTTTCCATGAATGAAACGTCGGTCAGGAAAGTGGTGCGGCGCCCGCTTAAATGGTTGAAAAGAATGTCTTTTAGAGCCTGAAGCTCCTTCTGCTGCTCTTCATTCAGCGGCAGGACGCCCGTTTCTTCATCTGTTGGAACAGGAACGCCGATAACTGTCAGCAGTTCGATGACCGTCCGTGCATTGATAATGTCTTCCCACAGGGCCATCAGCTCGTTGACCGTCCGCTGCTCTTCAGCGGCGCGGCGCTGCGTCTCAAGCGCACTGTCGATCTTCTGTTGCCTGATCGACGCCCACAAGTCTTCCAGGCTCAGATAGAACGTGCTGCCCGTCTTTTCCTGGCCGCTCTCATCCGTATCGGATTCGCTTGACAGGAGGATATAGTTGTCATCGCTGTCTTCGCCGTTACGCGCTTCCATATCATCAAGTTGCGTTTCGAGTTCCTGTATTACAGGATTGGCAATTGTGTCATTTTCGATGAACGTGTCGTCTTCAGTGGACCAGAAAGCCACGTAATACCCGATCTGTCCCGCGCCTCTGCCCACACGATTTTCAAACTGCGCGGCTTCTTCGCGCTGGTCTTCATAGTCCAGCGAAAGGGCGCAGATGCCGCCCGCATTAATGACTTCCTGGCTGGCCTGGGCATCAAGGCCCGTGGATATCATCGAGTTCGATATGAGAATAAAACCGGGTTTGTTGCATAGATTTTTTTTATGTTTTTTCAGGGCCTCTGCGTTGCTGGCGTGAACGATACCTATGTAATCCCCCGCCCATGCCTCGGCCATTCTTTCTGCTTGGCGCTCCGACTCTTCATCTTCCATGCCCAATGACTTCAATCCGTCTTCTATCTCTTTCTGCTTCTTATCCTTGAGCCGCTGAGCGAATGCCAACTGTTCGTCATAGCTGTAGATCTTTACCAGGAAATTCCTGTTCTCGGCGCCCTGCTGTTTGGAAGAAATATGGTCTGCTGCCATCCTGAACTTGTTTTCCTTCTTCTTGATCATGATCCGCACTTTGGACCGGAGGCGGGCTCCTGTTCCGGAAGGCAGTTCTTTTATTACGGTATCAAGACCGAAGAACTGTTTTGTCTCTTCTGCAAGGGGAGTGCCCGACATGCCGCAGACATGTTCCACAAAGGGCAGTTTCAGGTATTCGGCAAGCATGATCTTCATCACTACCGGCTGCGGCAACTCCAGGGGATACTTGTGTTTTGCGCGAAGCGCCGCGTCCATGTGGGTCCACCGGCTTCCTTCAGCGTGCTCTCCGCTCGAGCTGATGATCTCTATCTTTTCGTCTTTGTCGTTAGCGGTATAGTCATTCCCTTGATGGTAGGCAATATGCGCCGCCAGGGCATTCTTGAGCAGCTCCTCGTAAAACCTTGTCTCGATCCCCAGTTCCTTTGCCTTTAATTTTGCGTATTCCCCCACTGCATTGAGATTTACGGTCTTGCCGGTTACTTCAAAATAATCGTTGTCCAGCGGGGAAGCACTCCCAATCTTTGTCATCATATCCAAAGCGTCTTCATTGGCTTTCAAAATCAGCTTTCCGGTCAGCGTTGATTCAACAAGATCCGGGGGAAGCTCCAGTTCCCGACACCGACCCTGTCCGGCCTCGGTCAACAGCACTTTCCCGTGGCGAAGCGTAAAATACCCTTCCTTTGCGTTCTTATCCAGCATTGGCTGCACGTACTTTGCCAAATCGTCCATTATCGTTTTAGGATCAAAGCCAAGAACAGCTGCCAGAAATTCCAGAATTTCATTATTTCCCGCTGCCCCACCCGACATGATGAAAGGCGTCAGAACGTTCCCCACCATGGTGTCGTGAGATTCGTCGAAGATATTGAACGTCCTGCTGTTCATCAGGTAGCGTTCCGAATTGTCGCGCATGCCGGCTTCAAGGCAGTAGCGGTGCAGGATGTCGGCAGTCACGCAGTAAATGATGTGACATCCTTTTTTGTCGCCCTCCCCTTTGAGGTTGAATATATCTGCAGCGTTCTCATACTGGTGTTCCCTTCCCTCTTCGTCAAAATAGAACGCCTGATTCTTGCCGTCATCCCCCTTCATGTAATACCCGGTCCTTTTTCCTCTCAGCGCTTCCCCTTCAGGGGTTTTTGCGAAATGGGCATTGACTCTGGCATCCTGCAGCGCCTGATCTTTGACCAGGTCGTAGTTTTTGGTGAAGACAAAGACCGATCTGTCGACTTCGTCTGGTCCTACTGAACCTGCTTTTCGGGCTTCCGCATCGCGGAGAAGAGCCAAGGCGGCAGTGACTTGCGCTATGGTTGTCTTGGCGCCGCTCATAAGCAGTCCAAGATTCTTTCCGCGCAGCAGAACATCATAAGCGCTTTCCAAACCTACGTTCCACAGATCATCGCTGAACGGTTTCATGCCGACAGAGTTGTGGATATACTTCGCGATCTCTTTTTTATTCTCTGCTATTGCCGCCCTGTCTTCTTCATTGTTTGGCGACATGTCTTTTTTGTCTAATTCCGCCTTTCCGTTCAGCCAGGCCATCATATTGCGCTTCTTAATGATCCTGTTCAGCCGGTCAGCAAACTCCTGCTCATCCTTAACGTCCTTAAGCTCGTTTCTCAACCGTTCAGGGATTGAATCTCCACCCTTCTCATATTCTTCGTCAAAGTTCTCTTTATAGCTCTGTGCGAGACTATCGGCATTATAAAGGGATCCGTCGATCTTCTTCCGTTCATCTTCCCTGAAAATGGTTTCAACGCTTGTCCGGAAGCCTTCCTGGAACGGCTTTTCAGGAGTGTACGCTGATCCGCTTTCTTTGATCCCCATCGCGGCCCAGTCCACCTTTTTCGACTGTACCGGGGCTACAGTGAAGAACCTCTTCAGCCTGATGAACACATCCGATTCTTCGCTCACCGCCGTCAATGGGATATAAATGGAGACCAGCACCATGGCGCTGACGCCGGGGACCAGCATGCCCATGATGAAAGAGAACAGGGCGGAAAGAGCGACCATGCCTGCGATCAGTGACAGTC
>CAZNYG010000010.1:0-29111 GCA_964577205.1 uncultured Elusimicrobiales bacterium | reverse complement strand
GCTTTTGAACGCTGGTATGCTTTTATCGCGGCGAACATCTCGTCGACCGCGTAATAGATCTGGGAAGGAATATCGTACACGGAAACCAGGCATTCCTCGACAGGAGCCATCCAGCGGTTCTTCAGCCAGGGATATTCTTTCTGGAAAGCGATATGGACGGTCTCATGGCGGATGGCAGTAATGGCAAGAGACGGGGAAATTTTGTATAACTCATTCAAAACTGAATAATTTACGTACATCTGTCCTTCATAAGTGCAGCAGGGATTTTTTCCATCACGCACAGCCTCAACCTGAGCAGGCGCAGATTGGGGTATGTTCTTCCGATCAGTTGCGTCAACTATCAGTTCTGCTTGCTGCTCGGAAGATATTCCCAGCCTTCTGAATATCGCTTTGACTTCTTTTATCCCCTCGACCGGTTTTATTTCCTCGACCCGTTTGTCCTTGTCCGCCCTCCGGCTATTCTCTGCGACTCGAACCGCTTTGGCCACGCCATACGCCATCGGCAGGAAGAGAAGACCTGCCAGACTGCCGAAAAGACTGATCGCCACGACGCCGGTGAACCAGGCGGCGACAAGCCCCATACCTGCCAGCGCGGTGAACATGGCCACACGATTTGCCGCTGAGAAATTTCTGCCACCCGCCGGCTGGGTGGCCTTCTCATCAAGCAGGGTTATTGCGCCATCCGTGTATTCATAGACACTGGTCTTCGTATCGGCAGGATTGGTAGCGGATATAAACGTAACATGGATCCTGCATTGTTCGCCCTGGTAAACGAAGTCCGTTTTGATCGAGCCGGGGGTTTCCGATTTTTCAGGCGCATTGTTTATCGCTTCGTCCACAAGATCTTTGAACTTGTTTTCAATTGCTTCCCATTTCAAACCGTCTGCCCGCATCTTTGGGATCAGGATGGCAAGCGCTTCACCGACCTTGGCCCAATCGGGTTGTTTGGATATTGCCACGGGAGCAAAGGTCTGGAACTGCATTGCAGCCTGTTCTTTAGCGAGTTTTACATACACCTTATCGGCAAACCCGGTATTCTGGGTGACGTTCGGAGTGATCACCATGTAGGAGATGTGCCGGTCACGAAGCATCCGGGCGACGCCCTGGGTGTGGAAACCGCCGGTTACTACGATCTTGACGTCTTTCCCTTCCCTCGCCGCCTGATAGATTTTCGAAATATCGTCATTCAGTCCGGGATCGGATGTTCCGCTCTCCTGGTCCTGGGGGGCGGTTTCGAAAACATTCGAAAAGAAGCTGTCGTTACGCTTAATGTTCACTTTGTAGAAAGCATCGAACGTTTTTACATATCCTTCCAGCGGCCGCAGGCTGTCAGTATCGACATATTTCACCCAGGAAAGCTTAAAAGCTTCGATATTCTCTTCGTAATAGCGATAATCCTCGGCCGCGATTTTGTTCGTGAAATAGTCCCTGAAGAGGCCGAAAAAGTCCAGAAGGAACGCCACTTCCCGTTCGCTTTCGTTCTTCGCAAGGCGGCCGTGAAGGACGCGGACCAGGGTCTCTTCTTCCTTGACCAGATGGATGGGATTGATCCTGCCGCTGAGCTCTAAATAGGTAAAGAACCGGGAGAGCTCCGGGAAATTTGCCTCGACGTTGAGATTGTAGGCCCGTGATATCCGCAGCAGGCTGGTGTAGAGACGGTCCGTATCGGAGAAGTTATCAGTCTGTTTTAATAAGGCGCTGTAAGCCTTATAGGGAAGGTGTTCCTTCAGGATCCCCATGAAGCTCTGCAGTTCGCCGGTGATCCGTTTGTAATTCAGGTGCTGCTCGCTGGCGATAAGCCGCATATAGGCCTGGATGTTCCCATACTCTGAAAGGTCGACATCCAGTTCATCACAGTAGCGACGGAGAAGGGCATAATGCTTGCGGGGGTTGGTTTTCCCGGCCCTGTAATCCGCTATCTGGCGGTCCAGGCGAAGCTGCCTTTTCCCGTAATACTGGTTTTTCAGGGTCTTGAGCTTCTTTTCCAGGCCGCCAAGGATATCTTCGATCTCTTCGCGGTCCGAAAGGATCGTATTCAATCGTTGGAGATTTGACAGATAAAGGTTCTTGTCTTCCAGCCCGCGGATGATATCCGGCTTGCCTGCGGTCACGGAATAATACTCCGCGCCTGTCAGTTTTCCCTCGTCAACCAGGGAGTCTGTCAGCAGGGTGCGGATCTTCTTGTCCTTAATACCCTCGAGCCAGGCAGTGCTCACCCTGCCGAAAGTGCCTTCCAGGTACACGTTCTTAAAATGGTAGTTCTGATCGAAATAGGCAAGGAGCTTCGCGATATTGCGCTGGACTTCCGGATGACAGTGCAGGTCCTGGATATTGACGATGATCTCTTTGCCGCCGAAGAACCGGGCCTCGGTAATACGCCCGATCGCGGAAGGCAGATCCCCTTCCGCGGCGATGTTGACCCGCGCGTTTTCTCTCTTCATTTCCAGCACGGAAGCGATCGCCTGGTGGAAGACCGATGTCAGAAGGAAGCAGGCGAGCACTACTATGGCGGTGCCCCGGGTAAAGTTCAGCTCCATGCACCAGGCCATGAATGAAAGCGCCTGATCCGCTGTCCAGCGTAATGCCCGGTTTCGTATCAACCCTTTGATATTCATAATCCCCCCCCGAGGATGGACGACATATAAGGCACAAAAATACCCGGCCTGATCGGATCAGGCCGGGTATATGCGTTCAAAGGAAAAAAGACGGCAGCGTCTTCGCTGACGGAGCTTCTCGGCAAAAGAAAGAAAAACAACCTTGTTATCGCCGGTGGAAATCCGGTGTCCAGCTGAACGCCGCCAGGCGGGAATATTACGCGCGCGATATCCGCGCCATCGGCCACGGGTACGGCGGAATAGAGAACGTCCTTAAATATCCGGCACCCCTGTTCGACGGAAGAACGCACGAAGCAGCGGTCGCACTGGTCATTCGCGGGAAGCGGATCATCAGCGGGGCGTTTCGGAGCGTCCGTGCCAAGACCGGCATGTTTGAGAATGTTATCGACGGCTAAAACAGGAAGGGTCGAAAAAGAGAAGAACTGTAACAGGGTCGATTGAGCGGAGACGATCTTCTGCAGCATCTCGCGTCTTTCAGGGGACAATGAGACGCTTGAGATGGCCGTGTTCATCAGCAGCGTTGCCCCCACAAAAAAAATAACTCCCTTTCCCCATGGCGTCCCGCTGAAAAAACCCATGTTGTCTGATGGAGAAAATGAATTATTTTTCATAGCGAATGCCTCTATATAAACATAACCTCAAAAAGCATTTTTGTCAATACAAAAGTTCTACTATATTCTATAGCAAAGTATTGGAATTCAAAAGGAATGCGGGAGAAATTATTGTGAAAACTGCCGGAAGGCGTTTTCCGATTATGAACTGATAGATCGAATAACCATAAATAGCTTTCTAAAATCAATCGTTTTTTTAACTATATCCTGCGCTCCTGCATCCTCAGGGTTCCTCATCTCATCGCTTGAGGAAATGATGATGACCGGGATCTTGTCAGTTTTCGGGTCGGCTCTCAGCTCCTTGAGGATGGACAGGCCGTTGGCATCCGGAAGATAAATATCGAGCGTAATGACGTCCGGGCTGCATTTTTTCAGCTGGCCGAACGCGGGAAACTGCCGCAAAATATTTGTGAAATATAAAAACCCTTGCATTTTCATGCATTATGCGTATACTTATTTAAGAGATCCGCTCACAAACGGGCACACCACAAAAAACGAATGGTTTTAGCGAAGCAGCCGCTGAATCGTGCTTTTACAACTTTTTTACAACTATTTTCATTCTATTGCGTATTTAACCTGTATAATGACTCTGGATCGGTAAGGTTTCAGGCTTCGGGTGAGGTGGTATTATGAAAAGGATTACGGGTGATTCACGCAAAAAATTAATCGTTCTGGCTCTGGCGGTATCGACGGTAATCGCGCCGGCGGGGCCGCTGTTCGCCGAGTTCATTCCTGAACGCTCGGCTTATGAAATGGGGCCTGTGGGCAGGCCCATCGATGATCTGAAAGAATTCGCGAAACCCAATCAGATGATGAGCATCCTGCCCAACCGTCCGATCGCGGCGCGCGACAAGAACGGCAACCGGGTATATTACACCGCTGGCGGAAAACTGGCAATGAAGATCGGCACCGACGGATCGATGAGAACGTCGCTTTCGGGCAAGTCCATTGAAAGGGACGCCGACGGCAACCTTCTCAGGACCACCGAGATCGTTAAAGGAACCAACCGCGCGGTGGTCAGGAACGACAAAGAACAGGTCATCGGATATCAGGACCTCGCCTACGGCGGCCAGATCGTAAAGGAATACGACTACCAAGGCAATCAGACAAGAACATACAATTATGACGCGTACGGGAAGAATACACAGTTCGTGCTCAACGAACTCAACATGACCCGTACCGTGTATGGAAAAAGCGGCAGTCCCGCGTATGACCTCAATTACGAAGGGACCCAGATCGCAACCTACCACTACGACAACCAGAACCGCCTGACCCACAAAAAAGATATCAACGGTAACATGACCTTTTTCGACAAAAACGGCAATATGACCCTCACCAGGGATATGAACGGCAACACCCTGGCCACCTATAACTACAAAAAGGATACCGAAGGGCGCTGGGTACTCGACACATCCCTCAGCCTGAAGGTAACCGATGAAAAAGGCAACAGGACGGAAACGGTTACCTATTATAAGAACGGCAAACCGCAGACGGAAAAGACCAAAGCGGGCGAGATAATAAAGGATTACATTTACGACGGACAAACCCTGCGCTACACGTTCGATCACGGCACCAATGAAATTGAATGGTATGACCTGAACGGCAAAACGACTTTCGCCACCTGCGATGACAAACTGGCCAGGGAATATGTTTACTCCAAAGGCGCGCTGGTCGCCCTTCTCGATCACTCGACCGGCAAAACCAATCTGTATGTCCACGAACAGAAGGTGCTGGGCGCGGCCATTGTCGGTGAAGATGGACAGCCGGTCAAACTGGCCGCGGCAACTTACCAGAAGATGATCGACCTGAAGATCGTTAAGAAGAATTACACGGACAAGAAAGGGAACGATGAGATCCACTCGGTAGAACTGGACGGCAACTCTTTCGTCATGGAAATCAACGTCGACACCGGAGATACGGCGAAA
Organism: uncultured Elusimicrobiales bacterium; assembly: GCA_964577205.1. Taxonomy (GTDB): domain Bacteria; phylum Elusimicrobiota; class Endomicrobiia; order Endomicrobiales; family CAIRNS01; genus CAZNYG01. The sequence goes on along the minus strand of CAZNYG010000010.1, from coordinate 23,960 downwards.
AAACAGCTTTTCCACAACGGCGCTTCCCTGGGAACTTACTCCTGGGATGACGCGAACAGAACGATGACCCTTGAACTCGGCAGCAGGTCTGTGATAAAGAAAATGGAAAAGGAACCCGCGCTGCTCGAGGTCATTCAGGGGATCCGGAACGGCCATTACGATAAATGAGATTTTTCAAGTATTTCACGTTGGTTCCATGGCTTTTTTCAAGATTTAGCATATTAAACGGCTAAGGGTAAGACTAACCAAGGAGGTAGGGTGTCATGAAAAAAAACGGGTTTCTCTCAACGGCAGCGATAGCCGGTATGCTTTCGCTGATTGTTTCGGCAGCGATCGCTTACACGCCGGTAAAGCAGGACGACAAGGGCGTGGCGGTCTATGATTATTCAAACTTCGGCGCGGTAGGGACTTTTACGAGCGTCACTGACCCGGCCAATTCAAAAGTCACTCACATCTATTCCAACATGAAGATCACCGGCCATTACGGCAGCGGCCAGGTCGGCGGCACCATCGGCACGAACAGCGGCGCGTGGAACGTGGAGGAAGTTACCTGGTTCAACGCGAACGGAACTGTCGCCAAAACCTTCGATGTCGTGAACAACATTACCGATTACTACTCGGTTAACGGCAAGCTGACGAAAAGAGAAGTCGTCCTTGAGGGCCCCGGAGTATCCAAACAGACCTGCACTTCATACCCGCAGTACAACACCGACGGAAGTTACACCCTTGAAACAAAGGGCCTTTTCAAAGACCCGACTAAAGCTGAGGGCGAGGGCAGCTCATATGTGGGCGTAAGGAGCAAGGTGTTCGTTGACGCCAATGGAAGGACCCAGTGGGAAGAGAACTACAGCCTCGACGAAAAAGGCAACAAGACAACTTCCCGTTCCACCTACGAGTATGATGCCGCCGGAAACCTCAAATACAGGGAGACCAAAGATGAGAAAGGCAGAGTGACCGGAAAACTGTACTACAAGTTCGGCCGCCCGGACCATGCCGAGAATACGGATTACAATCCCTCCGGTACCGGCAACTCATCCGAGACACAGGGAAACACGCAGACTTCTGTCAAGTACAACTATTCAGGCAACCGGCTGCTCAACACCCAGTCTTACGATAAGACCGGGAAGCTGGTTGAAACCTCAGCCTTTGACGCTTTCGGCAGAGTTTCCAGAGTATCCGACGCGATGGGACGCGTTACCGGAGAGTACCAGTACAACGACTCCGGTCATGATGTCTCCGTTTCTCTCGGCAATTATTCGGTCACGGTGAAACCCGGCGGCTGCTCGCTGTTCATTTCGACGACCTACGACGGCAACAGCGGCGCGAAGAAGGTCGATCACACGATCTACATCAACGGCAACACGAATACGCCGATGTGCACAAAAACGATAAGCGACACCACGTCGTCAGGGGACACAACGAACACCAATACGGCAAACACCAACACGGGCAACACGAATGCCGGTAACACCAATGCGGGCAATACCAACACCGGCAACACGAATACCGGTAACACCAATACGGGCAATACCAACACCGGCAACACGAATGCCGGTAACACCAATACGGGCAATACCAACACCGGCAACACGAATACCGGTAACACGAACGTCAGCGGCAAACTTACACCGGCTCAGATAGCGGCGCTGCAGAAGCAGGAAGACGAGCAGACCGCGAAACTGAACACGATCCGCAAGAACCTGAACAAACTGGCGGGCGACGTGGACAAAGCGCGCAAGGCAAAAGCTAAAAACCTTTCCAGCGTTATCACATCCAGGGACACCGCGCAGAAGGAATACAATCGCGAGCTTAACATCCTTCTCGGACTGAGGAAACAGATCACTGACGCGGGCGCGAGCTTCAAGTAAACACCCGCTTGATCGATTTAAAAAGAAGCCGGCTTCTGAAGAGAAGCCGGCTTCTTTATTTTATGAATGAATCAATTGAAAGACAGAAGGAGAGTGGTCGTTCTCCCCTCTGCGTATAAAGAGGGGCTGGGGGGAGTTCTTGTATTTTGCGCTGCCATCAGCGCGGGCTAAAGCCCGCGCCTGCCAGGTATTTTTTTACACTATTTACTTCACTTCCAGGATATCATCGATGATTATGCCGCGGTAGTTCCTGAATGAGGTGGGCCCTGTCATGGAGCCTCTGACCTTGACCCGTTTGCCTATCTGTTCCCTTAGTGTGTTGACGTACGGCGCGTTGAAAAGAACGAATTTTTCTCCGGTATCCATGACCAGTACCGGTTCATTGATCATTCCCGTGGCCGGGTTACGGTCGTTCGCCATCGTGCCGGAAAGGACCACTTTAGCCATGTCGCGGATCCGTTCAGGCTCCTTCATGTTGGGGATACTGCTGTCCTTACACCCCGATACCAGGCTGAGACATCCCAGAAGCAGCGCGGCGGCGCACAAATTAGTTATTGATCTCATGTCGGTCATTTCTCCAGAAGTTTGATATCTTCGACCCAGAAGGCCCGGTAAGGCTTGCCGTAAATAACCGCGTCTTTGCGCCACTTGCCTTCGAGAGCCACTGTTTTCCCCATGTAGAAGTACTCCAGTGTATGAACATATTGGACATTTGCCATGACTACGGGCTCTTCGCCGGCATAAACGACCGTTATGCCGCGCTCGGTAATGTCGCCGGGATTAGCGACGATGCGAGCCACCTTCCCGCTCAATACGTCCATGCCCTTCCGTTCTTCCGCTTCCGGCAACTGTGCCATTGGAATGGCCGTTTTCACGTTCCCCTCTTCATCGACGGTCGTTTTTGCCTCGCTCCGCATGACGGGAGCTTTTTTCCCGGAAAGGATGACGGGAGCACAGCGATAAACCGCGAAAATCCCGCCCGCGATCACAAGAAACACCAAGAATTTTTTCATAAGGATAGTTCCTGTCCTACCGGATTACGATAAGTTTCCCCGTCACAGTTGAATCGCCGGATTTTACGACCCAGAGATATACGCCGCTGGCAACATACGCGCCGTCATCGTTCCTGCCGTTCCACTGTACTTTGCCGCCTGCCGGGCCGCTGAAGGGTATCCTTCTCGCCTGTTCTCCATTGATCGTATAGATCAGTATCTCGCCCTGGCCGGTGATACCATCAAACGTTATCCCGGCCGCGAGATCGCCATAACGGTCTTTCCCGGATTCCGGCGCCCAGGGCACAGGGTACACCTTGACAGCCGCGAACGCGGCCATTTCCGTTATAACAAGCAGCCCGAAAATGATCCCAAGGAACTTGGTTCTTTTACTCATGAAACCCTCCTGACGATACTACCGGATCCTTTCCAATGCCCTTAATGATTCCTGCTTGTCCGGCTGATAAGAAAGCGATCTCTTAAAGAGCTCCCGGGCTTTGTCCATCTCGCTGCGCGTGAAAAAAGCCATGCCTTGTTCGAAGTATTGCTGCGCCAGGTTCTTATTAAGGTTATCCAGCTCAACGCGGGCGGACTGATTGTCCGGGTTTAACTGGATCGCTTTCCGATACTCGGCTGCCGCTGCCTCGAAACGGTTCTTCCGGACCATTTCAAAACCGGCGCGGTAATGCTGTTCTGAAAGAGCGCTTTTAATAGTTGATATGTAATTTCTTGAATTATCAAGATATTCTTTGAATTCGTATTTGGCGGCAAGCGCTTCGCTCTTTTGAAAATAGCTGAGAGCCGCCTCATATTTCCCCCGCTCGTAACTGTCTAAAGCCTGCTCATAGACGCCGGCCATGTCATTTTTCATCCTGGACTGGTCTTTGGCAACGCGTTCCGCTTTCGTGGATGCATCGATCTCTTCCATGCGCAGGCGGGATTGAGTTATGAATTCCTGAGCGTCAAGGCGGTGCGGAGCGGCGATCACGACTGCCTCGAAGTACCGGATGGCTTCGGGATATCTGCCTGCCTTATACAGATCGGTACCCTGGAAAAAAAGACGGTTTATCTCGTTGGCTGCTATCTTGGAGAGCTGGTTGTCCGTTTCAACGACGTACTTCTTTGCTTCTTCATGTTCGGGGTCTATCGCGAGGATACCGTTGAACGCTTCCCTGGCCTTCACGTAATCGCCTTTGCGGTAGAGCGCGACGCCATTTTTCCAGAATTCCTGTATCTTTCCGGCATTCTTTTCCCATAACCGGTCTTTACGCACTTCCTCGGTCATCTGGGCCGTTTTCGCCAGCCCTGACCTCGCGGCCGGGTTTTCCGGGTCGAATTCGAGCACGTCCCCGAAATACCTGTTCGCGGTGACGACATCTTTCCTGTCCAGGGCCGCTTCGGCTTTCGCAACCCACTGCTCAAGGCGTTTTTCTTTAAGGCGATCGGCTTTTTCCATCGCGTCCATGATCTTTGACAGCAGTTTCTGCGTGGGCTGGTGATCCGGATAAATGGAAAGGATGTCTTCGCACTGGCTGCGCGCCTCAATAAAGTCCTTTTTCTGGTAGTTGGCGTTCGCGGCCTGAAAATGCCGGCCCAGATAGTAATCCGAGGCCGTTTTCGCGCTCAATATATTGCCTACTGCGGCTGAAATGCCTATATGGTGCAGAGGCGAAAAATGGTATTGCGGAGTGAACGAGTAGTCCAGTACGAAGCTGCCGAGTTCTATCCCGAACCCGGCGCTAAGTCCGGAAACCAGGGTATCCGCCGCGCTTTTCCAGCCGCAGCGGAGGTCGACGAAATATATCGGGGACAAACTGATGCCGGCGGATACCGACCCGGGGCTGTGTTCAGGCGAAACGTAGTCCACCGTGGCCTGCATGTCCATCAGGGAAGCATTCGCGTAGCCTATACCGGCCGCTACCGCCCTTGGAAGGGGATTGTTTACGGAAATATATTTTACCGAAGAACCGATATTCCGGTACGCGGCGCCGGCTCTCAGGCCGGAAATGAAAGGAATGTTATACAGGGCGCCGATATCGACCGCGACCGCCTCCGCGGAATAGTCGGCAAGTTTGCTGTGCAGCAGCTTGAAGTTCACGCCGACGGCGCCGTATTCTCTGTACACCGGGATGGATCTTTTGACCGGCAGCGCGTAGCTGAGCATCAGAGCCGTATCGTAGCTTTCCGCCAGATTCAGGGGATTGCCGCTCTTGTCGTAACCGTCCATTGTGCCGTATGGCAGGAAAATCCCCGATATGCCTATGATACCGGTATTGCCGGGGATGGCAAGGCCGGTAAAATTGTACCGCGTGCCCGAGGGGAGCGTAAGATAGTCGAAAGCGAGCGTCGGACGGCTGATCCCGTTCAAACTTGCCGGGTTGGCGGCGGCAGCCGAAGGATTGTCGCCAGACTGGGACATGAAAGCCCCGCCCATCGCGGCTGCTACCGGATCGGGGACGATCGAAAAGAATGTTTCAGCCGCGCTTCCGGCTGCGGCATAAGCCCTGGCCGCCCCGGCCGCCGCCAGCAGTAGAAAGAGAATTCCCGGCATATAACGTCTGGACATGGTGTTTCAGCTCTCCTGTGAGGCAAGTATCCTCTTCAGTTTGAGGATCGCCATCGTTTCCATGGATTTCGCTTTTGAGGGGGTTATTTTCAGTTTTTTGCCGACCTCTTTCAGCGAATGGAACTGGTTGTCATTGAACCCGAAACGCATCTGGATGATAGCCCGTTCAATGGGTTCCAGGCGTTCCATGACGCTGACCACGTTCACCTTGCTGTCGGCGGAATCCATGATGTCCTGCATGCTGCCTTCGGTCTTATCCTCCAGCATGTCGGCGATGGTCTGCGTGCGGTCCTCGTCGTCAAGGTAACGGTCGAGGGAGACCATATTGGTCAGGTTGTTCTTGTCGGAAAGGATCTCGCGCACCGTGGAAAGATCGATATCAAGTTTCTGCGAGATCTTTTCCAGGTTCGGCGTCCTTCCGCGGCTGAGCTGGTCGTTAATGCTGCCCGTTATCTTTTTGAGGTCGACCAGGATGCGGCGCGGTATCTCGATGAACGAGATATCGTTGCTGATATATTCCTGGATATTCTTGACGATCCAGAACCACGCGTACGTCGAAAATTTTACCTTGCGCCCGGCGTCAAACCGCTGCAGGGCGTCCAGCAGGCCCCGGTTCCCTTCCGCGATCAGCTCGGATATCTCGATCTTCGGGAAACAGGAATGATATTTGCGGGCAATGTTGACGACCCATTCCTCGTACCTGTTGACCAGGAAGTCGCGGGCCTTTTCATCGCCCCGCTTCATAAGGCGGAACATTTTCTTTTCGTCAATGTCCGCGGCCGCTTCCGCGACGGCAGGCTGAGGGCCCGGCCGATCCTTCGCGGGCAGCTTGTTTTTCGTTTCCTTACGCTTTTTCTGAGGCATGGGATACCTTTTGAGCCATCAGCATTCAGCTGTCAGTTTTCAGCCGGCTTCGGAAAGAAATGATCCGATGAAGGCGGATCATTTCTTTCCGTCGGGGACGAACTTGAAACCGCGCCCGAACACCGTCTCGACGCGCTTGCCCCAGGAACCCAGGGCGTGGCGCAGGTTCTTGATATGCGTGTCGATGGTGCGCGTGGTGAGCACCGCCTGGCACTCGAACACGCCTTCAAGGATGTATTCACGGCTGAGCACCACGTTGGGTTTTTTCAGGAACATCTGCAGCAGGTCGAACTCCTTGGGCCGCAGCTGCACCTCTTTCCTGTTCAGTGTCACCGTGCGCGAGACAAGGTTCATCTCCAGACCGTCCACCTTGAGCAGCTCGACCTCGTCGGGACGGTTAACGCGGCGCAGCAGCGATTTGACCCGCGCGGTCAGCTCGCGGTTGCTGAAGGGCTTGGTTATGTAGTCGTCCGCGCCGACCTCCAGGCCGATCACCTTGTCGGTCTCAGACGATTCCACGGTCAGCATGATGACCGGGATCGATTTTGTCTGAACGTCGTTGCGCAGGAGCCTGCACAGCTCGATGCCGCCGATCCGAGGCATTTTCACGTCCAGGATGACCAGATCCGGCTGAGACTTGACGATCCGCTTATAGCCTTCCTCGGTATCAGCGCAGCTGATCACCATGTAATTCTCGCGTTCCAGGAGGTCTACAAGCAGGTTGCGTATGTGCTCATCATCATCTACCACGACAATTTTCTTTGAGATCATTTTTTCCGCCTATCCACGACGAACGCGCTGTGGTCAGCTTTCTTGGCGGCCTTTTTCAGTTCGGCCGCTATTTCGCTCAGGCGCCCGTAATGTTCGATGCGGGTCTGCGCGGTTGAGATCACTGCCAGAGAGATCGTCATAATGGGAAATTTCTGGACCATGTTGTTCCTGTCCACCGATACGATGTACCCCTGCTTTTTATCTTCGGGGTCGTAGTATCCGGGGATACTCTCGTCAAAAAGTTTGATGACCCGTTCACAGATCGCCGTGTAATGCTCCGGCGTGGTCAGCACGATAAAATCATCACCTCCGATGTGTCCGATAAAATCGCCTTTCTGCCCGCATTCGCGGACCGCCCGGATGAGAACGCCGGCGGTGTTCTTGATGACCTCGTCGCCGCGCTGGAATCCGTACCGGTCGTTGAAACTCTTGAAGTTATTCAGATCGATATATATCATAGCGAACGGGATGTCCGCGTTGATGCGCTTTTCCGTTTCCGACTTGATGACGACGTTGCCCGACAGGAACGTCAGCGGGTTCGCGCTGATGCTCTGCGCCTTTCTCTCGAGGATGGCCTTCACCCGCGCGATGAGGACCGACGGGTTGAACGGCTTGATGATGTAGTCGTCTATCCCCAGGGCCAGTCCCTTGATCTCGTCGTACTCGCTGTCCTTGCCCGTCAGCATTATGACCGGCTTGTTGAAAAGCAGCGGGTCCTGCCGCATCGCCTTCACGACCTCGTATCCGTCCATTTCCGGCATGATGCAATCCAGGAGGATAAGGTCCGGCGCCTCCTGGTAAATGCGCTCTATCCCCTCTTTGCCGTTCGACGCCGTTATGACGTCAAAGTCGGCCAGATAAAGCACCGCTTTGATGGTTTCCTGGAACGACTGAGAATCGTCGACTACCAGTATCTTGTTCCCCATGATCTATTTATTTAATCCTTTTCTCAAGCTGCTTAGCAGCATCGCGGGATCGACCGGTTTGATAAGAAAATCGAACACCCGTTCCTTCAATGCTGACAGCGCGATATCGAGGCTCTCGTACGCGGTCATCATGATGATGACCCCGTCGGCACGTATCTCCTTAATGTTCCGGATCACTTCGATGCCAGACATGTCCGGCAGGCGGAAATCGACCAGAATGGCGTCGAACCTCCGGCGCCGTATCTCTTCGACGGCCTCGCCTCCGGTACCGACGGCGACGGCCGCGTAATGGTTCTCCTGCAGAATGACCGTCAACGTCTTCGCCAGCGTGTAATCGTCCTCCACCATGAGGATCGAAGGGTATTTCCTGCCGAGCACTTCCTGCTGGTGGACCGCGTCGATGGAAGCGGCGATCTTCCCGTTGTCCAGGGGGCGCAGCAGGAAAACGTCGGGCGGCGGCATGGACATATCCCTGACATTTTCCCCTCCGACGACAGCCGTGAAGGCCGGCACCATGTTCTCTTCCAGGGCGCGCAGCGCGATATGGTTCTTCGCGTTCGCGTACAGGATGTCGGGCGCTCCCAGTTTGAACGGGCACATGACGGACTGCACCGCGTCCAGCGCTACGGGACGGTATCCCCGGTGCCGCAGGCAGTGGAGCAGTACCGATTCTTCTTCCTGTTCAAGCCCGGCAAGCGCCGCAACCGGCCTGCGGAGGATATCCTCGATCACTTCCACCGCTTTATCGCATTTGAACGGTTTGTGCAGGACCGCGGCAACGCCTTCGCGCACCGCCTGGTCCATGAGATGCTCCGGCGCTCCGGCGGTCATGATGATGACCGCGCTCAAAGGGCTTATCTTCCGCAGTCCCCGGAAGGCCTCGAGGCCGTTCATGCCCGGCAGGTTGAAATCCATCAGGACGAGAGGGAAAAGGTTCTTCTCCGCGAGCTTCAACCCCTGCTCGGCGTTCTGCACCGACACGACACGGTAGCCTTCATCCTCCAGACGGTCTGGAAGGAATCCGAACGACGCTATTTCATCGTCGACTATAAGTATCCGGTCGTTCATGTCTGGAACGCTGCGCTCCTCGCGTGGAGTTATTCGCCCTGCCCGACCCGCATGATCTTTTTCACGATCTCCAGCACGCGTTCCGGTTTAAAGGGCTTGTGCAGGAAAATACAGCTTCCTTCGAGAGCCGCGTTCACTACGGTGCCGTCATTGGAGTCAGACGACATCATGATGACATTAGCGTCCGGTTTGAGCTGTTTGATCGTATGATAAAGCTCGCCGCCCTTATAATCGGGAAGCTCCGTATTTACGAGCACGACGCGGCAGCACTGCTCCCTGATGCGGTCCAGCGCCTGCGACCCTGTGGTCGCCAGCGTCACGTCGAACCCGGAGCCGTTCAGCGTGTTGGCGATACTCCTGCCGAGCGCGGTATCGTCGTCCACCACCAGCACCGACGTATGCTGCCCGGCATTCTGAATGATCTCGATGATGCGCTCCATGTCGAACGGCTTGTGGATGCACGCGTAAGCGCCCTCCTCAAGAGCCTGCCTGACCAGTTCCTCTTCGGCGTAAGCGGTCATCATGAAAACTATGGTCCCGGGACGCAGCTTCTTGATCTCGCGGAAAGTCTCGACCCCGTTGATGCCGGGCATGCGCACGTCAAGGAAGGCGATGTCGAACGGGACCTCTTTCACTTTTTCGATGGCCTTAAAACCGTCGTCCATCGAACAGATCTCGTGGCCTTCCATCTCAAGGATGCCCGCCATCGATTCGCGGATGCCTTCCTGGTCGTCAACGATCAAGATGCGTGATTTTTTTTCCGGAGGCATGATAGTTCCTTATTCCTTCCGCTTTTCCACCACAAATGCGCTGTGAGGGGAACGTTTCGCCACTTTTTTCAGTTCCGCGGCTATTTTCGACAGCTGCCCGTAATGAACGATCTTCGTTATCGCGGTCGAGATGACCGACAATGAGACGGTCATGAAAGGGAATTTCTGCAGGTTGTTGTTACGGTCGACGGAAACGATATACCCGCGGTGACGGTCGTCGGGATCGTAGAACCCGGGTATCGTCTCGTCGAACCTGCCGATGACCTGCTCGCAGATGCCGGTATAGTGCTCGGGCGATGTCAGCACGATAAAATCATCGCCGCCGATGTGGCCCACGAAATCGCCCCGCTGCCCTTTTTCTCGGGCGGCGCGGATCAGGATGTCGGCGGTGTCTTTTATCACTTCGTCGCCGCGCTGGAAACCGTAGCGGTCGTTAAAGCTTTTGAAGTTCGCGATATCCAGGTAGATCATCGCGAAAGGGGCCTCGCTTTTCATGCGTTTCTCGGTCTCCGCCTTGATGACGGTATTCCCGGAAAGCATGGTCAGAGGGTTGGCGCTCATGCTGTTCGTCTTGCGCTCCAGCACCGCCTTGACCCGGGCGAGCAGCAAAGACGATTTGAACGGTTTAATGATGTAATCATCGACGCCGAGCTTGAGGCCGCGTATCTCGTCGTGCTCGCTGCTGAGCACGGTAAGCATAATGACCGGCTTGTTGACCAGAAGTGGATCGCCGCGCATGCGCTCGAGGACCTCGTATCCGTCAAGGATCGGCATTGAACAATCAAGGAGAATAAGGTCCGGCGACTCGCCATAGATCTTCTGCAGCCCCTCGGCGCCGTTGCCGGCAGTTATGACGCTGTACCCTTCATTCACGAGAATGATCTCGAGCATCTCGCGCAGGCTGGGTTCATCGTCAACCACAAGTATTTTAGGCACTTGTATTCCTTTCGTTTTCAGCGACAACAAAAACGGATGAGCAGTCAGCCTTCAGAGAAGCAGTCAGCAACGACACAATGTGACTGGATAGCTGCATGGATCCGTGAGCTGATAGCTGGCTGCTGATTGCTACTGTCTTTTATTGACGGCGCCACACGGGAAGCGTGAATTTGAATTCGGAACCTTTTCCCAGTTCGCTTTCAGCCCAGATGCGGCCATCGTGCAGCCTGACGATCTCCGCGACGATGGCAAGGCCGAGGCCTGTGCCTTTCGGCTTCTTCATTTCGCTTTCCTTGACCTGGTAGAACTTGTCGAACACCTTCTGAAGCGATTCCCTCGGGATACCGACACCCGTATCGGCGATGCTGATCTCCACCACGCCGTTCGTCTGGGCGGGGACCCGGGCATTTATAGTCACCTTGCCGTTCTCCGTCGTGAACTTCAGAGCGTTCCCGACAAGATTAGTGATTACCTGCTTGATCTTTTCCGGATCGGCGTCCACGTCCGGAAGGTCGTCGGGGATCTGCGCGATAAGCTCCTTGTTCTGCTGACGGGCAAGGCTCTCGAACAGCGATACGATCTCCCGGGAAAGTTCGTTGATGTTCACCGGCATGCGCTTTATTTCGAACCTGCCGGCCTTGATCTTGGCAAGATCGAGGATATTGTTGATGAAATTCGTCAGCCTTATCGTGGCTTCCTTGATGATCTTCAGGCTCTTTTCCTGTTTTTCCGGCGTCATGTTCTTGCCCATGCCTTCTATCAGGTAATCGCAATACCCGTCGATGGCGGCCAGCGGCGAACGGAGCTCGTGCGAAACGCTTGAAACGAAACCGTCCTTGAGTTCGTCGAGTTCCTTTAGCTTGCGCACCATCTCGTTGAAAGTCTTGCCGAGTTTCCCAAGCTCGTCGCGCCGGTTTATGGCCACCTGCCTGTCAAGGTTGCCGTTGCCGATCTCGTCGGCGGCTTCCGCGAGCGCGTGGATCGGTTTATTCAGATAGAAAGCGAGGATATTCGCCAGGATGAACCCGACGATGAGGGCGATCACCGCCACCTGGGCGATCTTGCCCGCGAGCGTCATGAGCCCGTCCCTGATCTCTTCGTTGAGGAAGCTCTGGGAGAATCCCGCCTTGATGGTCCCGCGGTATTCGCCCTGAAGATAGATGGGCTGCGCGTATTCGCGGATGCGTTCTTCAGTGGTTGATGAAGTGAAATCCTCCGAGATCGAGCGGTTTACCTTGAAGATACGCGGTTTGAACAATGGTTCCTGATTGGTATGGCGCGCGCTGAAGAAAACGGTATCGGCCGGCGATATATATCCGGCGTAGACTATGGCCGGGTTATGCGTTTTTATTATCGATTTTATAGTGTTGAATACCTGGATCTCGTCCCTGACCACCAGCGCTTCGGTGCAGGTGTACGTAAAGTCCTTGAAAATGCGGTCCCTGTTCTCCTCGAGCTGCCCGGAAAGCATGTCTTTCTGTGTGATGAAAATGCTGTAAGATATACCCAGAGTGATCAGGAGTATAAGGCAGGAAGTGACGAGGGTGAATTTAGTTCTGAGGCTCATGATAGAAAATGAACGCCGCCGGCCACGTCAACGTTCCAGCAGCCGGTTTATACGCGCCCTCAATTGTTCGTAGCTGAAAGGCTTTACAAGGAAGTCGTCCGCTCCCAGCTGGTATCCCTTTTCCTTCAATTCGATCTCACGGAACACGCCTGTGATCAGCACTACGGGGATCGCCGCGGACGCGCCCGTCTCACGGATATGCCTGAGGACATCGAATCCGTCGATGTCGGGCAGGCGGATATCCAGCAGGATAAGGTCCGGTTTCGCGGAGCGAACCAGGCTTAACGCGCGTTTTCCCGTGGTGGCCGAAACAAGCTCGAACGATTCCTGAGCAAGGCCGGTCATCACCCATTCGAGAAAATCGTCGTCATCGTCGACAATGAGTATTTTTTTCATGCGCTGGAGGCAGTGCGGTGAACTCCGTCAGAACACGCATCCGCGGTATCTGACGGAGTTCACCATCATAGAACCGCAAGGACTATTCTTCTTTCGTCTCCAGGCTGATGACCGCGCCGCCGAACTTGCCGACGACCATGTTGTAGAGCCATGCGATCAGAACGATGCCCGCGACCATGATGAGCGTGTAAAGGACGATGAAGATAAGCCAGGAAAGCATACGGGCTCCGACGGAGAGGTTCTGGGCGATCTCTGTCGGGAAAATAAAGAACGTGAAAATGCCGATCACGATCCCCAGGATGGCGAACACGATCGGGAACGTCTTCAGGAGAGAGACAACACTGATATTCTTGACTTCATACGCTGACATGTTTCCTCCTCGATGATACAAAATTACTACAGCTCACGCGCTGCGGACGATGTGCCGGACCGAACCTGGGTATCACCTCCATGGCAACACAAAAGATTAACAAAAATGAATATTTTACTGCAATTCCAATGTACAAAAAGTATAGCAGAAGAACTATTCTTTGTCAACACTTTTTACTTTATTTTTCTGTGACATTGCAAAAATTCCAGAAGGCCTGGATTTTTGCCATACGCGCGGCGCGCATGGAACAGCAGGAACATAAAGCGGGATCAAAACTGGCAAAAAAAAGATACTACCGGCAATCTTTTCGGACGCCGGTAGTATCTTCCACAGGGCTGTGTTCCAGCTTTATTTTTTCGCGTACAGTTTTTTCATGTCATCGAGCGACATGGGGGCGTAATCTCCGGCGTGTCCCGCCGTGCCGAAATCTTTCATCTTTCCGGCGATCAGTTCCGTAAGGGATTCGCGGGCGGGGCCCAGGTAATCGCGCGGATCGAACTTTTCCGGCGTTTCGGCGAAGACCTTCCGGATCGCCGCGGTGACCGCGAGCCGGCCGTCAGTGTCGACGTTGATCTTCGTAACGCCGAGCTTGACCGCTTCCTGCAGGCTGGCCATCGGAACGCCGGTCGCGCCGGGCATCTTTCCACCGTATTTGTTGACCGAATCTATCAGCTCTTTCGGCACGGAGGACGCGCCGTGAAGGACGATCGGGATATCGATGAGTTTGCGGATCTCTTTGAGCACGTCGAACGCGAGGTTCGCCGAGCCTTTGAACTTGTACGCGCCGTGAGACGTGCCGATCGCGATCGCCAGAGCGTCAAGACCGGTGTCTTTCACGAACTGCTTCGCCTGTTCGGGATCGGTGATATGCACGGAACCGGAACCCACGCCGTCTTCAATGCCGCCAAGCCGCCCGATCTCGCCTTCCACGGTGACGCCGTACTGGTGAGCGTATTCCACAACGGAGCGGGTCACTTTAGCGTTGTATTCGTAATCGGAAGGCGTTTTCCCGTCTTCCATCAGCGAACCGTCGATCATCACTGAGGAGAATCCAAGGTCGATCGCCTTTTTCGCCGAGTCAAGCGAATTGCCGTGGTCAAGGTGCATCGCCGTGGGGATCGCGGGATTTTCTTTTACCGCCGCCTTCATGAGATAGCCGAGATAGGTGAAGTTGCTGTACTTCAGCGCTCCGCGGCTGGCCTGGATGATGACCGGGGACTGCGTTTTCTGCGCCGCCGCCATGATAGCCTGTATCTGCTCCATGTTGTTGACGTTGTACGCGCCTACTCCGTATCCTTTTTTGCGCCCCTCTTCGAGAATCTGCTTCATCGGTACGAGAGCCATTGTATGTATCCTCCTTGGATGGAACTCTTGTTACGCGCGTTCCCCGCGCGATATTATTGCTTCTTTTTCTTCCTGGTTTTGGGTTCGCTGTAAACGCCCATGCCGCGGAATTTGCGGTAGCGGTCGTCTTCCAGCTTGCGCGGAGAGTACCTGATCAGTTCGGAAAGATGCCGGGTAAGCGCTGACTTGATGTTCCCCGCCGTGAACAGCAGATCGCGATGGGCCCCGCCAAGAGGCTCCGCGATGATCTCGTCGATAACCTTTATCCTGAGAAGGTCCGGCGCGGTGATCTTAAGCGCCGCCGCCGCTTCGGGCGCCTTGGCCGCGTCGCGGAAAAGGATCGCCGCGCACCCTTCCGGAGTGATGACGGAGTAATAAGCGTTCTCCAGCATCAGCACGCGGTTGGCGATGCCGACACCGAGCGCGCCGCCGGATCCGCCTTCGCCGATAATGACACTGACCACCGGAATGCGAAGGCCGGCCATATCGCGCAGGTTGCGGGCTATCGCTTCGGCCTGCCCGCGCTCTTCGGCGCCGATGCCCGGATAGGCGCCCGGCGTGTCGATGAACGTCACCAGCGGAACATTGAATTTCTCCGCCATTTTCATTACGCGCAGCGCCTTGCGGTATCCTTCGGGATGGGCCATCGCGAAATTGCGTTCCAGGTTTTCCTGGATGTCGCGGCCTTTCTGGTGGCCGATGACGACAACGGGTACCGAGTCAAGGAGCGCCAAGCCGCAGACGAGCGCGCGGTCATCGGCATAGGCACGGTCGCCGTGCAGCTCCATGAAGTCGGTAAAGATCTGGCGGACATAATCCAGCGCGTAGGGGCGCCGGGGATGACGGGCAAGCTGTATGCGCTGCCATGAGTTCAGGGAACCGTAAACGTCGCACTTCAACTGGCGGCATTTCTCCTCCAGTTCGGCGAGCTCCCGGCTCATGTCCATGTTTCCGTCGGAAGCGGCCGCTTTCAGGCTCTGAATACGCTGTTCCAGATCAACGATCGGTTTTTCAAATTCAAGGCACAAAGTGTTTTCAGCCATAATGCTCCACAAGCCGCGCGAGGCGAGGGCTCATATTTCACGCGGCTCAGAATTTTCCGTTATAATTCAGGCGAATGATCCGTTCCGCGGGCCGGTTCGTACCGTCCGACAGGCGGCTTGTCCCGATATCGCGCCCCGCGAGGTCGATGCTCAGGCTGTCGACGATCGCGAAACGCACGCCGGCATTGATGCGGGCTTCGGGAAAAGTGTTGACGTTGTCGTATTCAGCGATGAACAGGAACTTGTCTTCGAGGTTGATACTGGCACCGAGAAAGCCGTAAACCTTGTTTGTGCGGAAATCATTCATGTTCGCGCCGACGTTGATCTCGAACCCGGGGAAGAAGTATTCGCGCCCGAAAACGAAATAAACGCCTTTTTCCTCTTCGATGTACTCGTTCCTGTCCTTGTCGTAAAAGTATCCCTGGCCGTCATAACCGAAAGAGAACGCGGGAAGCACGGCGCCGCCGCGAAAAGGGCGGATCTTAACGAAAACGGTCGGCGGGCTGACCACGACGTCTTCCTGCCCGATGACCTTGTCCAGCTCCCATCCCATGCCGAGATTGATGATGCGGAACACGCCGAACGTAAGCCGGGGGATGATCCCGCCCTGCGAGATCAGGCGGAAGCTGAGGTCATAACTTCCGTAATCCAGCATACCCGTGGTCGGAGTATCGATATTGTACGTGTGATTCGCCGCACGCACGGCTCCGGGGACGGAAAGGAGCACTGCCACTGCCGGAAAAATAACCTTGCGAAGTCTGCGAAAATTCATTGGTGGTCCCTTCGGTGAATGTACCCGCTTCGCGGGGTGATCGGTTAATTGATTAATTTTACATTTTTGACCTCTCAATGTCAATCGGCCGCGTCGCCGTGCGGGAAGCGTTCCGAAAGGCGCCTTCCGGGGGGAACGGGGCGTTGTTTGGGAGGAGATCGTCATTGAGGACGGATACGCGAAATGCAAGAACATGGGCAGGATGCCGTATTTACAACTATCGGATCGCGGAAGGGTTTGCTTCCCGCCGCCTGCGCCCTGCTGCCCGCAGCTTAAATGATAAAATTCAAGCGCTTTTGGGAATTTTGCTATTTTCTGTACTTTTCGGCTTCGGGTATCTCCTGCTTTATCTCTTCAATACGGCGGTCGTCGGAGGGATGGGTGGACATGAACTCGGGAGCGCTGGCTCCCCCCCCGGCGTTCTTCATCCGTTCCCAGAAGGAGACGGCCGCGGCTGGGTCATAGCCCGCGCGGGCCATCAGGATAAGTCCGATACGATCGGCCTCGGATTCGTTGCCGCGGGAATACGGGAGCAGGACGCCGTACTGGGAGCCCAGGCCGTACGCGGCCATCATCAACTGCTGCGTCTTCTGAGGTTTTGACTTCAGGGCTTCGGTGAGTGTCATGCCGCCCAGCTGGATCAACAGCGACTGGCTCATGCGCTCTCCGCCATGGTTCGCGATAGCGTGAGCGATCTCATGGCCCACGACGACAGCAAGGCCGGCCTCGTCTTTCGTCACCGGAAGGATGCCGGAATAGACCGCGACTTTGCCTCCGGGCATGCAGAACGCGTTCACGGTCTTGGGATCTTCGATAAGATTGAACTCCCATTGATAGTTCGCCAGTTCGCCCGCCATGCCGTTCTCTCTCATGAACTGCTCCGTTGCCGCCGCGATACGCTTGCCGACGGTTACCACCATCTGCGTGGCTTTCCTGTCCTGAGATAGCTTCGTTTCGCTCAGCAGTTTCGTATAGCTCTCCGAGCTTAATCCAACGAGCTGCGACTGGGGAACGAGAGAGAGCTGGCGCCGGCCCGTAATGGGAACAGTGGCGCACGCGCTGACCATCAACAGAACTGCCAGACACGGGACCAGCGGATCTTTCCATGCTTTCATAAAGTGAGCCTCCGGTTTTTCCCGTATTATACATTTTTAACAGCGGATTAGTGAATATTCGAAAGGCCCGGCAGGAAATTTCGGGTCATTCCGGGGAAGGGTGCGGTATTTCTTCCTTTTTACGGGGACGGCGCCTGTCGATCCGGTATGCCGTAAAAGCTGAAACGGCCGCGAGCAGGACTATGATACCGGCGCCGGACACGATGCCCGCGCGGGGGACGATGATCCGCCAGACGCCCGCAAGGCCGAACAGCATGAAAACGACCGCCGACGTCCAGCGGATCGCCTGTTCGGGTATCTTTTTCCCCAGGACGGTACCGGTAATGATCCCGACGGAATCCGCCAGCACCATGCCCGCCGTACTGCCCAGCAGCACCGCGAAAGGAAGGCCATATTGTATAGTCATGCTGACGGTTGCCAGCTGCGTCTTGTCACCCATCTCGGCGAGAAAAAAGGCCGCGGCGACCGTACGCACCGCTCCAGCTCCGGCCACTTTTTTTTCTTCGTCATCATGGGACTCCCCCCGGATGGTCCACAGGCCGAACAGTATGAAGGACAGGCTCGCGGCCAGCAGGACAATATCCATGGGAATGACCGCGCTCAGGAATGTCCCCGCGGCGACGCCAAGGGCGTTGAGCAGGAACGTGGCGATGAACACTCCCAGCAGCACTTTCGCCGGCGGATAGCGCATGGCAAAAGCCATCACCAGCAGCTGGGTCTTATCGCCCATCTCGGCAAGCAGGATAAAGAGGAAAGAAGGAAGAAAGGCTGACATAAAATATGAAAGATGTTCATGGGTTCATTGGTTCATGAGCTCATCAACGCCGTTATTTATTATTTTCGGGCTTTTTGTCGGTCTTGAAACGGTATTCGATCTCGCCCTGGGACACGAGGCCGAGTTCCTTGCGCGCCATGCGTTCGATGTATGTGGTGTCCTGCTGGAGCATGTACACTTCTTTCCGCAGCAACCCGTTTTCCTTTTTCAGGTCCGACATCTCGGTCTCAAGACGGTTTATTTCCCAGTAGCGCCGCAGCATCCTGCGGAACCCGCTGTTGCCGAAAAGGAAAGCGGCGATCAGTCCGCCGACGACGATATAAACGAATTTTTTCGGGATCTTCATATGATGGTCCGGACGGACGGGAACAAAGGGGCCGCCTCCGTTCCCGTCCGCCGGCGCTGTGGCCTGCTATTTCTTTATGCTTGTGAACGTTTTCATGCCGGGATACGAGGCTTTGTTCCCCAGCTCTTCTTCGATCCGGAGCAGCTGATTGTATTTCGCGACGCGGTCCGTGCGCGACGCCGAGCCGGTCTTGATCTGCCCGGTGTTCAGCGCGACCGACAGGTCGGCGATGAACGTGTCTTCCGTTTCACCGGAACGATGGGACATAACCGCCGTATACCCGGCCTTATATGCCATCTGCACCGCGGCGACCGTCTCGGAAAGCGAGCCGATCTGGTTGACCTTGATGAGGATGGAATTGGCAATGCCCTTCTTGATGCCTTCGGAAAATATCTTCGTGTTAGTCACGAAAATATCGTCGCCGACAAGCTGCATCTTCCCGCCAAGACGGTCAGTCAGCTTCTTCCAGCCGTCCCAGTCTTTTTCGCTCAGGCCGTCCTCAATGGAAATGATCGGGTATTTCTTCGCCAGATCTTCGTAGAAGGAGATCATCTGGTCGAAGTCTTTCACCTTATCCTTCGTTTCGCCTTCAAGGGTATATTTGCCGTCTTCGTACAGTTCGCTGGCCGCGCTGTCCAGCGCGAGAAGGATGTCTTTGCCCAGCGTGTACCCCGCCGCCTTGATGGCTTCGCCGATAACGGCGAGCGCTTCTTCGTTGGATTTCAGGTTCGGGGCGAATCCGCCTTCGTCGCCGACAGCGGTGATGTCGCCTTTCGCCTTGAGGACTTTTTTGAGGTTATGGAACACTTCCGCGCCCATGCGCAGAGCTTCGCGGAACGAAGGAGCGCCGACCGGGGCGATCATGAATTCCTGGAGGTCGACGTTGTTGTCCGCGTGCGCGCCGCCGTTCAGGATGTTCATTAGGGGCACGGGAAGGACGTAATCGTTGTATTTCAAGCCGTAGATGCCGCGAAGATACTCGTACAGCGGCATTTTCCGGTCGTTGGCTCCCGCGCGGGCGCACGCAAGGGATACGCCGAGGATCGCGTTCGCGCCGAGTTTGCTCTTGAAGTCAGTTCCGTCGAGGGCCAGCATCTTGTCATCGATGGCCTGCTGCCCTTCGATCTCCATGCCGGCGATAGCGGGGCCGATTATCGTATTGATGTTCTTGACGGCCGTCAGCACGCCTTTACCCAGGAAACGCTTTTTATCGCCGTCACGCAGTTCCAGCGCCTCGCGTTCGCCGGTCGAGGCTCCGGATGGGACTGCCGCTCTGCCAAGCGTTCCGTTATCAAGAATGACGTCAGCTTCAACTGTGGGGTTGCCGCGCGAATCGACGATCTCTCTGCCTGTGACTTTTTTGATCCTGGCCATGGTCTTCTCCTGTTATGTATAATGAACAACATTTAAGATCGCAAATCGCAAAACGCAAATTGTTCGACTTACTTATAAGTACTCTGTTACGTTCTTTCGTTTTGTGTTTTGCTTTTGTCTTTCAATTTGCAATTTGCGATTTAAAATTTACAATGTCTTTGTTTTCTGTTTTTCCACACCGGCGACATTGCCCGGAGACGGCCGACGATCCCGGGCAGCGTTTCCAGTACCCGGTCGATCTCGGCCTCGGTGTTCTGGTGCCCCAGCGAAAAACGGATGGCTCCCTGCGCCGCGACCGGATCAACCCGCATCGCCTTAAGCACGTGGGAACTGCCCACCGAACCCGAAGCGCAGGCCGAGCCCGTGGAACAGGCGATGCCCTCGAGGTCCAGCGAAAGAAGAAGGGATTCGCCTTCGATATATTCGAAATTCACGTTAAGCACGCTGGGCACGCGCGGAGCCCCTTCGCCGTTGACGCTGACAGCTTCGATCCGGCCGCGGATGCCATGTTCCAGGCGGTCCCTTAACGCGCCGATCCGTTCCTGTTCGGCCGGATATTCCCTCGCGCACAGCTCAAGCGCGCGGACCATGCCGGCGATACCGGCGACGTTTTCAGTCCCGGCCCGCATATTGTTTTCGTGATGCCCGCCGTGAAGAATGGGCTGGATAACGGTTCCCCGCCGGACGTAAAGGGCGCCCACGCCTTTGGACGCGTAGAACTTATGGGCGGACACCGAGAGAAGATCGACCCCCAGTTCCTGAACGTTCAACGGCATTTTCCCGGCGGTCTGCACGGCGTCGGTATGGAAATACATCCGGCGCTTTCCGGCGTCCAGCCGGCGCGCGTTCTCCTCATTGACGACACGGCCGGTCTCGGCAATGGGCTGGAGGGTACCCACCTCATTGTTAGCGTGCATTATGGAGACCAGTATCGTTCCCGGCGTGATGGCTTTCCGGACATCTTCCGGGTCAACGATCCCGCGTCTGCTGACCGGCAGGTAAGTGACGTTAAACCCCAGTTTTTCAAGGTATTCGCAGGTATGCAGGACAGCGTGATGCTCTATTTCCGTGGTGATGATGTGTCTGCCGAATTCGCGGTTGGCCCAGGCAATGCCCTTAATGGCAAGGTTATCCGATTCCGTGCCGCAGCCGGTAAAATAGATCTCTTCGGGTTTTGCCGCCCCCAGAAGATAAGCCGTTTTATGTCGCGCTTCCTCGAGGATATGTTTGGCTTCCTGCCCGAAACTGTGCACGCTGGATGCGTTCCCGTAGGCCCCCCCGAGACAGGGCAGCATCGCCTCCAGGACTTCGGGGCGGACGGGAGTCGTGGCGCTGTGATCCAGATATATTCGGGGATTACTCATCATGTCACCATTTGAATGCAATAAAAAACCCCGGATAAAAGGTTCTCTCCGGGAAGAACGCTGCCGTGCTTTTGAGTCATTGTATCAAAGTTATCAAGGATGAATCAAGGAGCGCCTGAAAGGGGAATGTCCTTATTCCAGCGGCGGCATTCCGCGCCCGGCGCGCATCCGGCGGTGCCGGCCGGCTCTCTCTCTGGCGGAAAGCCCCCGCGCCGCAGCGGGCCCGTCGTTGATGGATGAAGGCTCAGCGTCCGGCCGGCCAAACGGTTTGCGATGCCTCATCCGCGCGGCCTCGCGTTGTGCCCGCGCCGGATCCAAAACCGCGTTTCCCCGCGCGGGAGCGTCTCCGGATCCCGGACGCGCGTCTTGTTCCTCCTGAAGAGCAGGAGGGTTCCTGCGCGGGCGCTCCCGGTTCGCGGGCCCCTCGCCTGCCGCGGCGGGAGCGATCAAACCGGCTGCAACAGCGATCACGGCGATCATTCTGATCATGACGCATTCTCCTTTTCTGGTACTCATGGAAGACGGCGGGCCTTGTCGCGTAAACGCTGTTTCTGTTCGGGGGACAGCGCCTGCCAGCGGCGATACCGCTCTTTCAAAGCGTTCCTGTGAGCCTGCGGCATGTGCTGCCAGCGGGAAAAATTGCCGCGCACGGCTTTCTGTCGGCCGGAAGGAAGCCTGTGGAACTGCCGGAAACGGAAATTATACTCGTTTTTCTGCTGAGAGGTAAGGCTGCTCCAGGAGTCATAATTGCGTTGAAGGTTCCGCCGCTGATCCCGCGTCAAATGACTTTCAGACGGGCAACTGCATCCCTGCGGTGCTATGTCCCGTCCTGCCGCCCGCGCGGCGGGAACTGCGGCAAACGCTATGATAAACGCTGTCGCGGTAAAGCCTTTGACGCGGCCCCATCGCATATATATCATCTCCTGTTCACCCGGTCATGAAAGGTCGGACATTTCAAGTACATCCAGGTTTTCCCACATATCATAATCCTTCAGGAACTCCATCTCGTTGACGATCTGAAGTTCCGCGGAGCTCAGCCGCTGAGGCAGCATGAACCGCAAATCAGTGATCAGTAAGCCGATCAATACCAGGCTGAAGACGAGGCTTAAGAACGGATGAGGCACAAGAGGAGGCCTGGCTTCGATGGACTCCCTGACGAGGGGCCAAAGATCGCGGGTCCTCATGGCCGTCCGGGAAGCCCGGGCGTCCCGGATGGCAAGAGAAAGATCGTAGGCTGAACGGGCGCATGCCGGACACAGCTGAAGATGGCGTTCAACCGCCGCTCTTTCCGCCGGCGAGAGCTCGTTCGAATAGTAGGGCACGATCTCTTTGTGAAGGCTCCTGCAGTTCATTTTCGGTAATCCTTCAAAGCAACGGCTATTTTTTTAGTGGCGCGGAAAAGAAGTACCTTTACCGTGTTCGGGGACAGCGAAAGGAGAGCGCCGATCTCGGCTATGGTCATATCCTGGTCGTATTTGAGGGCAAAGACTTCGTTCTCGCGGGGACTGAGGACACGGCGCGCCCGTTCGATCTTAAAGCGGACGTTGCTGTTCTCGGCCGCGCGGGCCGGATCGGCATCGGTTGAAGTATCCTGCAATTCGTCTTTCGAGGCGCCCCCGCGGTCATCGTCGTCCGTTTCCCTACGGAAAAAGATCCTCCGCTGGATATAGCGCCTGCGGAGATGGCTCCGGCACAGGTTGATGGCTATACGCCACAGCCACGTTTTGAAACTGCAATCGTTCCGGAAGCCGCCCAGCGCGCTCCACGCTTTGACGAACGCTTCGGAAGCGACGTCGTCCGCTTCGTCGCGTGAATTCAGCATCCCGGCGGCAAGGTTCTGCAGTTCGTTCTGGTAGCGATAGACGAGAATACCGAACGCCTCGGTGTCCCCGCCCCGCGCTTTGCGGATAACGCCCAGCTCTTCTTCCCTGTTATACATAGACGCTTTTCATTGGCTTAAGTTTACAACGGCAACAACCCGGAACGGCAAAGACACGTCGGTCGGTGACGAGGCCCGTAACGACTCATAACGATAAAAAACTCCATTAATGCTTCAACGGGCATCGTAACCGGCGTTGCCGTTCCGTAAGTTCACCGGGTCTTTCCTGTCCGTTCCCGAATCTCTGCCATCTTTTTATTTCGGACATGCTGCCTGAACGAACGCGAAAAATAATGGGTGCCGGTGCCGTCGGCCACGAAATACAGGTTATCGGTTTCCGCGGGATAAAGGGCCGCGTGTATCGCTGCCTTTCCGGGATTGCAGACAGGGCCGGGCGGCAGGCCCAGGTGCCGGTACGTGTTATAGGGCGAATCGATCCTGACGTCTTCAAGGGAGAGCTGGGCCTTCCGTTTTGCGAGGGCGTACTGCACCGTGGCGCAGGAACCCAGATACTGGCGGCGGCGCAGGCGGTTGTAAAACACGCCGGCGATGATCGGCCTTTCTTCGGGATTGACCGCCTCTTTTTCGATGATCGAAGCCATGATGACGATATCCCGTTCACTCATGCCAATGCTTTTTGCCCGTTCCGCCATTTCAGGAGTAAAAACGCGCCGGAATTCGCGCGTCATCCGGTTCATAATTTCCTCTTCATCGATGCCCGGTTCAAAAAAATAGGTCTGCGGAAAAAGATACCCTTCCAGGGAACGTTCCCGTGCCAGGGAAAGGAAACGCTCCCGTCCCGCGATCTTTTTTTCCTCCAGCAGGTTCGCTATCTGCGCCGCGGTAAATCCTTC
>CAZNYG010000009.1:0-38685 GCA_964577205.1 uncultured Elusimicrobiales bacterium | reverse complement strand
GAGCGTCCGAACCGGCCACGTTGACGATAATGGGATTGAGATTGAACATGGGCCCGATCTCTTTCTTCGCGCCGGCCTTTTCTTTCCCGCCTTCTTTGGCTTCTTTTTTTGGTTCCTTCGCTTCTTTTTTCTCTTCGGCTTTGGCCGCAGGAACGGGCGCGAGGCCGTATTTCTTCAGGGCGCCGGGGATAATGATGGAGTTGACTATGATGAACGAAAGAGCGATAGACGCTGCCACGGTACCGAGGATGATAAGCACCTGGGGTTTGAGGATCTTTGCCAGCAGATTTTTCATGTTCAGGGCCCCTTCATTACTTAGATGTTACGCACGATATCTTAGCTATTACTGAGTGTTCCAGGCGTAAAAGATGATATTTCAAATTTCAAATTTAAAAATGCAAATTGAACATCAACGGCTTTCACCGGCATCATAAAAGCGCGTTGGATGCGACGCGCGGGCTGAAGCACGCGCCACTTTGCACTTTTCTTCGTCGTTGTTGCGAAGCAACCTGTCCCGGAAAAACGGCGGCTTCTTGCCGTTTTCCCGGGGCTATTCGTAATAGAAGTTAATTATAACATTATTTCCCGCATCTTTTTCAACCGAATCGGGGGTGCGGCCCATGCCGACGGGGCAGATGCGCGAGGCGTCCACCCCGTGCGTCGTCAGGTACCCGCCTATGGCCATGGCGCGCCGCAGCGACGTGTCCCACGCCACGCCGCTTTCGTTCGCGTTCATGGCGCAGCATTCCACGGAAATGCGGGTGCTGCCGCAGCGGGCGTAAGCCACTACCTTATCGAGTATCTCGCGCGAAGCGTCTCCCGGAGTGATGCCGTCCCGCATGAAAAGAAGGGAAGCGGGAACCGCCACCGCCATGCCGTGCTTTATCCTGTACATGGTGACACCGGGCCCCATGACAAGGCGTTCGAGTTCGGATAACGGGACGGACGCGCCCCTGTCCGGCGGTACCGGTTCTTCTTTGGTCTGATGGCGCAGCAGTCCCATGCCCGCGGCGCTTGATAAAGATTGCCTGGCCGCTTCAAACCGCTTATCGTCCCTGCGCGCGTTCCCCGTGCAGAATAACGAAAGAAAGAAAGCGAGCATTATGGTCATGATACCCGAATAAAGCCCGAGCCACGGTTGGGTGGGAGAGGTTTCATCGGCTGAACGATAAGCGGTAAACATGGTTTCCCTTGTGCCCTCTCCCTCAGGAGAGGGATACAAAACCGATCGCGCGCCTTACTTGTCCAGCGCCACTACGTCAAGCTGCCGCGGAGGCTGGCCGGCAACGCGTTTCCGCCGCGTCGTGGTATAATCGCTGCAGACGGCAACGGAAAGGACATCTTCCGGGATGCCTTTCTTCGCCAGATATTCCGCGACGGCGACCGCGCGGCGGGCGGCGATATCCTGACGGGCTTCCGGCGGCGTTGAAGGGACATCGTCAGCGTAGCCTTCCACCCGTAACGGAAAGGAAAGGTTCTGAAAACGGACGGCTATCGCGTCCAGCACCGGGAACGCCTGCGGA
This sequence comes from uncultured Elusimicrobiales bacterium, assembly GCA_964577205.1. Taxonomy (GTDB): domain Bacteria; phylum Elusimicrobiota; class Endomicrobiia; order Endomicrobiales; family CAIRNS01; genus CAZNYG01. The sequence continues at coordinate 37,162 of CAZNYG010000009.1, read as the reverse complement.
GAAAGCGCGGCCGTCTGTGACGCGAAGAAGACCGGAGCTTCGACGATGGGCTTCACCGGTCGTTTGACCATCGTTGAAGGCAGGTCCTTGCCTACGGCTATGTAGGGATACCGGATCAGCCCGGTGCGTTCGTCCACGACATCGGCGGCGCGCACACCTTCTCCCAGCTGGCTGACTATCCGCTGCACGTACTCGGACACCGGCGCGCCGGCGCCGCCGAGCGCCGCGCGCAGCGATTCGGAAAGAGCCTGATAATGCGGCTCGCTGACCGATACGATCGCCACCAGGAGCACAAAGAAAGTCAGCATCAGCGACATCAGGTCGGCGAAAGTGACCATCCAGCCCTGCGCCTGAGGGAAGCCGGCCGCGTCATCGTCATCATGGTGAAAACGGCTGACGGAAAGAGGCATGGGATTTATGAACCAGTGAAAAATGTAAAGTGTAAATGGGAAAAAGCGCGTCACATCAAACGCGCCGGCTGAAGCCGGCGCCTGCCGCTCATTCGCTCTTTTCGGTTCTCTTGTACGTCTCGCGGATGCGCGGTTCTATGAAAGCTTTCAGCTTCATGTCAATGATGCGCGGGCTGTCGCCGGCCTGCAGGGACATGATGCCTTCTATCGTCAGTTCCTTAAGCACCACTTCTTCCCGCGAACGCGTTTTCAATTTTCCGGCTATCGGCAGGAAAATCAGGTTTGCCATGATGGCGCCGTAAAAAGTGGTGATCAGCGCCGTGGCCATCCCCGGGCCGATGGAAGCGGGATCGTTCAGGTTGCGCAGCATCTGGATAAGGCCTATCAGCGTGCCGATCATCCCGAAAGCCGGCGCGTACTGGGCCATGGTGGTGAAGATACCCTGGCCCGTCTTATGCCGCTCACGGAGAAACACGATCTCGTTGTTCAGGATATTCCGGATCGTATCAGCGTTGACCCCGTCTATGATCAGGTAAATGCCCTGGCGGATGAAGGTATCGGGCAACGCGTCCACTTCTTCTTCCAGGGAAAGCAGGCCGTCGCGGCGCGCCTTCTCCGCAAAATTGACGAACGTGCGGACGATCTCGTTATGTTCCGGCAGCTCGTTGAAGAAAGCCTTGCTCACCACGCCCAGGATGCCGATAATGCGGGGAAGCGGATAGTTGGCCAGTGTGGAAGCCAGCGTCCCACCGATCGTGATCATAATGGACGGCAGATCAAAAAAGGAGTGCAGGCCGCCGCCCGTGAAAATGGCGGCGACGACCAAAGCGAAACCTGAAAGGATGCCTATGACAGTCGTAAGGTCCATGGTAATCAATAAACAGCAACGGCAAAAAACAAGGTAGGCACCGGCTGAAGCCGGCGCCTGCAATACTCTCAGGTCAGCCGGCAGGCCGGCAGACAACAGCTCAAGCTTAACAATACTATTATCGGTATACTTTATGTTGTTTTGTTGTTAAGCTGGTGCTGCTGATCTGCCGGTCTGATAGCCGCCTTTATCTCTTGAGGTTCACCAGTTCCTGCAGCATCTCGTCGGATGTCGTGATGACCTTGGAGTTCGCCTGGAAACCGCGTTCCGTGATGATCATGTTGGTGAACTCGGAGGCGATATCCACGTTGGACATCTCAAGGTTGCCGACCGCTATCGTGCCGCGCCCGGCGGTGCCGGCGGCGCCCGTCTGAGGCAGGCCCGAGTTCGTGGACTGGGAGTAAAGGTTCTCCCCTTCACGGGTAAGGCCGCCCGGGTTCGAGAACCGCGAAAGCGCGATCTGCCCCAGCACTTCGTTCAGGCCGTTCGTATAGATGCCGGTGACAAGGCCGGTATTCGATATTTCGTACTTTGACAGCGCGCCCACCGGATACCCGTCCTGGCTTGACAGCGTCACCGAATAGTCGGAATCCAGCTGGCTGAGGCTGCTGAAATCGGGTGTCACGTTCAGCGGCGTGACGGCGCCGTTAGTGATCGGAAGAGAAAGATCGCCGGTAGAACTTATCAGGCCGCCGTTCGAATTGAACACCAGCGTGCCGCTTCCCACGGACGTGCCCAGCCAGGTGCTTTCCCACGACCATGTGTTGCTGTCCGTCTTGGTGAACGCGATGTTCACGCTGTGCGCCGTGCCCTGAGAATCGTACACTTCGGTGGCGATTCGGTAATTAGATGCGTCGCGCGCGGCCTGTGATTCGGTGCACACGCTGGCAAGCCTGAACACGGCCCGGTTGTCGTCGCCGGGATCAGCCCCCGCGCCGATCTCGAGCGCGGTGACCGCGTTCGCCGAGCCTGTCGCGCCTGTGACCCTGATGGAGCCGTCCGCATCGACCTGCACCGTTTCGCCGGTGCTCGGCGAGGCGCCGAAAATGGTCGTCGCCAGGGCCGCCCGGTAGTCTTCCAGCGTGGTCGCCGCGGTTATGTCCGCGAGGACCGACGTGTTTGACATCAGGCTGCCTCTGACCACCGCGCTGAGCAGCGTGATGTCGTCGCCCGCCTGCAGGCCCAGGCTGACTCCGCTCGCGTTGTAAAGACTGACGAGGGCATCCGTACCCGTGGCGGCGGAGCGGAGCGTATTTGAATCGGCGCTGCCGGGGTTGGTTATGTCCGCGTACGCGAAAGCCGCGTTGAACACGGAGTTGCCATTAATACTCAACTGCAGGTCGGTGATATTGGACCCGCCCGTTGTCACGCGGAGAGCGCCCGTAGGCTGAACGGCTACCGTCTCCGTCCCCGTGCCGGCGGCCCTGATCACGGCCTGTACCTGGACGGCAAGCGTGTTGAGGTCCGTCGTATCGGTAACGGCAAGCGTGCCCGTGAATGCCGTCGCGCCAACGGTCCCGTTGATCGTGATAGTGTCGCCGTCCTGTACGCCGATGTTTGCACCTGAACTGTTCTTAAGCCCAACGAGGGTGGAAGCGCTTTTCGCAGCGGAAAGAAAAGGAACAGAGTCGGTCACAGTACCGAGGGCCACCGAGCCGCTGGCTGTAAGGTTCCCGACGTAGTTCACCTCAGTTGTCGGCTGCGAGAGCATGCGGCCGCCCAGAGGTATGCTGATACTGCCGAGCGTGCGGCTGGTATCCACTTCGCCGTCAACGGCTTCCCATCCCTGTACAACGAGGCCGTTGGAAGGGTTCACCAGGATGCCTTCGTTCAGGTCGAAATTCCCGGCGCGGGTATACCAGGTGTTCGTTCCGTCGGAAAGCACGAAGAACCCGTCTCCCTGGATCGCCATGTCCGTGGTAACACCCGTCGATTCCAGGTTGCCGCCGGTATGTATGGTGCCGATGGAACTCACCTCCATGCCGAGGCCGACCTGCTGCGGGTTGATACCGCCGCGGCCGCCCTGAGGCGCGGAAGCGCTTTGTATCGTCTGGTACATCATGTCGCTGAAAAGAACGCGGGAATACTTATATCCCACGGTGTTGATGTTCGCAAGGTTGTTGCCTATGACGTTGAGGCGGGTCTGATGGTTCCTCAGGCCCGACACACCGGAAAACATTGATGGCATCATGTGAGTGACCTCCCTGTTACAGTGACCAGTTACCAGTGGCCAATTGCCAGTGGACGGCATACGGCGGGGCAATGGGCACGGCAAAGATGACTGTTGTCCTTTTCCGCTTCATTCGGTCGGCGGAAAGGGCGCTGCGCAGGCCCCCTCGGGAGAGGTCCGGCCTGGTACGGCGTTGTTAATCTACGATGATCGCGCTGTCGATGTTGGTAAAGACGTTTTCCTTCATCTTATCCTTGTCGACTGCGGTTATGACGGTCCTGTTCGTGATACTGACGACCAGAGCCATGTTGTCCAGCAGCACCAGGGATTCACGGGACCCTTTGGTCGCGGCCTTGTCCACGGCGTCGGCTATCTTCGCCACGTCGCCGTCGGAAAGGTTCATCTTCCGCTGGGCCAGCCGGTCCTGCGCGTGCTGCGAGAACTTGAGCCGTTCGTTCGCCAGAACGTTCTCGAAAGCGCCCGCTCCGGCAGCCGGTTTGTTACCGTTCACCTGCCGCAGCGGCGTCGATGACGGCGTCTGCGATACCCGCTGTATGCGTTCTATCATGGCTCTCACCTATGCCGACATCTCTGACAACCCCGACAGAGGCAGTGTTTTGTCGCCGACCTTCAGTACCGCTTTCCCGTCGGAGAAGCTCACGCCTGTCACTGTGCCCGACACCGTGTTGCCGTCCGCGTCGATCCCTGTCACTTTCCAACCTATCATGTTGCCGGCCTGCATGCCCGTCATGTTGGACGTGAACGTCTCCATCGTAGTACTGAGGTTTGTCATCTGCTCCAGCGAGCTGAACTGCGCCATCTGCGCGACGAACTCCTCGTTGCTCAACGGTTTCAGAGGGTCCTGATGCTGGAGCTGAGAGATCATCAGCCTCAGAAAGTCGTTCTTGTCGAGTTCAGTCGACTTCCTTTTTACTTCACTCGACACGTCGTACGAAGTGACTGATTTTGCCGCCATGCCTGCCGCCGAATTTACGTTGTTCATTATCGATCACCCCTTTTTTCAGACCAGATAGTCGACCGCGCCGCTGGATCCCGCCATACGGCCGGCCCAGGCTGCCGACAGTGAACGGTATTCGCCCGCCGGATCGTCGGCCGCCATGCCTGCCGGGACGTAATTCCCGGAGTAACGGGCCCACGAATTGTCCTGCGACGCGCCATGGCCGGTCATGCCTCCCCAGCCGAAACCGTTGAAACCGAACGCGGTATCGGCCGGACGCGGAGCGACGGTAATGCCAAGCCCGTCCACCTTCATGCCCTGGCTGTTCAACGATCCCGTCAATTGCCCGATATTGGATTCGAGCATGTCCTTGACGGCCTTGTTGTCCACCTGGATACGGACGCTTACCGAATCATTCTCGGTGACGATCGTCATGTTCAGCGTGCCGAGATTCCCGGGCTGCAGCCGGATGACCATCTCGCTGCGGTTATCCTGAACCGCGATCTTCGCCTGCTTGACGATCTGTCCGATCATGGCGTTCACGTCCGGGCTCGCGGGCGCCGGAATGACGATTTCCTTCGCCGGCGCTGCCTGCTGCGGCTGAGCCGCGGCGGATCCGGACAGGCCTGGAGTAACGGAACGCTCGTCCGGAGCATCGGACGATGGAACATTCGCGACAGCCTGCCGCGCGCGCGCGTGTCCCTCTTTGCGCGTGTTACCGGCAGCTTCGTACTGCACCTTTCCGCCGGACGGCATCGTCTTTACCGCCTGATCGGCCGCGTACATCGTCCCATCAGCGGTATCAACGGAAGCCGCCGTGGAAGCTTCGGTTTTACCGCTTTTTTCCGCGGCGCGGCGTTTCGCGGGATGTACTTCCGGCGGCTGCTCAGTTCCCTCCGGATCATCCGTCCCGTTCGCGGGAAGCGATACCGCTTCCGCCTGAACTGCCCGGCCGAACACGTCAGGAGCGACAACCTGCTTCTCCTTGTGCGTGCCGGCGGCCCGCTCAACGCGATCAGGGGCGTCCGCTTCCCGAGGCACGGGTACACCTGCCGCTTCGGGAGACGCCGTGGTTTTTCCGTCAGGCGCGTACAGCGCCGGCGCGTCTTCACGAACAGTCGCCGGATCCGCGGGAACGAACGTTGTTTCCTGCGGCTCCGCTTCTGCGGAAGCTACACGCACTTTCGCGGACGTATCCGGCATTGTTCCCTTTTCCTCCGATGCGGCGGCTTTTGCCGACACATTTTCGAAACGCTGTGACCCGCCAAGCGGTTCTTTAACCGTTCCGGATGTCCCAACCGCGGTTTCCGCCAACTCTTTTGATTCTTTCCCTTCCGCCGCGACCGTTACCGGCTTACCGGCCTCTGTTTCCATCCTTCCTGCCGGGACGATCGTTCCGCTTTCAGGGATCGCCATCGCCATGCCGTCTGAGACGGCAACTGCTTCAGGCTGCGGAACAGAGGCCCGTTCGACGGGCGCAGGTTGTGCCTCCAGGGCCATTGCCACCTGCATTTCCGAAACAACGACAACGGACGCCTGTCCATCCTCCCGAACAGAACGGTCGGATCCCGCCGCGTCATTGTCCGCGCGCGGCATCTCTTTCGTTCCAGCTTCTTCGTTATTTCCCGTGTTTTCACCCGGAACCTTTGCGTCTTTCGAAGAAACAGCCTCGCTTGAGGCATCTTCAGCGCTTTTCACTTGCGCGCCCGGCGCCTGTTTCCCGTCTTCCCGCGGACTCGCGTCCCGCAACTCCGACGGCCGCGTGCCGCCCCGAGCTTCGGAGAGCTCTTTTTCAAACGCGTCTTTCGGGCCCGCGGAAGAAAGGGCCTCGACAGATTTCTGCTGCGACGCGGCTCTTACATCAAACACATTGCTGATCTGCATTCTTTTCTCACCACCTTTTTTTACGGAATAGAGACAGTGCACCTGATTACTGTAATGCAATTAATGTACCATGTCTTGAAAATGGCGTACTGCGCCATTTTCAAGTAACTGTTGCTGCGCTGCTTGCGGGCAAGGGATGGAAAGAGGCAGGGATATACGATTGATGATATTCATGGATTCCCGCTTTCGCGGGAGTGACACCAACGGGCAAATACAATGATTCTCTAAAGGCGCCCATAAATGGGCAGGCTGCAGTTACACAGGCAGGTTTTCGCCAGACCAGTGAGCAACTGGACGTTACGCATGGGCTGAAGCTCGCTACGCGGAAGTTATTTTTATTAACTCAGGTTGTTCTATTTCTCCGGAAAAATGGCAGCCGTCCGCCATTTTTTCGGAGTCAGGTGGCGATCTTTCTGCTGAGGCGGGCTGCGCGCTCGGGATCCATCAGTGAAAGGATCTTCGCGACGGTGCGGGGTTTCATGCGGGCAAATACGCGGATAAGGATATCGTCGTCCAGGTCCTCGACGATCGCGCTGACATCGACGGGCTTCATCTGCGTATAGAGTTCTGCCAGGCGTTTAATATCGGACATCCCGGCCACGGATTGCCCGGCTTTTTTCGCGGTTGACGATGGAGGGGCTTTTACCGGCGCGGCGGAAGGAACGGCGGCAGGGGCGGACTGACGGGCGGCTGCCGGGGCACCTGGAGCGGGAACGGCGGAAACCGGCGCGGGCAAGGCCATTTTTTTCTCCATCGCCGCCAGGGCGCCTTCAAGGCGGGTAATTTTATCGTCCTGCAGGGAGATCTGCGCCTTCTGCTCCTCATACGAATGAAGGAGGAAATTTACCACCTTATTGTCCATTTCGCCGCCGGAAGCGGCAGCGGCCTGGGGTGAACGTCCGCCGGGCGCCGCGCTGTGCTTCGATGTCGGCGACCCGGCCGCCGCGGCGTGACCGGCCGGGCGGCCTTTCCCCTTATCATCAGCCATGGGCTGCCGCGCGGGCATGTGCTGCCTGCGCGCGCGGTCTATGCGGTTCAAACCAACATATGCCATCACGGTCGTGCCGATGATGAAAACACCCAAAAAAACGCCGAGAAACACTGGCAGAGGGATACCGCCGGGCATTTTGACCGCCATCGCCTTGTCGAACAGGGCCTTTATTTTTCCCGGCGCGGCAGCCGGGGGAGCTTTTTTCGGTTTTTCGTCGGCCATCAGCTTTTCTCCCTGCGGTTGAAACGGTGAATGCCGATCTCGTCGTTCACTTTCTGTTCCTGGCGGTTAGTTTCCCTGACGTATCCCTGATGCTGCTTATCCTTTATTTTCTCGAGGATCTCTTTCTCTTTTTTCGCGGCGATGAGCTGCTGCCTGCAGTCGCTGACCTTTTCCCGGAGCTGCTGAACCTTTTCGGACTGGCCCGTGATCTTCTGCTCCAGGGAAAGGAAATGATTGTAGTTGAGTACCATGTCGCTGACATTCATCACGCCGGACTGGACGGCGCGCAGTGTATCGACGAGGTTTTCTTCCTTTTTTTTAAGATCGTCAAGCACCTGTTCGTTGTCGCGGCATTGCCTCTCGGCGCACGAGAACTGACCTTTACGCTCATCCTCGACGGTCTTCTTGTGGTCCAGAACCTTCTCGAGCTTGAACTTAAACGGTTTCATTGCGCGAAAATCCTTTCCAGTTCCGCTATGCCGCCCGCCAGCGTCACACGTTCTTCGACATTCTGCCGGAGGTACCCGTTCACCCTGTCGATCATCTTCTTGGCGTAGTCGATCTTCGGATTGCTGCCGTCCACGTAAGCCCCGATATTGATAAGGTCCGCCGCTTCCCGGTACGTCGAAAGAATGTCGCGCAGCTTACCGGCCAGCATCCGGTGTTCCGGCGTGGTGACGTCCGGCATCAGGCGGCTTATGCTTTCCAGCACGTCTATGGCCGGATAATGGTTCTGCGAGGCGATGGCGCGTGAGAGGACGATGTGCCCGTCCAGGATGGAACGCACCGCGTCGGCTATAGGGTCGTTCATGTCGTCACCTTCGACCAGCACCGTGTAAAAACCGGTGATGTTGCCGTGTTCCGAGTTGCCGGAACGTTCCAGCACCTTGGGCAGGGCCGCGAACACGGACGGCGGATAGCCTTTGGTCGTGGGGGGCTCGCCGATCGCGAGGCCGATCTCGCGGGACGCCAGCGCGAAACGGGTGACCGAGTCCATCATCAGCACCACGTTCAACCCCTTGTCGCGGAAGTATTCGGCTATCGTCGACGCGGTCAGGACGCCCTTGTAGCGCATCAAGGCCGATTTCTCCGAAGTTACCGCGATGATGACCGACCGTTTGAGCCCGTCTTCCTTGAGGTCTTTATCGATAAAGTCGCGCACTTCCCGGCCGCGTTCGCCGATAAGCGCGATAACGTTGACGTCGGCCTCGGTATTGCGCGCTATCATGCCCATCAGCGTGCTTTTTCCCACTCCGCTGCCGGCGAAAATGCCGATACGCTGCCCCCTGCCGCACGTCAGCGTTCCGTCTATGGCGCGCACCCCGGTGGAAAGGGGTTTCTCTATGCGGGCGCGGGTCATGGGATTGGGCGGAGCGTTAAGCAGCGAGCGTTCTTCCATTGAGGCGAGAGGCCCTTTTCCGTCCAGCGGCCTGCCCAGGGGATCGATAGTCCTGCCGAGAAGATCGTCCCCCACCTGTACCGTTATCGGCTTGCCGCTGGAAACCACCCGGCTGCCTATGCCTACCCCGTGCATTTCTTCAAGAGGCATCAGCAGCACCCGGTCGTTGCGCAGGCCCACCACTTCCACGGGGATGGACGTGTGCCGCCGGGTATTTTCCACGAAACAGAGATCGCCGACCGAGACCCGCGGCCCCTGCGATTCCATGACAAGGCCGATGACCTGCGCGATGCGGCCGAACGATCTTATCGGATCGGTACGGTCAAGCATGTCGAAATATTTCTGAAGATCGAGGGGAGAAGCCACAACGACTCCTTAACAGCAAAAACCAGCTGTCAGATGTCAGCTTTCAGCAATCAGCAGAGACAAGGTCAACGACAGCTTGCAGGCCTTCAGGCGCGCGTCAACGGCACTCACGATCTGCTATTCTTTCCTGCTGCCGTCGATATTTTTATCGATGAGTTCGTTGAACGCTTCTTCTATGTTCTCCATCTGCGCTTCCGTGCCCGCGTCGATGGTCCCGCACGACGTTTCGATGACGCAGTTGCCCGGCGGTACCGCCCGGTCGCTTTCTATCTCGACCCGCGCGATGTTGTCGGCCTCGGCAACCAGGCCTTCGCGGTTTTCCTGCACCGCCTGATAATCCGCGGGGTTTATCTTGATCTTTACGCTTTCCTCATTGGCGGCCTGTTTCAGCGCTCCCCGCGCGAGAGCGACCACCACTTCCTTTTCCTTCGCGTCCAGCTGCTGCCGGATTACCTTGCGCGCGACGCGGATGACCAGCTCGATGACCTGAGGTTCGATCGCCGAGAGTATCCGTTCCCGTTCGTCGTGGATACCCTGGATCAACCGTCTGGCCTCTTCAGCGGATTCCCGGCACATCTTGTCGGTTTCCGCCTGGGCGCGCTGTATCGCGTCGTCCACTCCCTTGCGGAAACCCCGCTCATACGCGTCTTTTTCTATCTGGACAGCCCTCTTCTGCGCGTCTTCCAGGATCTGGCCGACACGGCGTTCCACGGCGCGGATGTCCACGAGGCTTCCAGTCGCTTCGACGGAGCCGGCGAGTATGCCCTCTATCTTTTTGTCGCCGTAAAGAAGCGGAGAATCGTTAAGGCGGACCTTCTTGATGATGCGCCGGGGCATCTCCTCAGACAAGTTCTTCCTCCACCTTCCTGGCGCTCGCGAAGGAGATGATCCCGTCTTTGGCCATGGTCTTCAGGACGCCGACGACCTTGCGCTGCGCTTCCTCGACCATCGCGACCTTCTGCTTTCCCATGACTTCCATGTCCTCTTTCAGCATTTCCGACGCCGCGGCGGACATATTCTTGTAGATGCGTTCTTTAGTGGCGTCGTTCGCCCTGCGCAGCGCGAGCGCGAGGTCTTTGCGGTCTATGTTGCGCAGCGCTTTCTGAATAGCCTTTTCGTCCTCTATCTTGAGGAATACATTGTCGAACGTCAGGATATGTTCCTGGATATCGGCGCCCATTTTTTTCGTCCTGCTGCTTGAGGGCGGTCACCAGCTCTTCAGTCTTCTTCGCTCCGAAATAGCTCAGGATCTCGGCGGTCGTTTCCGAGCCGCCGCCGGAGACGACCGTCACGTTCTTTTCCTTTTCCTCCAGCGTACGTTTCAGCGAGCGCATGACATGTTCCTTCGCCGAAGGAAGCGCCGTTTGTCCGCCAGCGATGCGCCTGAGCGCGTCCAGCTGCACGTCCTGCGGCAAAGCGTCAAGCAGCGAAGCCGCCGTCCCGGGATCGAAGGCGGAAAGGATAAGGCCTATAACTACGGGATGTTCATCCTTGATGGCCTCGGCGACCTGCGGGAATCCTATTTTCCTTATCAGGTCAACCGGTATGTCGGTGGCTCCGGCCCCGGCCCCGCCGTCTCCCGCGCCTCCACCGGCGGCGGGAAATTCGAAAACCGGCTCGGTTATTGCCGCTTCAGGCGCGGAGGGCGCGGTGCCGGTAAGCGCGCCGGGGGCCTGCGCGGGCGCACCGCCGGACAGAGTGGCCATCATCGCGTACTCGTCCATGACGGTCTTTTTGTCTTCATCGGAAACAGCCGTTAGCTTCGCCATTTCCGCGCTCACGGCCGAGACGGTCCCGGCATCCAGTTTCTTCAGGACGTCCATGGCGACAGCCGGTTCGATGTTTTTAAGAAATACCGCGGCTTTTTGGATGTTGGATAGTGGCATGGAATACCTTTAAATACTCAGGGGCGTTCTCGTGTTCATGTGTTCTTGTGTTCTATCGGTAGTCGCAGGCAATGATCCGTTGTTCATCGCAAGAACTCGAGAACCCGGGAACTCATGAACGCCTTTTGCTTTTTATGGCGTCAGCCATGTCTTTTTGATGTTATCCGCTATTTTGTCGGCTTCCGGGTTGGTGGCGCCGCCGCCGCCGGCCATTCCCGGCGCGATGCCGGGCGCGGCTGCCGTCGCTGAAGCGAATGCCCCGCTTTCAGCCGTCCCGCCTTTCGGCCGCATATCGGCGATCTTCTTCAGACCGAGCAGGATCACGAGAGCGAGGGCAATGAACTTGCCGGCTTTCACGGCGGAGTTCATGATGAAATCGTTGCGGTGCGCGGCTTTCGCTTTTTTCTCGGACTCGTCAAGCTCTTTCCTGAGCTCATCCTGGTAAGTTGTGTCGAAAGGGATGTTCTGGATCTTTATCTCGTCGCCGCGGTCGATGTTGAAATTCACCGACTGCTGCACCAGGTCGGTCAGTTTCTGGATCTCCTCGTCGTTGCGGGGAATGTAGGTCTTCTCTTCGGGATTCGCTTCGGAGGCCTTGTATTTGCCATCGAGAACAACAGCCACCGACATGCGCTTTATGTCGCCCACTTCCTGCACGATCTGCTGTACCGTCTTGCCCACTTCATAGTTATTGACGGTCTCGTCCTTGTTATACGTGCCGTTGTTCTCCGTTTCTTCCTCACCGCCGGCGCCGCCGGACGAGTTGATGCTGGTCGTCTGCTCGCTGCGCACCACGGCGTCAGGGTCAAAGGTCTCTTTTTCCGTCTTGATCTGGCTGAAATCCAGATCGACGCTGACGCGCACGATGGAGCGCTGGGGGCCGAGCACTTTATCGAGCATCGTCTGCGCCTTGCTCTCCATGTATTTTTCAACGTTCTGGACCATCTCGTACTGTGTGCTGGAAAGGGAAGCTATCGAATCATCTCCGGAGCCGATCGAAAGTACGTTGCCCTGATTGTCTATGACGGTGACATTGCCGGGCTTGAGGCTCGGCACGCTGCTCGCAACAAGATGGACGATGCCCTGGATCTGCTTCCTGCCCATGGTGAGAGAGGATCTCATCTTGAGGACCACCGAGGCCGTCGGTTCCTTCTGGTCTTCAATGAACACGGACTCTTTCGGCATCACGATATGGACGCGCGCCTGTTCCACCTCTTCCAGCTGCATGATAGTGCGCGACAGTTCGCCCTGCAGGGCGCGCTGATAATTCAGCTCCTGCACAAAATCGCTGATCCCGAGGTTCGTCTTGTCGAAGAGCTCAAAACCGACGGTGCCGCCGGGCAGGTTGACCATGGCCATCTGAAGGCGCGTCTCGTGCACCTTGTCCTCGGGGACAAGGATGCTTTTTCCTCCGGGGCCCAGCTTGTAAGGCACGCCGTCCGCTTTCAGCTTAGCGATGACCTGTCCGGCATCCTGGTCGCCGACGTTGGAAAAAAGGACTCCATAGTCGGGAGTCCTGATCATGAAAGGAAGGTATACCAGGCTCCCCAGCACCGCAATGAAGAGGACGCCGATGGTCATCTTCTGCTGCATGCTGAACCTGGCCCATGTAGCCGCGAATTGATCGATCATAGCCACGACAGCCTCCGTAGTAAACGTAAAATGAAAAATGAAAAATGTAAAACAACATCTGTCAACGGCAATTAAGAAAGTATCTTAAAAAACTCTAATTAACGCTCATCGTTCTCACTTTACACTTTAACTTTTACGTTGCCTCTTTTACACCTGCATTCTCATTATCTCCTGATAGGCTTCCACCACTTTATTGCGGACCTGAGAGGTGAACTGGAGGACGATACTCGCTTCTTCGAGGGCGATCATCGCCTGATGGACGTTTTCCACTTTACCTGCGGCCAGCTGTTCTATCTGGGTATCAGCTCTTGTCTGGCTCTCATTGATCTCGTCCACCGCCTTCGACAGAACGTTCTGGAAGGTCTTGTCGATCCGGCCGATATCCGTGGTGCCGGCCGCTCCGGCGGAAGGAACGGGGGTCAATTTGATGGGGGTGATCCTGTCCATGTGGCATACCTCTCAAAAGAATTTCAAATCGCAAATTTTAAATTGGACGGCAAAGGCCTGCGTACGCCGCGTCGTTAAGATCAGTCGCTGTATTCATTTGTCGCTGTCGTTCAATTCTCAATTTTCATTTTAAAATTTGCAATGTCTTTCTCATCTCTTGGCTATTTCGAGCGCTTTCGAGAACATGGTCTTTGAGGCGTTCAGCGTGGTGACATTCGCCTCATAGGCGCGGGTCGTGGATATCAGGTCCGCCATCTCCTTGGGAAGGTCCACGTTTGGCAAGGCCACGTTGCCGTTCTCGTCGGCATCCGGATGGGCCGGGTCATACACAAGGCGCGGCGGGGCGGTGTCTTCAGCCACTTTTTTCACTTTGACCCCGCGCTGTTTGTCGATATGGCCGTCCTCATCCATCGACTTTTTGAGATAGGACGCGAACGTCACTTCCTTTTTGCGGTACGGCCCGCCTTTCCCAGTGCGGGTAGTGTTGACGTTGGCAATGTTTTCCGCGATGGTGTCCATACGGACACGCTGGGCGTTCAATCCCGACGCGCTGGTCTCGATGCTGTTAAAGATACCCATAGAATCCTCTTTTTCACGGCATTCTCGAGTTCACGTGTTCTTGTGTTCTCGTGGTAGCCGCAGGCTTCAGCCTGCGTAAAGAAGCTCCGTACGGGCTAAAGCCCGTACGCTACAATAATCCGCTGTATAGCACAAGAACGCTTTTGTATTACTTTATTGCCGTTTTCAGCATTTCTTCTTTGCGCATCAGTATCTCGGTGTAGGTATTGTATAAAAGGTTGTTCTTTGCCAGTTCCGCCATTTCCGTATCCACGCTCAACGTCTTCAGGACGCTGGCCCGAGCGTCAGTGGATGATTCCGGAGCGCCCATGTGGCGCGCATTCGTTTTATTCAACGGCAGTGAAGAACGAGCATCCACAATTTCCTTCAGCGCTTCCTGGAATTTGATCCGTTTCCCCTTGAATCCCGGCGTCTCCAGGTTGGCGACATTGTTGGAGATATGGCGCTGCTGAAGTTCAGAGAAGTCCATCCCCTTCTTCATGGCCCTGAACGGCTTTTCATCGAAAATTTTCATCATCTCATTGTCTCCCAATGTCCTCGAAGCGGTAATTCAGGCTTCGCGAAAATTGCAGAAGTATCCATCTAAGGATAATGCAAATGACGTGCCAACGCAAGTCTTTTTTTGCGGCCAAATATGCAAATGTGCTTGATTATCAATAAAAAAACCCGCTTGTCACCCATGATGCAAAACGAGTGAGCGAGTTCAAATTTCTACAGCTTGCCGATCTATCCCGCAGTTGCATTGTAGTTGCTTTGTCTTAAGAAGCGCCCATAAATGGGCACGCTACAACTACACGGGTGGATTTACGTAACGTTACTCATACATCGCCGAGGGTTCGCTGAAGCCCCCATTTTCGTAGTGAGGGTTCGATATTTGAGTGGAAAAGCCGCCATTTTTTTAACGACGCGCAGCAGCGCTACGCGAGTTGAAAAAATGGCGGCTTCAGCGAACCCTCGTTAGCCGGCGAACCTCACGTCGTCATCAAGGAGTTTGTACTTGCTTATCTTGCTGCCGAGGCTTTTCATGCTTATCTTAAGCATTTGCGCGGCCTGTTCCTTGTTCCCTCCGGTCTTCTGCAGCGTTGCCAGCAGCAGCTGGCGTTCCATCTCTTCGACAGAAGTGCCGATTTCAAACGTAAGTTTTTCTTTCTCTTTTCTCCGGGAAGCGTAGCTGCAGATGTTAAGCGGCAGGAATTCGGGCATAAAGACCGTTCCTTCGCCCATGACGACCGCCATCTCCATGACGTGCTCCAGTTCACGGACATTGCCGGGCCAGCTGTATTCCGACAGAAGGCGCATCGTCTCATCCGCGGTTTCCAGCATGTTCTTGTTATTCAAACGGTTGAACTTCTTGAGGAAATGCTCGGCCAGCAGCCCGATGTCCTCTTTGCGCTCGCGCAGCGGCGGCATGGGGATGGACACCACGTTAAGACGGTAGTAAAGGTCTTCCCGGAACTTTTTTTCCTCGATCATTTTCTCCAGGCTCTGATTCGTCGTCGCAATTATGCGGACATCCACCTTAAGCGGTTTTTTGCCGCCGATGGGATCGACTTCCTTCTCCTGCAGGACACGCAGCAGCTTTGCCTGAAGTAACGGGTTCAGCTCGCTTATCTCGTCCAGAAGGATCGTCCCGTTATTGGCCAGTTCGAACTTCCCTTCCTTGCGGGCGAAAGCCCCTGTAAAAGAACCTTTTTCATAACCGAACAGCTCGCTTTCAAGCAGGCCGTCCGGAAGGGCGGCGCAGTTGAACGCGATGAACGGCTTGTCCGCCCGCGAACTCCGGTAATGGATCGCCCGGGCGACCAGCTCTTTGCCGGTGCCGCTTTCCCCCTGGATAAGGACCGTCGCGGAACTCTGGGCGACTTTCTGGACTGTTTCATATACCTTCTTCATGGGTAATGACTGCCCGACGATGCTGACAAAAGCGCCCTTCTCTTCCGTCTGGAGGGACGGCGCGTGAGCCGGTTCTTTGGCCGCGGCCCGTTTCGCGACCGCCCGGTCCAGAGTCGTCACGAATTCATCTATGCGGAAAGGTTTCGAAAGAAAATCGAAGGCGCCCATCTTCATGGCCTTCACGGCGTTTTCCACCGTGCCGTAGCCTGTCATGATGATGATGACGATATCGGGATTGGTCTCCCTGATATTGCGCAGGACGTCCATGCCGTGCATACCCGGAAGGTTGAGGTCGAGAAGGACCACTGAAGGGTCAAGCTGCCGGGCCATAGTAAGCCCGTCCTCCCCGGTCGTCGCCGAAAAGAGCGTATAGTTCTTGTTCCTGAGCACGTCGCGAAAAAGGGTATGTATGCCCAGCTCGTCATCAACTATCAAAATCTGTTCTTTTTTCTCCATGTTCTTCTCCGCGAAAACATCGCTTAATGGTTGCCCGCCTGTCGATCACTCGCAGGGGAAAAAGACGGTCACGGCTGTCCCCGCGTGAATACGGCTTCTGACCTCAATGGAGCCGCCGTAAGTCTCGACAATCTGCCGCGCTATGGTCAGGCCGAGCCCGAGGCCTTCGGAACGCGTCGTAAAGAAGGGACGGAATATATCCCCGATCGTGTCATGGGGTATGCCGCACCCGGTATCCTGGATCGTCACTCTCACAAAACCGCCGGCGGCGGAAGAAGTGATGGTCAGGCTTCCTCCGCCCGGCATGGACTGACAGGCGTTCATGAGGATATTCCAGAAAACGCGGGACAATCCCGCGCGGGACGCGCTGATCCGCGGCACGTCGCCGGCAGCCTGCACGGCCAGCGATATACCGTTCTTTTCGATAACGGGACGCAGCGAAGCGGCAACCTGTTCCACAACCGCGTTCAGCGATATCCGCTCTTCGGCGGATCCCGACGATCCAAACTCAGCCAGGGCTCCCGCCAGGCGGGAAAGCCTTTCTATGCCTGAACCGGCCTGTACTGTGAAATGGTCACGGAAAGAGGCGTCGCCGCCGCGTTCCTGCAACAGCTGGATATACCCGCTGACGACGCCCGCGGCATTCTTGATCCCGCTGGAAATACCGGTGACCAGATCGTTCATGAACGCCGAACGGCTGGCGCGCGCGGCGCGGTTCCACGACGACTGGGACACGGCATAGTCTTCCATGACCGCCACTACCCCGCGCATGGAACCTTCCTCGTCGCGGAGGATGGACGTTGACGCGAGAAATACCGGACGGGAACTATCTTTCGCTCTCGCCGCCAGGCGTCGGCACGCGAAAGCTTCGCCTGTCCTCAAAGTGACGAGGACGGGGTCGCCCTGCTCCGCATTGAGAAGGTCCGAATATAACTTTCCGGCGGTTTCCTGCGGAGTGTATCCAAACGCTTTTTGAGCGGGAGAATTGAGGTAAGTTAAACGCCCCTCCAGATCCACGGCTATGACCGGGGTGCGGACGCTTTCAAGAAGGCTGCGCATGAACTTTCGGTCGTCGTTCAGCGCCTTGACCTTCTCTTTCAGTTTCACGGCGCTGATGTCCTGCAAAGTATTGCCGAGGGCGCTCTTTTCCTGCTCCAGTCGGTGACGGACCTGGCGCAGGTATTCAAGAAGCTGCCCGTCGCCGGCAGCAGGAAAAGAAGCGCCGGGCGCGGAAGCGGCGCCTCCGAATAAGCGATGAAAGAAAGGAATAGAAAAACGAACCATAACGGAAAATATTCTGCTGCGACGGATACCTGAATGGTAGCATTTTAGCAGCGGAACATCAATTGCCGGCGATTCCTATTTCTTATCGTCAAGGAATATCGACGTCGGGGCGCCGGCCCGCTGATACGCCGACCTTACCGTACTGCTTTTCTTCAGGGAACGCATCTCCCGGCTCATCGCGTCCATCCGTCCTTTAAAGAACCGCTGGTTGTCTTCGTTCTCCTTCATGACCGCCTGGATCTTTTCCCTGATAAGCGCGAGTGACGCGCGGACGCCCGGGGTCATATCCTTCGCGGGGATCTTTTCCAGGGGGTGAGCGTCGATCGCGTCCATAACGCGCTGCTTCTTAGTGCTGAGAAGCGCCAGGCGTTCCGTGTCGCCCGACATCACGATGTGCCGCTCGCGCTTGATGATGGCGAGGAGTTTCTCAAAAAGAAGCAGCCTGCGGGAAAGTTCCGACTGAAGGCCTTTCATCAGATTTTGAGGCACATCGACACGATGAACGGTTCATTGTCGATCATGAAAGGGAAAAAGAGCACTTCGGCGCCGGGCGTATGGCCGATCGAATGGCCCGCCCCCATGACCACCGTCGGCAGGGAAATGTCGAAATGGATGCCCCTGTTCGACATTTCGGTCTTGATGCCTCCGGCGATCATGTTGCCCACCTCTCCGACCGCGTCGCTGACGTCCGCGTTCAGGGACGTCACGGGGGTCTGCAGCATGTTCGAAGTGATCTTGAGGGCCAGGCCTGATTTGAACTGGACGGAAACCGTCCCCGAAACGGCGCCGGCAAAACCAACCACGGCCGTCACGTCGTACAGCGTTTTCGGCATCAGCTGAGCGGTAGGCGACCCGCGCAGGGGAGACATGAAGATCATTGTTTTGAACACTTTGTCCGTTACAACCGAGACGGATTCGATAAATTTACTATCCACAGTACCTCCAGCCCGCGCGAAGCGATGAACCATACTTAACGCGGTTTGTAACGGGGAAACCATGCTCCCCCGATAACCCCTTCTTGAGGGGCTCAGAATTTACAGCCTCATCCAAGGCATCTGTCATTATCGTATCAACCGATCCGGCGCACGGCCAAAAGCCCGCGCCTGCCACTTCTTTTCAACCATCGTGCGGATCAGGGGACCGAAAGACCGTTGCGTTCGGCAACTTTGGCCATCGTCCGGTGAAGGGCTTCGCCGGTAAAGGGTTTCACGATATAGCTGTCCACGCCTTCGTTAAGCGCTTCTTCCATTTTGCCCATCGTGCCTTCGGTGGTTACCATGATGATCGGCACATGAGCGCTTGTTTCGATCTTGCGGGCGTTCTTCACGAAATCTATGCCGGTCATGTTAGGCATATTCCAGTCGCACAGCACCCAGTCGGGTTTTTCGGAACCGTACTTCGCCAGCGCGTCGGCGCCGTCAGTGGCTTCCAGGACATCCGCCCCGTTGAACTGCGTCTCACTGAGCGCCTTTTTAATGATCTTTCTCATGACCGCCGAATCGTCCACAACCATGATCTTCATTTCCGTTCCTCCTTGTATGATCCGCGAGTGTAAGATCGATCTTTTATCAATGGACAGAACATCCATAGTGTAATTGAATTTTTCCCGGGCCGCAAGGCTTATCGCGCGATCAAACCGACGCTAAAGAAAGCGAGACCAGTTCCGCGGGGTCGAGGATAAGCGCTACCCGCCCGTCGCCCAGTATGGTCACGCCCGAAAGAGCGCTGGAAGATGCCAGCCCGGCATCAAGCGGTTTCACGACGACCTTCTGCTTTTCGCGCAACGCGTCGACTATAAAACCAATGCGTTCCGTTCCTTCGGAGCCTTTGCCTTCAATGACGACGACATACATCTTCTCCTTCCGCCGGCTGTTCCGCGGCAGGCCGAGCAGAGCGTCCAGCCGCACGACGCCGATAGATTCGCCGTGCAGGCCCATGACCTCCCTGCCGCGGACCGTCTTGATCTCCGACTGGAACACCTCGGTTATCGAATGGATCGAAAAAAGCGGCAAAGCGAACAGCTCGCCCGACGTCTGCACCATCAGCGCTTCCATTATCGCCATGGTCAGAGGCACTTCCATCACCATCCGCGTGCCTTTGCCCGGCACGCTGGTAACGCGTATCTTGCCTTTCAGCCGTTCAACGTTGGTCTTTACGACGTCCATTCCCACGCCCCGGCCGGAGATGTCGGTCACCTCGCCGGCAGTGCTGAAACCAGGCAGGAAAATGACGTTGATCATTTCCGTATCGCTCATCGCGGCAGCCTGTTCCGCGGTGAACAAGCCGTTGGCCACCGCTTTGGAGCGTACCGCGGCGACATCAATCCCGCGGCCGTCATCCTGGACTTCTATGGTGGCTTTCCCGTTCTCATGAGAAGCGCGCAGATAAACATTGCCTCGCGGCGGTTTGCCCGCGGCGGCGCGTTCCTGCGGCGTTTCTATGCCGTGATCCGCCGCGTTCCGGATAAGATGGGACAGCGGATCGGAAAGCTCGTCGAGGATGTTCTTATCGATCTGCGTTTCATCTCCTGCCGTCGCAAATTCAATATCCTTCCCCCTGCGGCGCGCGATCTCACGGATGACACGGGGGAAACGGCCGAAGATCGTGCCGACCGAGACCATGCGGATATCCATGACGGTCCTGTATATTTCACCCACCAGCCGGACCATGGCCGCGTTCGTCGATTTGATCTCCTGCGCCAGCTCGGCGGCATCCGAATGTTCAAGAAGGGATATCCGGTGTTCAAGCAGGTCGAACCTGCTCTGATTGACAATAAGCTCCCCCATCACGTTGACCAGGTTATCCAGTTTGTGCATCCCGACGCGGACGGTGTTTTCGGCCAGCGGCACGCCGGCCGCCGCGTCGCCGCGCGCCCCCTTCTTTTCCACCGTTCCGGCAAGGCATTTGCGCTGCTGGAGAGCTTCTATCTGGAGCATGACGCCGGTCAGGTCGCACCCGTCGCTCCCCTGTTCCCTGACGGCCGTCAAAAGCTCGGCGACCGCGTCCCTGACCTGCGCGAGGCAGGAGATCACCTCGTCCTGGATCGGGATATTCTCTTTTTTGATCGCGGAAAGCACGTCTTCGGCGGCGGCCGCCAGGCGGGCAAACCCTTTGTAGCCCATGAAACCCGCCGATGCCTTAAGGCTGTGAAAGGCGCGGAACAACTGGTCCGTAACGGAAGCGCCGCTGTCCCCGTCGCGCATCTGGCCCACCGCCCGGGCGATCGTTCTCAGATGCTGCTGGGCGGCGGCAAGAAAGATCCCCTGATTTTCGGAGCCGGAGCTTTCTTCCGCGCGCGGCGCGGCCTGCGGCGTGGATTCCGTCAGCCGGCGGACCGCTTCCAGCGCTCCGGCCGCGTTGACGGCGCTGCCGTCCCCGCCGAGCGCCACGTCATCGATGAACGTGCGCAGCACATCGGCGCATGTCAGGAGGGTGTCGATCACATTCCCGTCAACCGCGCGCATGCCTTTGCGCAGGCGGTCGAGCAGCGTTTCCAGCGTGTGGGTGAACGCGTTGATCGCGGTAAAATCAAGAGCCGCGGAAGCGCTTTTAAGGCTGTGGACGGGGCGGAATATTTCATTGAGGACGTCGGCATTGCCCGATTCCCTTTCGAGCTTCAGGATAAGCGGCTCCAGCTGCTGGAGATGTTCCCTGAACTCCGCAATGAATTCCCGCAACACCGATTCTTTGTTACCGCCGGTAAAGTCCATAGTTTAGTAGAACAATGCAAAACGTAAAATGAAAAGTGTAAAACGGCACTAATGACAATGAGAAAGAAATTCAAAAACAACGGTCAATGACAATGGAAAACGTTTCAACTGTTCGTATTCTTATACATTGGCGCACATTTCGATTGAAGGATGATGAATGATGTCGCACTGTCGTTTTTTTCTGTTTTTTGCTTTTCGTTTTGCATTTTACACTTTACCTTTTTCATTGCCTTTACATGAGCAGCATTCTCACGTTCTGGATGAGTTTTTCGGGCGCCGTGGGTTTGACCAGATAGACGTTCGCTCCGGCATCGATGCCTTTCATGCGGTCTTCCTCTTCGCTCTCGCTGGTCACGATGATGATGGGCAGGTCCATGTACTCTTCCTGTTCCCGCAGCGTCCTTATGAGGCGCAGCCCGTCCATCTTCGGCATGTTGATGTCCGCTATGATAAGAGCGTAATCTCCGGTATATATCTTTTCCAGCGCCTCGATGCCGTTGGCGGCCGAGTCGGTCTCAAACCCGGCCGACTGAAGAATAAAGCATTGAAGGGAACGTATCGTACTCGAATCGTCAATGACCAGGATCTTATTGCCCATAAAAGCCCCTTTATGTCGTGTCCGAAACAAATTCGGACTTAGTCCCTGCTTGCAGGAACTTGTTTTGCTCCAAGCGGAAATGCTCCGCAAAACACTCCCCGAAGGGAAACCCGGGTTTCCCTTCGGCGTCGTCCCTGTACGGATCGGGACGACTGATCCCTTCCTAAGGGGTTAGAATCATTTCGCACCTCAACGAGTTCGAATTCAGCAAATTGCGGACGACGGTTTCATCCTCCCTCGATTTGCAGAGCAGATCTTGACAGGGGGGGACAGTTCCGGCGCGTTTACTGTGACGCACGGGCTGAAGCCCGCGCCTTGTTTCAACTTTACTCACTTGTCTTTACTCTTTCATGTAACCGAAGACTTCCTTGAACTTGACCAGCTTGTAGGCGCCGGAGAACATATGCATCGATTCGGCGCTGCCCAGAAAAATGAAGCCGCCTTTGCGCAGCGCGTCGTAAAAGCAGTTGATGATCTGCTTGACGACCGGATTGCTGAAATATATGACCACGTTGCGGCAGAAAATGATGTCAAAATTGTACATCACCCTCATCCTGCCCTTGTGGAGATCGCTTGAAGATCAGCGATAGGCACGGTAATGTTCTCGTACATCATCCTGTTGGCGTCGTTCGAAGAACGCAGGTTCTTGATGCCGAAAAGGCCCACGACAAGCGTCATGCAGGCCAGCAGGCAGAAACCACCGATCAATTTTGGGCCGACTTTGATGTCATTAAAACTCATCTTTCTCTCCTCTGGTAGGTTGCCGGGCGATCCCTGGATACCGGATCCATGCCAACACCGGACAGGCCGATTCATATGCCAATCGCGCGATACCGTATTGAAAGTAAAAAGGCCGATGTCAATGAGACGGGAAGAGCAATGGGGGGTCGGTTAACAGGTGGATCTTAAATGAGGATAAAAATGAAGGGGAAGACCGCTGCCCTCACCATGTCATTTAAGAGCTGATCGTAGTTGCGTTTATTCGACGTGTGGCATTTAAGTTATTGCAACCTATCAGCCAGGCCAGAAATATTTCACACATTTATATGATATTGCTATTATTTTTTAAAGACAGGCGGGTTTTCGATCCATGGCGAGACTGTTGCATTTTCGGAGCACACTATGTTACTATTCCAATTATGCACCTTCTTGTTCCATTTATGATACACCTTAATGAATGTCCAGCTTCTCCATCAGGCGGTACAATTTCGAACGGGTCAACTGCAGCCTGCGGGCAGCTTCGACGCGGTTGCCGTTACATTTAATAAGGGCGTCCTGAATTGCCGCGCGCGTGAACTCTTCTATCAGACGGTCAAGGCTTTTGCCTTCAGCGGATGGCAGAGAAGGAACCTGTTCTGGAGCAGGTGAAGGGGCAACCCCCACGGGGAGGTCGGCGGGGATGATCGACTCGCCGCCGGACACTATGAGCGCGCGCTCGATCGTATTGGAAAGCTCACGAACATTCCCCGGCCAGGCATACGACAGAAGCGAACGTTCCGCTTCGGGAGATATCTTCTTGCGCGCAGAAGTCACCCTGTTATTGGCGAGGAAGTAATTCGCAAGCAGCGGGATATCCCCGGGACGGTCGCGCAGCGCCGGCATATGGACGGGAACGACATTCAAACGGTAAAAAAGATCATTGCGGAACGTCCCTTTTTTGACCTCTTCGGAAAGATTCCGGTTTGTCGCGGCGACGATGCGCACGTCGACCTGGATCTGCCGGTTGCCGCCCAGCCGGCGGAACTGCTGTGTCTCGGTCACCCGGAGCAGTTTGGCCTGCGTCGACAGTTTCATCTCGCCGATCTCATCGATGAAGAGCGTCCCACCGTCCGCGACCTCGAAAAGGCCCCTTTTAAGGGATCCCGCGTCCGTGAACGCCCCTTCTTCATGGCCGAACAATTCGTTCTCCAGCAGCGTTTCCGAAAGCGCCGCGCAATCAATGACGATAAAGGGTTTCTCGGATCGCAGCGAGCTCTTGTGAATGGCTTTGGCTACCAGCTCTTTGCCCGTACCGCTCTCTCCGGTGATCAAGACCGGCGAATTTGTCCTGGCCACCTTCTCGATGAGGGAAAAAACCTGGCGCATATTCTCGCTGCGCCCTACCAGTTCGTGGAAGTAATCCTTGAGCTGAAGCTCTTTTTTCAGTATCAGGTTTTCCCGGTTCAGCGCCTTTTTCTCGCAGGCTTTCTCAATGATCTTCTGCAGGTCGTCGAATTTAACCGGTTTGGTCATGTAGTCGTAACACCCGAGCTTGATCGCCTCGATCGCGGTGGGCACGCTGGCCTGCCCGGTCAGCATGATTATTTCCGTCAGCTGTTCCTGTCTGCGCAGTTCCTTGAGCAGCGTCATGCCGTCCATGCCGGGCATGGACAGATCTATGACCCCGACATCGAACTCTTTGCGCTTGTACACGTCAAGGAGCTCCGCGGCCCCGGAAAAGACTTCAACGGCAAAACGGGCGGACGGCAGCGCCTTGACCGCCAGGGTCAGGAACAACGGTTCATCATCTACGAGAAAGACGCGTATCTTTGAATTCATAGGGAGGCATGCACCAGCTTATCCACCGCGTCCATGGTGAACGGTTTCTCGATGCAGGCGGCGGCGCCTTTCTTCTTAAGCTGCTCGAACAAGGTGTCTTCCATCAGCTTGCCGGTCATGATGACGATACGCGTCTCCGGGGAAAGATCGCGGAGCTCGGCCAGGATCTCGGTGCCGTGTTTCCCTGGCATGATGATATCGAGAAAGATCATGTCGAACCGCATCTGCCGGGCCGCGGCAAGGGCTTCGTCGGCTGAAGAAACGCTTTGCACGGTGTGCCCTTTTTTCGCAAGATGGCCCGCGAGCACCGAACTGATCTCGTGTTCATCGTCTACGACCAGGATGTGCAGGGGATGGAAAACGATGTCCGGCAAATCCAGGTCGAATTCCTCCTGCTGCTCCGGACTGCGGGTCTGGCACACGTCAGCTACCGGCAGCCGGATAATGAAAGTCGAGTATTTGCCCACCTGGCTTTCCACCTCGATAGATCCACCGTGGCGCTGCATGATGCCGTATGAAACGTATAATCCAAGCCCCGTTCCAGGCATCGGGCTCCCCCCCAGCGGGCCTTTGGTCGTGTAGAACGGTTCGAATACTTTACCGAAGTTCTCCCGCGGAATGCCCTTGCCGGTATCGGTCACGCGCACTTCGATCAGATCGTTCTTCCGGCATACCTCTATCGTCAGTTCGCCTCCGCGGGGCACCATCGCGTCGCGCGCGTTGTTCACGATGTTGAGGAACACCTGCTGGATCTCCGCGCGGTTTACCAGGGTTACCGGATCGTCCCGGTATTCCCGGATAATGCGGATCGAATGCTTTTTCATCTGATATTCCACCAGCGAAAGAACGGACTCGATCAACTCGACGATATCGCAGCAGGTCTTGCCCGATTCATCCGGGCGTGAGAAGGTCAGGAGATTCTTTACGATGCGCGCGGCGCGGTCGGACGTGTCCACCACGACCTTGAGCGCATCCTTCGCTTCGGAGGCTTCGCCGGAACTCAGCGCGAACTGTGCGTAGCCGTTCATGATCTGCAACATGTTGTTGAACTCGTGCGCGACGCCGTTGGCCAGCGTGCCGACGCCCGCCATCTTTT
This sequence comes from uncultured Elusimicrobiales bacterium, assembly GCA_964577205.1. GTDB lineage: Bacteria > Elusimicrobiota > Endomicrobiia > Endomicrobiales > CAIRNS01 > CAZNYG01. The sequence goes on along the minus strand of CAZNYG010000009.1, from coordinate 11,775 downwards.
CCGCGTAAACGAGCTGCATGTGGAGCCGTTCCTTTTCCTGTTCCTCTTTTTTCCGCGCGCTGATGTCGATGCCCCAGGCCAGAAGGAGCGGCGAACCGTCCACGTCTGTGAACGGGTGGATGTACACCTGGTACGTGATGCCTGCCGCGCTGGTTAACTCCATTTCCCGCATGTCCTGCTGCCGGAACAGTTCCTTTACCGGGCAGCCGCGGCAGTGCGTGCGCGAATTGAAAAATACCCGATGGCAGGCATTGCCTTCGAAATGGGCGATATGCTCGCGGAAATACCGGTTGGCGAACCGTATGACGTGGTCCGGCGACTGGAGATAGATGAAGCCCGGGAACCGGTTGAACAGGGAGTACAGCCTGCGGCGTTCCTCTTCCAGTATGCGTTCCGTCTCGCGCCTTGCCGCGATGTTGCGCGCGATGGCGAGCGCCATGGTCTTCCCGTCGTGTTCGAACGCGTGGGCACTGATCTCGAAAGGGATCGCCTTCCCGTCCCTGCAGCGGAGCGCCGCTTCAAAAATGATGTGCCGGCGGGCAAGCAGCCGCCGCACGATCGAAGGAAAATTCACCGGGCGGGTCTCTACGATAAGCTGGGGAAGCGACATCCCAAGGAGCTCTTCCCTCGGGTAGCCGAGCATCTGGCAGACCACGTCGTTCACTTCCAGGAACATGCCGGGAGTGCCCTGCCGGTCGATCGAATGCATGAAAAGCGCGTCGTTGGCGCTGTTGAACAGCATCCGGTAACGCGCCTCGCTCTCCCGCAGCGCCTGCTGGGCCCGTTCGCGTTCCGTTATGTCCCTGACGCTCCAGACCCGTCCGACACTGAGCTCCCCTATGCGCTGCGGACGGGAGGAAACCTCAAAGATCATGCCGTTCTTGAACCGCATTACGTCGTGGCTGCCCGCCTCGTGACGGGCGCGCATTTCCTTCATGCGGTGGAAAAAGAAGCGGGGATCGTCCAGCATGTCCATCACGAACACGCCGAGCGCCTTGCTGTTGGCCCCGGAAGCGATGGACTGCGGTATGGCAAGCATTTCGACGAATTTCTGATTAACGAACTGTATGCGGCCCCGCCGGTCGACCACGATAATGCCGTCGTTGGTGGAATTGAAGGTAGCTTTCAGGAGGGACAGTGTGTCTTCGCCCGGACGTTCATCGCACGGTGTCAAGGCTGCGGGAGCTTGCGGAGGTTTCTTTATGCGTTCCATTATGTCTCAGGCGGGTCCCCGGTTCTTCAGCTCGCGGCGCATCTCGCGCTGGCGGTTCAGGGTGTAGAAAAGGAGACGGTCGCGGACCTCTTCGGTCATCTCCACGAACTCGACCGCGACGAACGTCCCGCCTTCCGGCTTCGCGTCCGCGCGCGTGGCCTTGCCGTACACGCGGATCCAGTCGTGGGGATAGAGCGGCAGGGCTATGTTTATTTCCAGAATATCGCCGAGGGCGGCCGTGTCGGGGGTCACGCACTGTATGCCGCCCGCGCTGATATTGACGCGCTGTTCCCGCCCCCGCGTCAGCCCTTCCTTTTCCGCGTTCAGCTTGTTGAGGATGATGTTGAGCTTGGAGTTGACTTCCATCAGGAGCCGGGCGAGTTCACCGCCTGCCGCATCATCCTCCTGGAGCAGGGTGCTCTCGCCGGAAAAAAACTCGTTGATGATCCGGGGTTTATGGGACAGGAGATCGGCGGGCGCCTTGCGCGCGACGACTATCAGGTCATCGGTGACTCTGAAATAGGAGCGTCTCTGTTCTTTCATGATGGTTACCTGAACGGTTTATCGTTGGGAATAAGGAGCATCAGGCTGATCCGGCGGTTACGCGGGTCTTCCGGATTTTCCCTGATAAGCGGGCTCGTCGCGGCATAGCCCGCCACAAGGTACAGCCGGTCGGGATCGATGCCGCCTTTCTGCAGCTCGCGCCGCGCGGTGGATGCCCGTTCCGTGGACAACTCCCAGTTGGTATATTTGTCCGTCGCGTACGTGAGCGCGTCCGTATGTCCTTCGATGATGACTTTGTTATGCAGGTCCCTGATGCTTTCGCAGATACCGTCAAAGATCTGCGTCCCGTTGGGGTTCAGATCGGACCCGCCCAGAGGGAAAATGGGTTTGCCTTCATTGTCCATGATCTCGACGCGGATGCCCTCGTCGAAGATCAGCACTTTGATATGGCTCTTGAAATCTTTAAGCTTCGCTTCGATCTGGCCTTTGAGTTTTTCTTTTTTGCCTTTGTTCTCTTCGGAATAATTCTGGCCCGTTTTCGCTGGATCCGGCACCTTGATATCCGTTTGAACGGAAACATTCATATTCTGGACGCTCGCGCCGCTCGCCGCCGCCAGGCTGGAGGAAGCCGCCGTATCGAACATGTTATAAAATTTGAAGTAGTTCGCCAGGCCCGCGCGTTTCTGGGGAGTGGTCATGCTCAGCAGCCACATGAGCAGAAAGAAGGCCATCATCGCGGTAACGAAATCGGCGTAAGCCACCTTCCATGAACCGCCGTGAGCGCCCGCTTCGTTTTTCTTTATTATCTTTTTTATGACCGGCTGGTTGGGATTGGGCGCTTTTCCGCTCATTTACCTTTGCCGCCGTGTTTAACCGGATGCTGCTCATGAAGAGGGATCACCCGTCGCGCGAACTCAACCGCCATGCGGCCGGGGCTGCCTTTCATGAACGCGACCAGGGCCGTCTTGATGACTTTCAGATAGACGATCTCGCTTTTCGCCCGGTGCCCCAGTTTGGTGCCCATGGGGCCGACGAAACCGTAGCACAAGAGCACTCCGAGGAACGTTCCAAGGAGCGCCGCGCCGATACTCTCGCCGAGGATCTTGGGCGGCTGGTCGATCTTCTGCATCGTCACGACCACGCCGAGCACGGCGGCGACGATGCCGAGGCCTGGAAGCCCGTCCGCGACCTTGTCCACGCTGTGGGGTATTTCCATGACCGAGTGTTCATACGTCTCTATTTCCGAGTCCATCAGGCTCTCGAGCGGATCTGCGGCGATATCCGAATCCACTATTACCTGCAGGCTGCCGCAAAGGAAACGGATTACATCAGGCTTTTTCGCGATCGCGGGATACTTGTTGAAGAAGGGGCTCTTTTCCTTTTTCGCGAGGATATCCTGTTCCACGGAAAGGATGCCGTCTTTCGTGATCTTCGCGAAAAGATCGTTCAGCAGTACGGTCAGTTCCATGTAATCGCCTTCGTCTTTCTTACCCGGGTTCAGCAGGTCCAGCATGGCTCTGAATGACCCTTTGACCAGGTGCATGGGAGCGGAAATTATGAATGAGCCGATCATGGCGCCGCCGATGATCAGCAATTCCGCAGGCTGGTACAGGACATGCAGATTGCCGTGTTCCATGATATAGCCTGAGAGGATACCGACGATAACGACAACGATGCCGATGATTACAGTCATTGTGTTCCTTGTTCTGAAAATGGATGTTGAAGCGCGCAGGCTATGAAGAGTCTCTATAAGCGAGGTTATTTGAAGGAATTGTAACAAAAAATAACTTAATAATCAAATTACCGGCGGCACGAGGAGCATTGATGGCCGGAGCAGGATGAAGAGCACGAACATCCCTGCGATCCGCCGCTGAGCCCCGGAGAAGCGAACACGGAAAAAAGTCTTTCCAGGTCGTCGCTCCCGCACCCGGAGCAGACAGGCTCTTCGCCCGCCATCAGGAGGATCTCGATCTTCTTCCCGCATTTTCTGCAGTTAAACTCATAAATGGGCATAAGCACCTCTGTAATGACTCGGGAACGGACGGAAAAACAAAAACGGTAACGATGTCCGTGCCATCTTTGCTATAATGAAGATGCCATGGATATCATAACATCACGCGACAATCCCCGCATCAAGCATGTCAGGAACCTTCTCTCCGACCGCGCGTACCGGCGCGAGCACCGCGAGTATGTCATCGAGGGGGCCCGGGCGCTGGATGGCAGCGGCCCGGTCAAACGGATATACGCGCGCGAAGGGACTTCGCTCCCGGAAACGGGGACCGTTCCCCTGACAATGGTCAGCGCTCCGGTGTTCTCCGCGATCACCGATACCGGGCACAGTCAGGGGATCATCGGCATTGCTGAACTGCGCACGGCTGGGGACATCGCGCGCGCGGATGCCCGTTATGTCCTGTGCGACCGTCTTCAGGATCCAGGCAACATGGGGACGGTCCTCCGGAGCGCCTGCGCGTTCGGTATGCGCGGTTTGATCCTTCTGCCCGGATGCGTTGATCCTTTTTCTCCGAAAGTCGTACGCGCTTCCGCCGGGACGCTCGCCCGCATGGAGATCGTCGAGATAGCGGATACCGGAGCCCTCAGGGGAACGGCCATCATAGCCGCTGACGCAGGAGGAACCGATGTGCGCCGGTTCCACTGGCCCGACAACTTCGTGCTGGCGCTGGGTAACGAGGGAGCCGGCATTTCACCCGAGATCCGCGCTCTGGCCAGCGCCACCGTTTCCATACCGATCAAAGATACCGTAGAATCGCTGAACGCGGGAGTCGCCGCTGGGATCCTGCTTTTCTGCGCAAGCAACAACAAAGACGACTATCAGGAATAACAGCGACTGTCAGACTATCAGACTTGCAGACTATCAGAACCGGCATTTACAGTTTTCAGAAACAAGTGTTGTCTTTACGTCCTTGACCCGGGTTATTTTGTCGTTGCTGATAGTCTGCCAGTCTGCTAATCTGCAAGTCGTCTTTGCTGCTATTTAATTATGAAACAATGCCATGCCTGTCATCATGAATGGGAAGGGATCCGCCAGCCGGGCACGAAAGAGACGTGCCCATCCTGCGCTGAAGACCTTCACGTCTGCCTGAACTGTGACTTTTTTGACGAGCATAAGCCGTGCCAGTGCCGCGTTCCGGACATCGATCCGGTCACGCGCAAAGACCGATTCAATTTCTGCGATGAGTTCCGCTTTTCAGCCCGGCGCTCCGAAACACCCGCCGACGAAGCGGCCCGCGCCCGCGAACAATTCAAAAGGCTTTTCGGGAAATAAGACGGACGCAGTATAAACCATTGACGTTCAAACGGTCACACCCGCGCGGGCGCCTGGACGGGAAGGGATATGGGATGGCCCTTCCTCATCCGCTCCGCGTATCGTCATTGTAGTGAATGTAATGGAATAAAAGCAAGTTTTGACACGGTAACAATAATTTAGTAAGGTATAGCGGTCCGCAGTATCCAAATGCCGACGTAGCTCAGCTGGTAGAGCAGTGGTTTTGTAAACCACGGGTCGGAGGTTCAAGTCCTCTCGTCGGCTTGTTTCTGCCGTAATCCATCCTTTCAGCACACTATGTCAAAAAATCATTGATAATTGTGAACGTATCATATATACTTATATGGCCTGTTCCGTAAAAACCTTACATGGGTGGTTTCACAATATAATGACCGTCCTTTTTGCGCGCGTCACATGGAAATCGTTTTACCGCGTGTTCCTCGTCGCGGCAATGCTCAGCGCCTGCTGCGCGGCAGTTGAAGCCAGGCCCTACCGGATCTGCGTCGTTAAGAGCCGCGAATTCGTCCAATATGACACCGCGTTACGGGGATTCAGCCGTACTTTACGGAACAAAGGCATTCATGCTTCGGTTGATATCCTCAACATGAGAGGCAGCCGGGACGCGGGCGTACGGATCATGAAGGACATTGCGCGGTCGGCCCCCGACCTTATCCTTACGATCGGCACCCCCGCGACGGAACTGGCCCGGGAGTTCTTCCCCAGCACACCCGTCGTTTTCTGCATGGTACTCAATCCCGTTGCCGACGGCCTCGCGGAATCCCTTGTATCGTCCGGGTGCAATCTTACCGGAGCATGCCTTGATATCCCGGCGGACATTCAATTCAAAACACTGAAAACGATGCTTCCTTCGGCCCGGAAGATAGGTGTCGTATATTCCCCAAGGAACTCGGCGCCCCTCATAACCGAGGCCTCGGAAGCAGCGCGCGGACTTGACTGCGAGCTCATCGCGCTGCCGGTCTCCGGAGCAAGTGATCTTCCCAGGGCCATGGACGAGCTGCGCATGCGCAGGATCGATTGCCTCTGGTCGGTTTCCGACGGCACCGTGTTCAACAGTTTTACGTCGATACAGTTCATCATTCTTTATTCCCTGCAGAACCGCATCCCGTTCATGGGGCTGTCGCCGTCGTTCGTGAAATCAGGCGCGCTCATCGCTCTTTCCTGCGACCCGGAGGACAACGGCTGCCAGGCCGGTGAACGCGCCGCCGCCGTTCTTGCCGGGGCCAGCCCCGCAGAGACCCCGATAGCGATCCCCAGAAAGACAATGATCTCATATAACGCGCGTATCGCCGAGCAGCTGGGCGTCATTATCCCGCCCGCCATCAGCGACAATGCGGAGGAAGTGTTCCAATAAAAGCCATGATACGATTCCGCGTCGGATTATCCCTGAAATTCTTTCTTTCCCTGGTGTTCGTCATCCTCATGACCGCCGTTTCGCTCAGTTTTTATTTCACCTTCAGGCAGGCCGACCTGATCAGGGATTCACTGCAGAACAAGTGCGTCACACTCGCGCGCAACCTCGCTTCCAACAGCGAGTTCGGGGTCATTACCCGCAACAAGCTCTTTCTCTTAAGCCTCACGGAAACGTCGCTAGGCGAAGAGGACGTCGTCTACAGCATCATCTACGACAAAAGAGGACAGGCGCTGTCAGCTTCGGAAGGATACTGGAAAAACGGGCAGTTCGTTACCGTCGAGCCGCCGGCCGCGGAGCGGCGCGTTTTCCCGGCTTCCCTTCGTCCGGGACGCCCCGTTTCTTCAACTTTCACGGCAAAGAACGGCGATCCGATCTACGAGGCGGTAAGCGCGATCACGACCCGGCGCGTCGGCAGCAGCCGGGAAGACATCGGGTTCATGGATTACGACGCGGGAGACCGGGAGGTCATCGGGGCGGTACGGGTCGGCATTTCACTGTCGCGCACACAGAGGGACATTGCCGCGCTGCACCGCGGGGTGCTGATCATCACCATCATCGTCGTCGGGATCTGTATCCTGGTGGCGACCTCCTTCGTGCGCATAATAGCGGGCCCCGTCAGGAACCTGGTGATCGGCACAAATAAAATTGCGAGCGGCGACCTTGATTACCGGGTGGCCCCTTCCTCTCATGACGAGATCGGTGAACTGGCCGCGTCGTTCAACCGCATGGCCGGCGACCTGCAGAGCCGCGACAGGGAACTGGCCCGCGACAGGGAAGACCTGCTGCGCGTCAAAAGCGTGCTGGAGGACAAGACCCGCGAGCTTGAGGCCACGCTCCTTAAGATGAGGGATATCCAGCAGGAGCTTCTCCGCTCGGAAAAATTCGCCACTATCGGCCGGCTCGCTTCTACGGTAGCGCATGAACTGCGCAATCCGCTGGCCAGCCTTAAGAACATTTCCTATTACCTCATGAAACTCGGCTGTATCGAGGATGAACGTGCGAAGCACATGTTGAGCATGCTCTCTTCCGACGTACAACGGGCCAACAAGATCGTGACCGACCTGATGGATTACTCACGCATGAAAAAACTGGTCAAGTCGCCGATACGGATGGACGAGTTCATCAGCCAGGTGCTGGACCATCATTGCCGTTTTGAATCCTCCGGTGTCGCCATCGTACGGCGACTGGAACCGTTCACCGCGACGATAGACGCCGACCGCATGACGCAGGTGATCATGAACCTCATTAACAACGCGCGCGACGCGATGCCCGCCGAAGGCGGAACTGTCACCGTCACCGCGTGCCGCACCGGAGAAAAACAGTGCGAGATAGTCGTACAGGACACCGGCGGCGGCATGGACGAAGACACCACAGCGCATCTGTTCGAACCGCTGTTCACCACCAAGTTGAAAGGGCTGGGCCTGGGCCTTGCCATCGTCAAGGAGATCATCGATGCCCATTGCGGGAAGATATTCGTCGTCAGTGAAAAGGGCAAAGGCACCACCGTCACTATGATGCTGCCGTTATAAAGATCGAGCTGTCAGTTTTCAGCGGCCGGCTATCAGCGAACGACCGGCAGTCCCGCGTACGCGGGATGCGACGCGGGAGGATCTATGATTGATAGAAAGCTTAAAATATTGATAGCGGACGATGAAGAGGGGCTGCGCCTGTCCATGGCCGGCATCATGGAGTTCGAGGGCCATGACGTGGTCACCGCGAACGACGGCAGGGAAGCGATCGAACAGGTCAGAAAAGGCTCGTTCGATATCGCGTTCCTGGATATACGCATGCCGGGCATCAACGGCGTGGACACGTTCCGGGAGGTCAAGAAGCTCAGCCCGGAGACCGTCGTAGTAATGATGACGGGATACGCTGTGAACGAACTGATCCGCGAAGCGCTCCAGGAAGGCGCGTACGCCTGCGTCAACAAGCCTTTCGACATGGAACGGATCATCGACACCATCAAGGAAGTATCGAAGAAACCCTTCGTCATGGTTATCGACGACGATTCGGACCTCTGCTCCCTCCTGCGCGACCGCTTCAAAGACAACGGATTCAATGTCGTGACGCGGGCCTCGGGAGAAGAGGGCATCGAAACGGCCCTCAGGCGCGTCCCGGACGTCATTTTTCTCGACGTGGTCATGGACGGCATGGACGGTATCGCGACGCTGAAGAAGCTGAAGGAACAGTTCGGCGACCGATGCCCGAAAGTGGTCATCATGAGCTCCTATAACGATCCAAAGAAATTCGAAGAGGCACGCAGCCTGGGGGCGGCCGCCTGCATGCAGAAACCTCTGGACATGAAGCGCCTGCCAGACACCGTCCGGGAACTGCTGACGGTGAAACAACAATCGAGAATATGCATCATCGGTAACGATCAGTCCGGTTCCGGCTCCATCCGGCAGATCCTCTCGGATAAGGGATATGAGGTGGAAGTAGCGGCCAACGGCAGCGAAGCGATCGAGAGTATCCGGCGGGAAGCGTGCAAATGCGTGATAGTGGACATGAAGAACAATAACGTGGACGGCCTGCAGATGTACGAGAAGCTCAAACAGGCCGACAGCGACGCGGGCGTCATTTTCATAAGCAGCCATGAATCGGACGATGCCGTCGCCGACGCCATCCGAAGCAACACATATATTTATCTGCATAAACCTTTCGATCCCGAGCAGCTGCTCCGGATGATCGACAACATCAAGGAGTGCAAATGCCAAAAAGAATCCTGATAGCCGGAGGCAGCGGCCCACTGATCGAGACGGCAGTCGATACCCTGCAGGACAGGGGATACAGCTTTATGCAGCTGGATACGGCGGAACGGGCGGTCGAAACGCTGGCCCGGCGATTTTTCCCAATCGTGATCATAGACATGCCCGGCATCGATACCGGCCGCGTCGCGGCCCGGATGAAGGATATTTCCCCCCTTTCCGTAATAGCCGCTCCGCTCCAGCCCGGATCCGCTCCGGGCCTGCGCTCAGCCTTGAGCGAACAGGAAGCCATGTCCTTTATCGACAGCCGCGAGCCATTCGCCATCACCGGCTCCCTTTCTATCGAGCAGCTGGCAAGCCTGGTGGAAAAAGACCGCCGGTACAGGAAAATGCGCAACAGCCGGTCCGTGCTTTTTGTGGATGATAATGTGTCCGTCCTTCAAAGCTATACCCCGCTGCTGACCGAAGAAGGATACAAGGTGACAGGAGTATCGACCGGGCGCGAAGCCATTGACGCGGTGCGCCGGGATTTTTTCGGCCTTGTGATCCTGGATTACAAGCTTCCCGACATGTCCGGCGTAGAGATCAGCCGCCGTCTTCGCCAGATCGATGCCGATACGTCCCTTATCTTCATGACCGCGTTCGCTGATCTCGATATCGTGCTGGAAGCTCTGAAAGAACAGGCGGCGGATTTCCTGATCAAACCGATCGATCCCGAGAAACTTTGCGCCACGCTGAAAAAAGTTTCCGCCCTGCTTTCGCAGAAAGGCGAGTAAAGAGGTATGCCATGACAGCGATGAAAACGAATCCCGTTCCGCCCGTCCGGCATTTACTGTATTCGGTCCTGGGAACCGCGGCATGCCTCATCGCTGCCGGAATGATACTGTCCCCGGGGCTCGCTGCCCGCCTGCTGCTGGCGGGCGCGCTGATCGGGCTTGGTTATGCCGCGTGCCTGATCGCGGCCTTCGTCCGCGCGTCCGAACTTCTCTCTTATCGGATGGGAACCAGCGAGGCCGCTCATGAAGAATATGTCCGCGACACGCGGCGCACTATCAGCGATGAAAAGATCAGCGTGATCAACAAGTTCTCTTCAATAGTATCCCATGAACTGAAGAACCCTCTGGCAAGCCTCAAGAACATTGCGTTCTACCTTACCCGGGCGGCAAAATTTGAAGATGAACGATCCAAAAAAATGCTCGATATGCTTTCTTCGGAGATCGACCGGGCCAACCAGATGATAAACGAACTTTTGGATATGTCCCGTGTGAAGAAAATAGCCAAAAAGCCTTCACAACTTAATGAATTAATTGAATCTTCGATCAGTGAAGCCGCCCTGGATGGAGCGATACGCGTAACGAGGGATATCTCTCCGATCGAAGCGGAAGTCGACCCTGACCGTTTCAAACAGATCATAATGAACCTGCTTACGAATGCCCGTGACGCCATGCCTCAGGGAGGTGAGATCACCGTTTCTTTGAAAGCGGAAAAAGAAAACGCCGTCATCGTATTCAAGGATACCGGCACCGGCATGGAGCCTGACGTCCTGGCCCGCATCTTTGAGCCGCTGTTCACCACCAAGACCAAGGTCCTCGGATTCGGACTTACGCTGGTCAAACAGATCGTCGCCATGCATAACGGCACGATCGAAGCTGCCAGCGAAAAAGGCCGGGGAACCACCTTCCATCTCATTCTGCCGCTCCATTGACATTGAAAAATAATTAATATATAATTTGTGAATCTGATACTTCCGGACAATAGTGCTCTGTCCAGAGTACTTGCACTCTGTCCGGTTCCCGTGGGTTTTTTTCCGTTTTTTGTAACGGTGCGGGGGTGTGGCAGAGCGGTCTATTGCACCAGACTGTAAATCTGGCGGGCTTAGCCCTTCGGTGGTTCAAATCCATCCGCCCCCACCATATATATAGGTTGTCCGATTAAGAGGAACTGGAGAAAAGCAAGCCTCCTATCCTCTTTATTATTTCCCAAGCATGCGGGAGTAACACAATGGTAGTGTGCCAGCCTTCCAAGCTGGTTACGCGGGTTCGATTCCCGTCTCCCGCTGTGGATTTTGGCAATGCCAGAATTCACGGAGCGAAGAAGAGACTGGGACAAAGCGGATCAGTTGAGCAGTAGACCGTCCCGCAAGCGGGACTCTGAAATTCAGCTGCCCAGAATTTCGCCGAGGTAGCTCAGGGGTAGAGCACCTCCTTGGTAAGGAGGTGGCCGTGGGTTCAATTCCCATCCTCGGCTTTTACATTCCAGTGTTCTTTCTATACGTGATGTCTTCTTTACCGCGGAGGCCCGGGGCGTTCACCATCTCACGCCCGCCGCAAGACATGTGCGCCTTATTCGGCGCACTGCGGCCCTTGGTAAGGAGGTGGCCGTGGGTTCAATTCCCATCCTCGGCTTACGATTTGTTCCACAAATCGTGGAGCATTGGATAGTTGAGCATTTGAGCATTTGATAAAAGTGAAAATATATAGAGCGATCTACCGCTCTGTTACTCAAATTTAAAGCAATTTGTACTTAAATACCACAGGCTGAACGTGGGAGAGATGAGCATGACGCCGTCTCCTCCTTCGAAAACAGGAGGCAGTATGTCCAAAGCGAAATTTGACAGGTCAAAACCGCATGTGAACAT
>CAZNYG010000008.1:3547-39630 GCA_964577205.1 uncultured Elusimicrobiales bacterium | reverse complement strand
AAGGTCCAGAAGTATGGTAACAGGACGGCCTGCTTTTTCCGAGGCGGCAAATACCGCGCGTATCTCTTCGCGTTTGCTTTCAAGGGTGCCATGGGAAAAATTCAGGCGGGCGACGCTCATGCCTGCTTTTATAAGCTCCTCAAGCGTCTGAGGCGAACGTGTGGCAGGCCCTATGGTGCAGATTATCTTGGTCTTATGGGAAGGAAGTTTCATGGTCATCGGCTCCTATGTATTAAAAACGAGCGATCTTGCGGCGCGCGCCACCGAAAGATCCCTCGTTCATTTTAAGATCTCCTGTTCCGCCATGGAAAAGGGTATCCGGAACGACAAGCCCATCCCTGGACATTCAAATAATAGCATATTTTCAGACGGAAGACAAGGGGTATCGGGCCAAGGGCAAGGGGAAACAGGGCCAGCCGCGATCTATGTCAAGCTTACGGGAGGATCGATCTGTTTTGGCGCAAAATATCCATGGCGGCGCGTACGCGTTCACCGACATCTCCGGCGGCGACGATCTCGGTGACCATCGCGGCACAACCGGCTCCATGCCTGGCGACATCGGCAAGGTTATGCAGTTTTATACCCCCGATAGCCACAAAAGGTATAGATAGACGGCTTGCCGCAAAGTCCAGATACTCGAGGCCGACGGGTTCGCAGACGTCTTTTTTTGTTTTTGTGGCGAACAGCGGGCCGACGCCTATATAATCGGCGCCTCTTTTGACCGCGTCCAGCGCCTGTGCCGGAGAGTGTGTCGAAAGCCCTATGATAATATCCGGTCCGGCTATACCGCGTACCGCTTCGATGGGCATGTCGTCCTGACCGATGTGGATGCCGTCCGCTTTAGAGGCGAGCGCGAGGTCCGCGTGATCGTTCACGATGAAAAGGCATCCCGCCGCCCGGGTGATCTCCCGGATCTTTACGCAATCTTCATGCCGCAGGCGCCCGGCCTTGTTTTTCTCCCTGTACTGGATGACGCGTATGCCCGACTGAACCATGATTTCGGCCTGCTGGACGGCAGTCCTGCCGAGCCCGTGTTCTTCGGAGATGATACCGTAAATGCCGGTGAAGTAGTTTTTAAGATTGAGTTTGTTCATAGTAATTAGACGCTGGACGCTGGATACTGGATAACGGCAACAACGACGCGCGGGCTGAAGCCCGCGCCTACCACAGCAATACAATTGTTGTCCATTGAAAATCGATCCCGTCTATAACGGGACTCGTAATCAACCCGCGCGCCGTTGCCGTTCCGTACCGTTAACCAGCATCCTGCGTCCCGCATCCGCCTTTTAACACCCACTCCAGGACGCAGTCGGCTTGTTTGGCGGCGGTTATCATTACCCGGGGAGCGCATGGGGGGCAGGCGGGGCATGCTTCGCTGGACTGGTCGCCTACCATATAGAAAAGGCCGTTCAGTTTTCTTACCTTTATATTATCTGAATTACCCCAGCCGCCCAGGCCGGAGGCGGTTACATACAATACTTCTTTCCCGCAAAAGGATTCAGCCAGCATTTTCTTGGAAGCGGCATTATCGAACGCTTCAACCATTACTTTACATTTTGCGTAAATCTCGTTGATATTAGTATTGTTTATTTTTTCGATGTGAGTTTCTACTTTAACATCGGGATTGATACGTTTAAGGTTCCAGGCAAGCGCTGTTACCTTGTGCCGGCCCAGCTGGTCAAGGAAGTAGAACTGGCGGTTAAGGTTGGATGGAGAGACCACATCAAAGTCGCTTATGACAAAGTCCCGAAACCCGGAACGGACAAGAGCGGCGGCGCAGTTTGAGCCAAGGCCGCCCGCCCCGGCTATACCCACAGTTACACCGGCTATCGTCTCCAGCTGCCGGCTGGTAAAATAGGTAAGGAGGCCCTGCTCAAATGCGTTCATCTGACCCTTACCCTCACCCTGCCCTCTCCCTGGCAGGGCGAGGGAGAACAAAACCAACTGCGATCAACCGATGGTATCGAGATAATTGCGGGTATGCCGCCGAATTCGTTCATATTGTCTGCCAGTCCTTCATTACGGGCTGATAGCCTCGGGACTCTATCATGGCTTTTACGCTTTCCACGCTGCTGGTGTCCGCCGGCTCGAACTGGCCTTCCGTTGGAACAGCGGCTGAATATCCCCCCACCTCGGTCTTCGAACCAGCGGAAAGGCGCGTTACGCCAAGGCCGATAAGGTTTCCTCGCAGCTCCGGCCGTTCCCGCGTTGAAACGGTGATCCCCGCGGACGGCAGGAACAGCCGCATCGCAATGATCGCCTGGACAAGGTCTTTGTCCGTGACGATCGAACGGGGAACGAAATCCCCCACCTGCGGCTGTATACGGGGCACGGATACGCTGACTTCCGTTGAAGGATACGTATTCTGCAGGTACGAGGCATGCAGCGCGGTAAAGAAAATATCCCTTTTCATATCGGAAAGCCCCAGCAACGCCGCCACGCCGATACTTCTTATCCCGGCCCGCGCCGCCCGGTCCGGGGTTTCGAGCCGGTAATGAAAATCCATTTTTGGCCCTTTCCGATGAAGCTGAGCGTACACCGTTTCGTCGTAGGTTTCCTGATATACGGTGAGGCCGTCCACGCCCGCGGCGGCCAGTTCCCGGTATTCTTCCTCCTCCAGAGGGTACACCTCGATGGATATCGAAGAAAAGTATTTCCTCAGCAGCGTCACGCATTCTTTTATATAGCTGACCGGCGTTGCCGCGCGGGATTCCCCGGTAAGGATGAGTATGTGTTTTATGCCGCGGGACGCTATGACGGCGGCCTCTTTTTCGACATCGGCAGCGGTAAGTTTCGCGCGGTGGATGGCGTTGCTGTGCTTGAAGCCGCAGTACGCGCATTCATTGTCGCAGATATTGCTGAGATAGAGAGGCGCGTAAAGGAAAATGACCCTGCCGAAATGGGAAAGAGACACCTGCCGCGCCTTACGGGCGATCGCTTCTCTCTGACGGTATCCCGCCGGGGACAGAAGGACGAGGAAGTCTTCGGGCGAGAGGTTTTCCAGGGAGAGAACGCGAAGGACGGTTTCATCCGCCGCCGCGTCCATGAAACCGTCGAGATCAAAGTTTTTATAGTGAGTGAGAATATCGTTAAAATTCATGTTAGACTCAGGATACTGGATATGGGACATGGGATCAACAGCGAAAAGAGACGAACGCGCGCAGCTAAAGCTGGCGCCTACAAATACTGGATGAAGGGTCTGGGACATGAGTCATGGGACATGGGACAAAGTAAGTGGCAGGCGCGGGCTTCAGCCCGTGCGCTGTTGTTGCCGTTATCCAGCGTCCTACGTCCATTGTCGCTTTTGCCTTTATTATCTTAAAAACCCCGTCAACGGAGATGAGGCTTCGGCGGAATCTTTTACCGCGCCGGGGCCGGCGAGGTACGCCAAACGTCCGGCTTCTACCGCGCGGGCGAACGCTTCCGCCATCGATGCCGGATCGTCCGCGACCGCTACCGCGGTGTTCACCAGCACGGCGGAAGCGCCGAGTTCCATGGCTTCAGCGGCATGGGAAGGGCGGCCGATACCCGCGTCGACGACAATGGGCAGCGGGATCTCTTCTATAAGGATCCTGATGAGCTCCCGGGTCGTCATGCCTTTGTTGGTCCCAATGGGCGCGCCCAGCGGCATGACCGAGGCCGCGCCCGCGTTTACCAGCCTGCGCGCGTCCGCGAGATCGGGATTCACGTAAGGCATCACGATGAAGCCTTCTTTTGCCAGTATCCCGGTGGCGCGGATGGTTTCCGCGTTGTCGGGAAGAAGGTATTTATTTTCGGGAATGACCTCGATCTTTATCCAGTCGCCGCACCCCGCGGCCCGGGCCAGCCGTGCGATACGAACCGCTTCCTCGGCGTTCCGCGCTCCGGAAGTGTTTGTCATCATGATGAGGCCTTCGGGCAGATAAGAAAGAATGCTCTCTTTCGGCGCGTCCGCGTCCACCCGGCGCAGGGCCACCGTCACTATATGGGCTCCTGAACGCGCGACAGCGTCCTTCATCAACCGGTAAGAGGCGAACTTGCCTGTTCCCAGGAAGAACCTGCTGCGTATCTTTTTCCCCGCGATAATCAATGAATCCGGCATATTAAGCAGCCCTCCGTAAATACCCCGGCATTTGAAGGTTTAGCTGTGAGGTAATTTTTGTCGAACGACGGCGCCGGCATACCCCCTGAGGCTTCACCGTACCGCAAAGGGTACGCTGAACCCTCTGCGCCTTGAATCCGGCCAAAATCGGCTCTGCAA
The DNA here is from genome assembly GCA_964577205.1 of uncultured Elusimicrobiales bacterium. Taxonomy (GTDB): domain Bacteria; phylum Elusimicrobiota; class Endomicrobiia; order Endomicrobiales; family CAIRNS01; genus CAZNYG01. The sequence continues at coordinate 35,390 of CAZNYG010000008.1, read as the reverse complement.
ATGTCAGGGTATTTGCGGAGGTCTGCTTAACCTCCACCGACAAAAGAAAGCACTTCCAGACAATCGTTCTCACCGAGCGTTACCGAGGCCCACCGTCCGCCCGGTATAATGGTGCCATTGTATTCGACGATAGTCCTGCCACCGGGAAAGCCTTTTTCCTCCAGCAGTTGTTCGATCGATACCGGTCCGGCGATCTGCGTTTGTTTTCCGTTTAAAGTGATGTTCATAAACTCCCTGGGACGTGGGACGATGGATAACGGCAACTACGACGCACGGGCTGAAGCCGTCGCCTGTAACTTCTTTTCAACTGCCTTTTTACGAGACATCGATCGCGCCATTAGCGGGCCTCGTTACCGTCCCACGTACCGTTGCCGTTCCGTACAGTTAACCTGCATCCAGTATCCTGCGTCTTATGTCCAGTATCCTGTGTCAAAAACGAAGACCTATGCGGATAGCATAGGTCTGAAATGAGTTATTCATTCCCTACGCTGGCATTATCCAGATCAGGTCACGTCCTTTTCAGGACCAAGGTAACCCGCTTGCGGCACGGGACTCTCAGGCCGGCCACGGCCTCCCTTATAGTAAGAGTTATATTACTTTGCAGGGTGATTGTCAAATCGGGCTTTACATTTATTTACAATAATTGTATTATATATCAATGGAAAATAACGAACAAACCAACCACAGTTTCTATGGACTGGGCATCGCGCCCGGTATTCTCGGCATTCTTGACAAACTTCTGTTCACCGTTCCAACGCCTATCCAGTACAAGGCCATCCCTATTGTTATCGAAGGAAAAGATATCATCGGCATCGCGCAGACGGGGACTGGAAAGACGCTCGCTTTCGGCATCCCCATGATCCAGCGGCTCGCGCAGATCCGCGGACGCGGACTGATCGTTGTCCCGACCCGCGAACTGGCCGTACAGGTCAACGAAGCGCTGGAAGTCTTCTGCCGCGAATTCAAAATGAACACCGCCGTGCTGATCGGCGGCGAGGATATGATGCTGCAGGTCCTCGCGCTGAGGAAAAATCCCCGCATCATCATCGCCACGCCGGGCCGCCTTATCGACCATGTGGGCCAGCAGAGGGTGCGCCTTGACGATGTCCAGATACTAGTCCTGGATGAAGCGGACCGCATGCTGGACATGGGCTTTGCCCCTCAGATAGAACGGATAATCAACCTGATCCCCCGCGAACGGCAGACGCTGCTTTTCTCAGCGACCATGCCGCCCAAAATAGTCTCCATCGCCTCGGAATACATGCATCTGCCCGTCCGCACGGAGATATCCCAGGCGGGCACAGCGGCTGAACTGGTCACGCAGGAAGTGTTCGTCGTGCAGAAGGACACGAAGCCCAAACTGCTCGAGAAACTCCTCGAACAGTATACCGGGACCGTACTGCTGTTCTCACGCACGAAGATAGGGGCGCACAAGGTGACCCGCCTCATCAGGTCCATGGGTCACCGCGTCGCCGAGATACACGCCGACCGCAGCCTGATCCAGCGCCGCGAAGCGCTGGAAGGTTTCAAATCCGGCAAATACCGGATACTCGTCGCGACCGACATCGCCGCGCGCGGCATCGACGTCACCGGCATAGAACTGGTGCTCAATTACGATCTTCCGGACGATCCGGACAATTACGTGCACCGCATCGGCCGTACCGGGCGGGCAGGTCAGCCGGGCCATGCCATAGCGTTCGCCACCCCCGACCAGGGGCACGACGTGCGGGATATCGAAAAGCTTATACGCAGCACCATCCCCGTCGGCAATCACCCCCAAGTCCCTGCGGAACAATTCGATTTCGACGCGCCAAGATCCAACCCCCGCCATTCACACGGCGAAAAACGGGAACGCGGAGGCGGGCACCGCCGGTTCTCCTTCAGCGGCAAAGCTTCTTCCGCGGCTTCAGGCCATTCCCAGTCCCATGCCGGCAGCCAGAGCCATCACCGCCGGCATTAAGAGGATCAGCTTTCAATTAAAAAAACCATGCCGCTTCAGCGGGTATGGTTTTTTTTATTTGCGGAATCGATCCGGCAGGCGCGGGCCAAAGCCGGGGCGCCTGCTTATCCCCTCATCCCGGCCTTCTCCCCGAAGGGGAGAAGGAATTACTGGCCTTATGCTTGATTTCAAATGCTGAAGTACTTCCACAGGTCATGGACAGGGAATTCCAGTCCTTACGAGGCGGGTATAAATGTAACGCTCAATAATAGCTAAGGCATTGCGCGTAATATGAGTTACTTGCTCCACATAATCTCTTTATTTGCCCGTCCAGCAGTAGAGGCAGAGGTTTTCTTCCCGCAGGCCGATCGCCCTGACCATGTCTTCGATCTTCTGGAAAACGAGCGATGTTATGTCGAGGTCTTTGCGTATCCATTCGACCATTTTGCGGTACTTTGCCGACGAAGGGTCAAGATACGCGTCGATCGAAACGTCGTCGCTTCCTTCAATGGCGTGGATCGCCTTGCGCGTTGCCAGCTCTTTAATGCTTCTGGTCGAAAAATTAAATTTGCAGGGGAACATCAGCGGAGGGCAGGCCGGGCGCACGTGGATCTCTTTTGCCCCGCACTCCCAGAGCTTTTTGACGGTGTAATTCTTGAGCTGCGTGCCGCGAACGATGGAATCGTCGCACAGGACGATGCGGTTGCCTTCGATGATCTCGCGGATGGGCAGCAGTTTCATGGTCGCGATAAGGTCGCGGGTCTTCTGGTTTGGCGGCGTATAGCTTCTTCCATAGCCCGGCGTATATTTGACCAACGGTCGCCGCAGCGGTATTTTGGACTCCATCGCGTAGCCCTGGGCATGGGCAAGCCCGGAATCCGGGACGCCCGCGACGAGATCCGCCTTGAGCCCTTTATCCTGCCGGGCCAGGCACCGGCCGCAACGCTCTCTGACGACCTCGGCATTGATCCCTTCGTAATCCGACGCGGGGAACCCGGTGTATATCCACAGGAACGCGCAGATGCGGCATTTCTTTTTTCCAGGGCGGAGCGTTCTTACCCCCTGCTCGCTGATCAGCGCGATCTCTCCGGGCTTCAGGTCCCTGACCGTTTCGAAACCGAGGTTATGGAACGCGCAGCTTTCCGACGTGACCGCGTATTCATTCCCCCTCTTGCCGATGATCAGCGGCGTGCACCCGCGCGGGTCGCGCGCGGCGTAGATACCGTCGCGGTGCAGGAGCAGCAGCGAGCACGAGCCTTCTATCCCGTTGATGTATTTTTCTATGCCATCGGCGATCGTTTTGCCGCGGGCTATTATTTTCGCCGCCAATTCCGTCATGTTGACTTTGCTTTTGCTGACTTCCGTGAACGAAACGCCGTCCGCCATGGCTTTCGCTGCCAGCGCTTCCAGGTTATTGACGAACCCGTTGGTAACTATGCAAAAATCGCCCAGCCGGGACTTGAGGTACATCGGCTGTTCGTCGAGCGCGCTGACCACGCCGATGCCGCTGGTGCCCTTCATCATATTGACATCGTCGAAGAATTTCGATTTGAACTGGCTGTGCTGTATCGCGTGAATGACCCGGGTAAACTCATCCCCGAGCAACGCCATCCCTCCGAACTCCGTTCCCAGGTGCGAATGATAATCCGTCCCGTACATGACGACATCCGCGCAGTTGCCGCGCGTCACCGCGCCGAATATACCGCTCATATTGCGACAGCTCCTTTACCGATCAAAATAATGACGGATCCCCGATTCCGGCATTCGGGGATGACAGACATGCGCAAAACCTCAGTTTTTCAGCTCCCTGTCCAGCAATTATATCATATTATTGATGCCGCAATGGCTTTCTGCGCCTCTATAACGAGAAACAGCAACTCCCCCCCCTCTTGAACATGAACAAAAGAGGGGAGTTACGGCAGGATCAAGCGAACAATTCCGCCCGAAGAATGGCATAAGCAAGTATTATGCTATAATGTGCCGATGAAAAATAATATTTTTGTATTCCTGATCCTGCTGGCGGGAGCAGCCGTCGCGGCAGGGGCGGGGCCCGTCATAGATTCCATCAACATCTCAGGCAACGCGGTCAGAGGATCCATCATCAGGAAGCATCTGGGATTCAAGGAAGGCGACGCGTGGAAGGATGAGCTGACCGGGAAAGCGAAGGCGAACCTGTTCCGCCTTAAGATATTCAAGGAACTGGAGATAACCTCCGAACCCTCAGCTTCAAGCGACACCGTCAAGGTAAATATCAGAGCCGTCGATGGCTCATTCTTCTTCCCGCTGCCGATGGTCTCCTACAAGGGCGGGCAGCAGTCCTTCCTTCTTATCCTTACCGAACAGAACCTCTGGCGCAGCGCGGAACGCGTTTCCCTCTTCACCTCTTTCAGGGGATCGGTTTTCAGCCCACTTTTCATGTTCTCCATGGACGAATACTCGCTTACCCTTGGAGAATGGAACACCTCGGATATCGAATACGCCTACTCCGACGGCGGTTTCTCCCGTCATGTATTCGACAAGGGAGCGGTCAAGGTGAAGCCCGGCGACCTCGGCACGGTGACCGCGGAATACAAAAGAGAGGTTTCCGAACCACTGATCATGGCGGGCAGGCTGATCGCCGGCGGCATACGGCTGAGCGCGGGGGTCCGTTCGACCTCGGTCAGGTACGAAAAAGGCGCGTCCGGGCTCATGCCGGATGACAGCGGAACGATGAACTGCGTAGTCCTGAGCGCGGCTTCCGAAGAAATGGATACGATAAAGGATTCCGACGGGTTCGGAAGGATGTTCGGCCTCGGAATGGCGGAGGTACGGGAAATGATCTTGACCGGCAAACGCCTGCCTTCCCTGTGGCTGTGGAACGTCACCGCGGAAAACAGCGGAAAGATCCTCCCGTCAGATTTCCCCTACACGAAAGCCTCCCTCTCGCTCGCGAGAAAAACCGTCTTCAGGAAGAGGAACGCGATCACGGCCTCTACGCGCTTTACCTCGGGCACCAGCCTTCCTTTAAGCCGCATGCCCGCGGCCTCGCAACAGGACGGGCTCCGCGGGTATTACGCGAGGGAATTCAAAGGCGACAGCGCGGTCAATTCGTACGCCAGCTATACCCATCCTCTTTTTATGACGATGAAAGGTTATTTCAATATAGAGAGCTTTTTTGACTGGGGCGTCTGTTACGCCGGAGGCGCAAGGAAGGACAGGACCGGAGCGGGACTCAACCTTAGCTACCGGTTCTGGCGTTTTCCCATCCCGATCGGCTGCGGCTGCACGTATAGTTTCGACGACAATAACTGGCAGGCCGTATTTGCTTTCGGCGGAAGGTTTTAAGAGCTGCACGGGGCTTTATCGGTTTGTACTGACTTGAACGGCTTTTATGGCATCTGCGGCGGAGCTTGTTATTCCCCCGGCGTAACCGGAGCCTTCGCCTATCGGATAGAGGTTCTTCATGTTCACGGACTCGTAATTTTCGCCGCGCGTGAGACGAAGGGGGCATGATGTCCTTGTCTCCGCTCCCATCAGAATGCCCTGTTTTGAAACGAACAGCGGATACTCCTCTTTCCACTTGTTAAAAGCCGTAATGAGAGAATCGGAAATAAACTTTGGGAAGACCGTTCTCATATCGGCGGCAGCCGTCCCGGTTTTACATGAATTATCGTTCAGCACGTCCGATCCCCCGCCGCTCAGAAAATCCATCAGGTTCTGCGCCGGGACCATCCAGTTCCCTCCGCCTGACAGGAAGGCTTTCCGCTCGATACTCCTCTGGAATTCGATACCGGCCAGCGGATGGCCCGATCCGTAGTCCGCGGGCCCGCAGGTGACCACGATGGCCGCGTTCGAAAATTCCGACGCCCGGGCTGAGTAGCTCATGCCGTTCACCGCGAGCATGCCGTTCTCAGACGAGGCGTTAACCACCTCCCCGCCGGGGCACATGCAGAACGTGTAAACGCCTCTGCCCGCCTTCCTGTCGTTATAAGTGAACGAATACGTCGCGGCGGTTATACCCCGGACGGCTTTATATTTTCCGCCATACCTGAGGAGATTTATGAGATCCGCCGGATGTTCTATCCTGACGCCGACGGCGATCGGCTTCTGCTCCAGCGCTATATTCCTGCGGTGCAGCAGCTCAAAGGTATCCCGCGCCGAGTGGCCGACCGCGAGAAAAACCATGGATGAACGGAATTCGTTCCTCCCGTTTATCACCACACCGGCCAGGGCTCCGTCACCAGCCAGTATATCGGTCATCCGGGAGCGGTAATGGATCTCCCCTCCCCTTTCAAGTATCCAGTTCCTCATATTGACGACTATTTTTCTCAACACATCCGTTCCCAGGTGAGGCTTTGCGCTGTAACCGATCTCTTCCGGCGCGCCGAACCTTATGAACGTGTCAAGCACCCGGCTGACGCATTCGGAATTCCTGATCCTGGAAAACAGTTTTCCGTCGGAGTATGCGCCGGCCCCTCCTTCACCGAACTGGATATTCGACCCGGTGTCCAGCAGCCTTTCCCTGAAGAACTTTCCGACATCGACATCCCGTTCTTCGATCTTCTTCCCGCGTTCGAATATCAACGGTTTTAAGCCGCGCTCGACGAGTTCCAGGGCCGCGAATAGCCCCGCGGGGCCGAAACCGATAATTACCGGCCTGTCTTTGAGGATCACCGGTTTGACGGCGGTTTTGACGGGTTCAGTATATACCGGAAAGCTTACTCCGCCCGCGAAGCTGTCGGGAACGCGCACGACGACGGACATTTCATAATAGAACTGTTTTTTCGAGCGGGCGTCAAGGGACTTGCTGAGGATCCTGACGAACGAGGCCGAGCCTTCGCTGATATTCAGTTTCTGAGCGGCGATCCTGAGATATTCTTCAACGCGGTCATTTTCAAAAGGGACGCGCAGATTGCTGACTATGACATTCAAATCATCGCTCCCCGGCTGCGCCGCGGCGCAGCCGGCATATCCTGTCCGCCGCGCCTCTGGCCGTCGCCGCGCACCAGTGTATATTGTACCCGCCGCTTCCGCCCGTGTAGTCGATCGCTTCCCCCATTATGAACAGATCCCGGTGCAGCCGCGATTCAAAGCTTTCCGGGTCGATCTCGTCGGCGGAAACGCCGCCGAGCGATACCTGCGCTTCCTGCAAAGGCCTCGTGCGGGTAACGGTGAAACGGGACGCTTTGAGCTTGAGGAAAACGCGCTCAACGTCCTGCGGCGATATGCGTTCGGGAATGCCGTTGTGCGCGATAAAAGCCCGGAGGAATTCGGCGCTCAGCACGCCGCCGAAAACGGCGGTAACGGTCTTTTCTCCGGCTCCCGTGCAGATCGACCTGAAATACTCCGGCGTAAACGTTTCTTCGGGCAGAAAATCGACGGCCATCTCGACCGGCCCCGCCAATAGCCGCAGGGATACTTCATTGCTCGCGTACAGGACATTGGGGCCGGAGACACCGTATTTAGTAAAGAGGATCTCCCCTTTCCTTGAAAAATCACCTACCGTGATCCCGCATTCCATCTTAAGGCCGGCAAGCTCATGGAACGCGGTTTCCCTCGTCTCAAGGGGCACAATGCCGGCAGCCTGTTTTGTTATGGTATGTCCCAGCGCGCGAAGGACATCAAATCCCGAACCGTCCGTCCCCGGCTGCTGGTAAGCAGATCCGCCGCACGCGTAGACGGCCGTGTCGGTGCGGACGATGACGGCCCCGTCGTTATTTCGATAGCGCACGGCGTAACCGTTCTCCACGCGCGCCACGGACACGACTTCCGCCCGCGTCAGCAGGGTAACGCCTGAGGATCTCAATTGACGTTCAAAAAAGTCACCAATGGTTTTTGCCGAGTTCGTGTAGGGCATCAGCCTGCCGAACTCGTCGCTGCGGGAGGGTATGCCCTTTTCGTGGAAATATTGTTTCAGGTTAAGGCGGGAAACCGCTTCAAAAGCCTTTTTCCGCCAGGCTTCTGAAGCGGACATCGAGTAATAGGAAGATCCGGCAATACCGGTGTTAGAGAAATTGCACCTGCCGTTGCCCGAGCAGTAAACCTTGCGGAACGGCCCCTTTGTCTTTTCGAGGACAAGTATCCTCAGGCCGCGCTCCACGGCCATGTCCGAAAGGAACGAAAGCAGAAAACCCGCGGAAGTTCCCCCTCCCATGACGACAATATCATATTTCATGCTGGCATGACACTTTCCGCGGCAAACGCGCCGCGCCGCTGTCCTTACAGGTCGGGATGACCCTTTCCTTTCCGAGGCGGCGGCGCGGCGTAAGCGCGGCCACTATTTCTTTCCGACTTTCTGCATCACTTCGTCTTTGGAAAGCTTTTTTGTGCAGAAAAACCAGTCGTAGCACTTCATATCCTGTTTGTTCTCCATCCGCTCCTTGGCGACCCCGCAGGAGCCCGCGGTCGGCACGATCACGTCGTCTCCCGGCTGCCAGTCGGCGGGGCATGCCACCGAGAACGCGTCCGTCGTCTGCAGCGCGACCAGCACCCGGTACAGTTCGGCGAAATTCCTTCCGATGCTCAGCGGATAATAAACAATAGTCCGTATAACGCCTTTAGGGTCGATAAAGAAGACCGCGCGCACCGCTTTCGTCGCGCTTTCACCGGGCTGGATCATCCCGTACTTTTTCGCCACGTCCATCGTGATGTCTTCTATCAGCGGGAACTTGACCTCAACGTTCTTCATTCCCTTGTACTCGATCTTCTCCTTAATGGTGCGCAGCCACGCTATATGGCTGTAGAGGCCGTCAACGGAAAGCCCTACCAGCCTGCAGTTGGCCTTCGCGAAGGCGTCTTCCATTGAAGCGAACGTCATGAATTCCGACGTGCACACCGGAGTAAAATCGGCCGGATGGCTGAAGAGTATCACCCAGCTCCCCTCATACTGTTTCGGAAAATCAATATCCCCCTGAGTTGTGACCGCTTTGAAAGCCGGGGCCTTGTCGCCGATCCTCGGCATGGCGACTGTCTGGCAATTCCTGATCTCTTCCATGACCGCCTCCCTTGTATCCTGTTTCGTTCCGCTGCGGCGCGGTGTTGTGAACGTTCAACAAAGGCCTTTACATCTTCTTTTTCTTGAGCATATCGACCAGATTATCTCTGCCGATCTTTTTTGCCCAGTTGGAGGGAGTATGAGCTTCGCTCTTGAAGGTGACATCGTACTTCTTGCCATTGACATAGGTGTACGTCTTGAATGCGCTTATCTTGAATTTCGCAGGGAGTTCCCATCCGATCTTTTCGCCGACCGCGTTGATCAGGTCTGTGTCTCCGAGCTCGACCGCGTAGAAGATGGCCGATTTGTTCTTGACCTCGTGAAGGACCGGTTCGGCATCTCCGCTGCCCAGGCGGATGGAAACGTTCACGTACCCGCTCACGCCGGCTTTCGGATCGGCGCCCGCCGCGAGAAGCTGCTTTGCCGCGTCCGCCTTTCCGAACATTAACGCTATGTTAAGAGGGGTAAGCCCTTCGCATTTTGTAATACCGGAATTTCCCAGCAGGGCGGAGGGTTCGGCGACGACATTGACGTCGGCGCCCTTCTCGATCATCAGCCTGACCAGTTCAGCGTCCCCGCGCTCCGCCGCGAGGCAGACGGGATGATACGACAGTTTCGGCATGAAGATCACGACGGGAGTTTTCACGTCGGCGCCGTTCGCGGCGAGCAGGCGGGCTTTTTCCGGCCGCTCAACGCGCAGCGCCGCGAGCAGGGGAGTCCACCCTTTGACAATGCTGCCTTCCTTCGCCACGGGCGCGTTAATGTCCACCTTCTTGTCGATCAACAGTTTCAATACCGCCCCGGTATCATGGTTGAAACCCTGATCTTTGCACCAGTCCGGCATAATGAAGCCGTAGCTCTTCTCCAGCATCCCGGCGATCGTCGCCGAGCCTTTAAGCTTGTCGGCGGGATTCGGGGAATCCGCCCAGACGTAGGCCAGGTTCCCTCCGGCTGAGCTCATGATATCGGTTCTCGCGCCCGCGTCGATCAGAAGTTTCACGACATCGGCGTTATCCGTCTGCGTGATCGCGTACTCGAGAGGGTACGATCCCGGCATCTGAGCGTTGTTCGGGTCCGCTCCAGCGGCCAGCAGCAGCTGCACGGTCTTCGCGCAGTTGTTGCCCGCCGCGTTATACAGCGGCGTGAGTTTCCCGAGGTTCGGGTTAGCTCCGGCTTTCAACAGTATGTCAACGATATCTTCCCTGAAGATGGCGGTCGTCAGCGGCGGGTTGCCGCCCTCGTCGAGAGCGTTGACGCCGGCCCCCGCGGCGATCGCGGCCTGCACCTTTGTCGCGTCCCCTTTTTTGCATCCGTCGATCATATCATCATAGGGCGCTGCTTCCAGCATCACGCTTAACATGCAAAGAGCCGCAACGCATCCGGCCTTTTTGAACAAGCCCGAAAGACCCATATTGTTCCTCCTTGGATCGTGGGACGGACAGCCATCTGTTGTTCCTTCAGTTGCTAAATCGGCATGACGATCGTATTCACATGTATCATTGCGGTGGATATGACGTATAAATTATACCATTATTTAGAATAAAGTGCCTTTCTTTTCGCCCGGCGATCATCCGGCGCGGGCGGCGCGTTTCCCCCCAAAAGCATGGATCGTCCTCGTGCCGACGGTGAATTTCCCGGCATGAGTGCAATTGAGGTTGAGGCTCTACGGAGTTGATCAACAAGATGGGAAGTGCCTTTTTGGGTGATTGTATCGCAGAGTACATCTATTTGTTCGGAAAGGTTTCAGCCATCAGACGTTACTTCTACATTATCTGCTTCCGCTTGCTCTACTGCTCAAATTTCTAATGCTCAAATGCTCTAAATTTTTGCGGAGCAAAAATTTTGGGGTGGCTGACGGGACTTGAACCCGCAACCTCTGCTGCCACAGAGCAGCGCTCTAACCAGTTGAGCTACAACCACCATTTACAGTGAACAGTGACCGGTAACCAGTGACCATCAAAGTCAACAACACCGTGAGAACGGCGGGCTACAAGGCACTCATTATTGTATCAATGAACGAATTCTTTGTGTTAAAGACTCACGCGTCCCCGGCGTGAGTCGAACACGCAACCCTCTGCTTAGAAGGCAGATGCTCTATCCGGTTGAGCTACGGGGACAACAGCGTTATTATACCACAGACGGGCAGGTTAGTCAAACCTGCAGCTTCTCGGGCATGTCCAGGACGATGCGCAGGATGCTCCTCCGGCTGATGATGCCGACCAGTTTCCCCTTCTCAATGATCGGGACCCGGCGGATGTGTTTCTCCCCGATGGAAAGGCTGACGGAGTCGATGTCCGCATCCGGCGGGAAGCTGATGACTTTTGTGCTCATCGCCTCGCTTACCCGCGTCTGTTCAAAGTTCCCGCTGAAGATCAGGTTCAGCATGTCCTTTTCGGTGATCATGCCGAGCACATGGCGGCCGTCGTCGCATACCGGCACGCCGCTGATGCGGTTGTTAACCAGCAGGTCGGCCGCTTCCCGAAGAGTCGCGTCCGGCCCGATCGTCAGCACTTCCCTTGTCATCACATCTCTGGCCTTGAGCATAATGCCCTCCTGTCCCCCGGCTGGACTGAGACCATGCATGTATGAAGGATGTAATGCCATTATATAACGATAATAGAGCGCCGTCAATACACAAGTTTCCTGACGGACAGGGGACTTATGAATTGACAATAAGCGGGACATTGTGACATAGTTTAATTAACGGTTTGGTTTAACTCTTTGGTTAAACCATTCTGTTAACGAGGGGGCAGAAAATTCCTGCCGGCGAGTACGTAAAGCACCGGCTAAAGCCGGCGCCTGCCGCTACTAAATTATCGACAGAACGATCTCCCCTCACCCTGCCCTCTCCCTTGCGGGGCGAGGAAAAACAAACCGATTGCCCTTTATAGACGATCTCGCAATAATCGCGGGTATACCATAGTTAGGAAATGCCCGCGAATGGGACAAAGTGTTAAAGTGGAGGGTTGTTATGGAAAGCAAAGAAAAAATTTTGAACGCCGCGATCGAGGTCTTTGCTGAAAAAGGGAAGTATGGCGCCCGCATGGAAGAGATCGCGGCGCGCGCCAGTATCAACAAGGCGATGCTCTACTATTTCTATACTTCTCGCGAAAATCTTTTTAAAGCCGCTCTCATGCATGTTTTCGAGCGTATCCATTCCTGGATGGAAACCGAGATCATGCCTCTGATGGGAAAGAAGATCGATCCGGCCACGTTCATCAGGGAGATCGTCAGGGCACATTTTCAGGTGTATTCCCGCAACCAGAATTTTACCCGTATCATGCTGCAGGCGCTGGCCAACGATCCACAGGAATTGAAAACGGCCATCGACGATGTGCATGAGCAGTGGCATAAAAAGGGATGCTGCCACAAGGGCCCTGAAAGCCTGATACAGTTTATTGAAGACAACGTGAAAAAAGGTGTTTTCAGAAAGGTGAACGCGAAACAGATCATGGTAAGCATCATCGGCGTGAATATGATCTATTTCGCGACAAAACCCATCACCGAGAGTATGCTAGGATTCGCGGTTGAAGATGAAGATAAATTTATTGAAGAACGTCAGGAAAGCAATATCGACCTTCTGCTGAACGGCATAATGGTGAACAGGAGCAAAGCATGAGATCCCCTCTTCGATTATGTATCATCGCGTTACTGGCAGCGTCTTTTCCGTCACTGGCATACACCGCCGAGGCCCTGACGGCCGAACGATACCTCGAGCTGGTCGAGCGGGACAACCCGGCCGTCCGTTCCGCCGATCTCAGCGTCGAGGCCAGCCGGAAGAAGATCCTCGAACTGGACATGGTATATTCGCCCTATGTGACGGGCAATTACAGCTATACCGACGACCGCGGCGGATCAGGCTTCGGATCGACACTACAGGCCGAGCACATGAGGGCCAACGCCCTCAGCGTCAACCTGAACAAAAAGTTCATGTTCGGCACCACGGTCAGCGCCGGATACACCAACAACATCGCGGCTTTTTCCCTCGCGGAACCGCTGAGTTTCGGAGGCACGTCCCTGTCGTCGTTCACGGGATACGATATGAAACCCGTTGTCCGGGCGGAACAGTCTCTTTTGCGCGATTTCCGGTCGGGACTGACCCGATCGGGCATACAGAAAACGAGATCGGCCAGTCTTGCCCAGCAGTATATGCAGCTGCTGGCCAGGCAGCAGACGCTCATGAAAGCGAAAATAGCGTATTGGAGCCTCTCGCTCTCGAGAGAAGTAGTCGCCTTCCGCGCGGCGTCGCTGGAAAGGACCGGCGAGCTTCTCCGGTGGAACGAGAGCCGTTTCAAACGGGACCTCTCGGACAAGAGCGACCTGCTGCAGGCGCAGGCGGGCTACCGGCTCCGCGAACTGAACCTTCAGCAGTCGAAGGAAGACGAGAAGAACGTCTGCCGCGATTTCAACGAATTGCTGGGGGCCTCCTGTACCACCGTCGATTATACCCTTGAAAGGATATCCGACAGGGCCTCCTCGTTCGAGAACGTGGCCGTCCTGCGGAAAACGGGCGACCGGGCGGATGTGCTGGCAACGCGGGCGCTCTACAAAAGCAGCCGCTACGCGGACCGGGAAACGAAATACCGTTCGATGCCCGAACTCAGCGTTTTCGGCCAGTATTCCCTCTACGGGCTGGGATTGAGCAATGCCGACGCGTGGAAGCAGGTGCGGGATACCGTGAAACCGTCCTATACGGTCGGGCTTGCCCTGATCGTGCCGCTCGATTACAAAACGCTGATGACCATCAGGCAGGGATATAAGCAGGACTTCGAGGCTTCGCGCGAATCGAGCATCAAAGCGGAGCTGGCGTCGAAGAACGACTGGGACCAGCTGCAGCGGACCTGGCAAAACGTCAAGACGCGCCTGTCACTCGCGCAGCAGATCAAGACGGTGCAGGAACAGCGCGTGAGCAATGAGCAGTCCCTGCTGAAACGAGGCCGCACGACAACGTTCAACGTGCTGAACGCGGAAAATGACCTCGACGACGCCACGCTGAACGTCTACCGCCTTGTGTTCGAAGAGCTTTCGACGATAGCACAGGCGGACATGTTCAACGCGCTGCCGTTCGAAGACGATACGCCGTTTGAGGAGCAATAACTGCAAAAGGCGTTCTTGTGTTCTCGAGAAGCGGCAGGCGGCGGCTGAAGCCGCCCCTACGCGACAACGCGGTCGTCATACGGGCTCTCTATACCATTCCAATAGTTTCACCGGAGGCATCGTACCATGAATATCGCTGATATCTCCATCAAGCGGCCGACCTTCATCACGGCCCTCGTCGTCGTCATGCTTATCGTCGGGCTCATCTTCATGAAACGCATGCCCATCGACATGTTCCCCGACGTCAATTTCCCCTTCGTGGCGGTGACCACGGTGTATCCCGGCGCCGGCCCGAACGAGATGGAAACGCTGGTCTCCAAGATACTGGAAGAACAGATCAGTTCCATCTCCGGCCTGAAGAACGTCACCTCGATCAGCCAGGACGGCATTTCCATCGTCTGGGGCGAGTTCACCCTTGAGACGGACCCCAAGTACGCGGAGCAGCAGGTCAAAGACAAGATATCGCAGGTCCGCGACCGTTTGCCCGACGATATCGAGGAACCGATCGTCAAGCGGTTCGATCCGGCGGACCGTCCGGTCATGATGATAAGCCTTACCGGTAAACTCTCATCAACACAGATGTACGACCTCGCGGACAACATCATCCGCAACAATCTGGAGCAGGTCCCCAGCGTTTCGAGCGTCGAGATCATCGGCGGCACCAAGCGCGAGATACACGTCGATCTCGACATAAACAAGCTGAAAGATTACGAGACGAGCGTAACGCTGGTCTCCAACCGGATCGGCGCGAACAGCCAGAACGTCCCCGTCGGCAAGGTGACCCTGGGGAGCCGGGAGCTCGCGTTCCGAAGCCTCGGCGAGTTCCGTTCCGTGCAGCAGATCAAAAACGTCATCGTCAGCTTTTTCGGGAGCGACGTTCCCGTGACGGTGGACCGCGTGGGAGAAGTCAGGGACTCCACCGAAGAGGAAAAGACCCGCGGCTACATGAACGGGAAATCATCCCTGATCATCAGCGTGTTCAAACAGTCAGGCGCCAACTCCGTAGCCATTTCCGACGCGCTCCAGAAACGCATCGCCAAACTGAACACGACGCTGAAAATTTCTCCGGGCGCGCCCGCGCTGGCCATGGTGCGCGACGAGGCGAAACCCATCCGCGACAACATAAAGGACGTGCGGATCACGATCTTCGAAGGGATACTGCTTGCCATCATCGTCGTGTACCTTTTCCTCGGGAACGTCAGGTCAACGTTCATCACCGTGATCGCCCTTCCGAACAGCCTTATCGGCGCTTTCATTTTCATGGGGCTGTCGGGATTTTCGATCAACATGCTGACGCTGATGGCCCTCTCGCTGGCTGTCGGCCTTCTGATAGACGACGCCATCGTCGTTCGCGAGAACATATTCCGCCACATGGAGATGGGCAAGGACCCCATGACCGCCGCCCGGGAAGGGACCAGAGAAGTGACGCTCGCGGTCATCGCCACGACAATGACCGTGATCGCCGTATTCCTCCCCGTGGGATTCCTGCAGGGGATGGTGGGCCAGTTCTTCAAGGAATTCGGGTTCACCGTCGTATTCGCGATGATCATATCCCTGTTCGACGCGATGACGACCGCGCCGATGCTTTCCGCTTATTTGATAACCAATGTCAAAGAACAACGCCCGGGCCGCATCGCCACTCTTATACACGCTCCGGCAGCCGCGTTCAATAAGTTCTATGCGCTGATCGAACATTCGTACGAGCTGATCATGAAGGTGGTGCTGAGTCACAAGATACCGACCCTTGTCCTTTCCGTGGCAATTTTCTTTGGAAGCCTTGCGCTTACGACGGGCATACCCAAGACGTTCATGCCCAACAGCGAGTTCGGCCAGTTCCTACTCGACATGGAAGCCGCGCCCGGGACGTCACTTCCCCAGATGGACCGGCACGTCAAGATGGTCGAAGAGATGCTCCGGAATGAAAAGGACATTGAGCTGGTTCTCAGCACCGTCGGCAATTCGAACGGCGAAAGCAATGTCGCGTCGCTGTTCATCAAGATGGTGCCCGAAAAACAACGTACCATGACCACCGGCAGGCTTAAGGAACACATCCGCGATGTCATGGCGCCGTACACGGAAACGCTCCGGCCCCAGGTGAACGATATCTCGATGGCGGGCGGCGGGGAGCAGCCTTTCAATCTTATGCTGAAGGGCGAGAACCTGGACGAACTGGCTTCCACCGCCGGCCGGATCGTACCCCTTCTCAAACAGATCCCCGGCCTGGTGGACGTCAATTCCAATTACCGTCCGGGGAAGCCTGAATTCCAAGTCAAAATGCTCCCCGGGAAACTGGAACGGTTCGGCGTCCTTTCAACAGCCGCCGGCATGGAACTGCGCGGCATGGTGGAAGGCATGACCCCCGCTAAATTCCGGGAGAACGGCCTCGAGTACAACATCCGCGTCCGGCTAAACGACAGCCAGCGGGACCTGAGCCGGGAGTTCGACCGCCTTTACGTTCCCAACGTGAACAACCAACTGGTCAAACTGATGAATTTCGCCGCGCCCGTTGAGACGACCGGGCCCTCCAAGATCTTCCGGCGGAACCGGGCACGGTACGTCATGATCGCGGGGAACCTCGGCACGAAAGGTGCCATAGGCGACATTACGAACGCCGCGCAGAAGATCCTCGAAAAGGAAAAACTGCCTGAGGGAGTGGAATACGAGTTCCTGGGAACGTCAGAAGACATGGTGGACCTCTTCAAGAACATGCTTATCGCGATGGCCCTTTCGATCGTGTTCATCTATCTGGTGCTCGCCAGCCTTTACGAGTCGATCGTCCTGCCGTTCACGATCATGATCGCGCTGCCGCTGGCCATCGTCGGCGGGCTGGTCGCGCTGTTCCTGTCGGGAGAGTCCATCAACATGTTCTCGATGATCGGGTTCATAATGCTGCTCGGCATCGTCACCAAGAACTCGATCCTTCTGGTCGACTACATCCAGAAACTGATGCGCAGAGGCATGAGCCATGACGAAGCGATCATCAAAGCAGGCATCACCCGGCTGCGCCCGATCCTTATGACGACGTTCGCGCTGATCGCGGGCATGCTTCCCCTCGCCCTGGGCCTGTCGGAATCGGGAAAGTTCCGCCAGGGCATGGGCATCGCGATCATCGGCGGCCTGGTCAGTTCCACGATCCTGACGCTGGTCGTTATCCCGGCGATATTCGAGTACATGGATACGTTCCGCCTGTGGACCCGCCGCCTGGCCCGCCGCCCGGAGCTCCGGGAGATCGATAAAGACCCGGAATAACGACAAAGGCGTTCATTAGTTCATTAGTTCATTGGTTGATGAGGGCGCCACGGCAAACGCGCCGGCTGAAGCCGGCGCCTGGTGGAAACTTTTTGGACATAAATGATATTGTAGCCCGCCGATTTATCGGCGTTGTTGACGTCCAATCAGATAATGTATCAGGCGATTGTAAACAAACCAAAAAGATCCAGGCTGCCGACTATGGGCAGCCTGGATCTTTCGCTCTCTCCGGTCTTCGCCTGACCGCAGTATTCTATTGCAAGCGGGGAGATGCCCCTCTTACCTGTTAGCTTCGCTCAGTCTCAGCGGCGCCTTGATCTGGCGCAGAAGAGGCTTCGATCTCTTGACAGGCTTCGGAGCTTCCTTCACTTCCTTAACATCCTTGACTTCATTTACTTCCTTAACCTCTTGCGTTTTCCGTACGGTTGTGACGGGAACGGCTTTCACTTCTTCGATATTTGCTTTTTTCCCGCCGGTCGAGAAACGATAGCTTATGTTCATGCGATGAGTGGTATCGAGATAGACCCCGGGCACGTAAGAGTACCCGAACTCGACGTTATCCCACCGGACGCCAAGCCCCATATGCAGCATGGATTCCTGCGTGTTGAACTTGTATCCAACGTTCAGGGAGATCATGCTGTAACGCAGTTCGAAACCTGCCTGCGGAACGGTTTTTTCATCCACTATATTATAAGATACGCCGGCGCCCGACAACAGGTGGTAATCCCTGACGCTCGCCGTGTAACCGCCACCGACGTAAGCGGTCATGGGCAGAGGGTTGGCTTTCTCAATGAACTTCGTTGCCAAACCGAAGTTCTGGAACGCGGCGGAAACGAAACAGCCGGATGCCGGTTGATAGACGACGCCGGCATCCATGGCGTACGCCTGGGCCGAGCTGCGTTCAGCGATGTTGCTGGTAGCCGCTTTGAAGGACGCGCCCAGCTGCAGCTTGTCGCTGTGCTGATAGCCCCAGGACAGGATCCCGAGAAGGTCGCGCTGAGCCGAGGCGTTCTCGCTCTTCAGTTCACCGTTCTCCATCCAGTTCAGTTCGATCTGGCCGGCATCGTAACCGATAAGGCCGCCGGCGATCATCCCGTTCTTAAGGGGCTGGCCGTACATGATACCGCCGAGTTTATCGCCTATAAACCCTGATTCGGAAATGATAAGCGCTTCCCTCTCTTTTTTGCCCGCGATGGCAGCCGGGTTATAGAACAGTCCCATCAGGCTGCTGTATCCGGGGCTGGTCGAGGCAAGGCCACGGGTATTTGCCGCTTCCGCGCGGCGGAATATGGGCCATCCCGCCTTGCCTGCGTCAGCGAGGGCGGTTCCGGTTATGCTCAGCATGCATAAAAAGAGAACAATGAGAGGTCTTCTGTCCCCGGGAATGTTTTTAAGAGCACTTACAAAGGTCATTACGTCCTCCACTGCTTGTCCACTAAGTGAACTTACTTGTATTCAACGTGCCGGCTGGACGTGATGCGTAGTCAGTGTCGCAGGGTCAGGGGGCGTAACGCCGCCGGAGGGCGGCTGGAGTGTCGCTTTCATTCAGCTAAGAGATAACGCACATCATCACTGCTGTCCAAATTACGTTTCTATATTATAGCTCACGGTTAATTAGATGTCAAGGAATATTTGGTTTATTTCGTCTTTATAGATTGATTTGCTTATTTTGTAAGATTGGTTACGCATGTCTGTATTTGGCTGAATTATCTATAATGACTGATTATTCAGCTTGAATACTGTTTCTTACTTCATTTGATCTAATAGTGAGGTATTACTTTCTGGCAAGGGACACAACACACTCGATATGATATGTCTGAGGGAACATATCTACCGGTGTGATGGCGCGTACTTCATAGGAAGATGCGGTGAGAAGAGCGAGATCTCGAGCGAGGGTAGAAGGATTGCAGGATACGTACGCCATACGTTCCGGCGATGCTTTGCCGATGAATTCAATGACTTTGTTCGATAGGCCTCCCCGGGGCGGATCCACGACAAGGATGTTGAAGTCGGGAAAATTCCCCTGTTTTATCCATTTTTCGACAATGCCTGTTTCAAAAGATATATTCGCGACCCCGTTAGCGTCACGGTTAGCGATCGCGTTTTCGATGGCTGACGGGACCTGTTCAACTCCCATGGCTTTCTTCACCCGGCCCGCCAGGACGATACCTATAGTACCGGTACCGCAATAAAGATCCAGCAGAGTGTCCTCTTTGCAGGGAGAGAGAGCCTTTCCGGCCAACGAGTAGAGTATCTCAGTGCCGGAGGTATTGGTCTGAAAGAACGAGAAAGGGGATACGAGGAAGGAAAATGTTTCCCCCTCAACTACGAGTTCCTCGCGAATAGATTCCCTTCCATATATACAATGCAATTCATCAGCCAAAACCGCATCGGACAGTGATTGATTGACAGTCCAGTAAAGAGAGGTCACCTGTGATGAGATACTGGCGATGAGAGGCGCGAAAAACGACGTGTCGACACCCGTAAAACGGTTAGTGACCAAATTGACCAGCAGTTCGCCTGTCCTTTTCCCCTTTCTCAGCACGAGGTGACGATAAAACCCCTTTCGCTCTCTTTTGTCATATACGGGAAGGCCGGATCCGCGGGCGAACGCGATGACCTGTTCGGCAACGGCCACGAGAGCGGGATCAGAGATATAACACGGAGGGACGGCCAGATAGCGGTTAAAGCAGCCCTTCATGTGCAAGCCCGCGCTGAGAGCGCCGTTATCCTCAAAAAAGCTGAATTCCATCTTGTTGCGATATCCCCATTCTTCGGGAGCCGGGACAATAGGGGTGATGACATCCTCGTAGGGACCGAGCAGTTCCCGGACATACGCTTCCTTCAGGAGGCACTGATGTCCGTAAGCCGTATGCTGGAACGTACAGCCGCCGCACCGCCCGAACGAAGGGCACCGGGGAGCTATGCGCTCCGGCGAAGGAAGGGTCAGCGTCGCCACGGTGCCTTCCCGATAGCTCTTTTTCGCGCGCGTGATGAAAACATCCGCCTCTTCGCCGGGAAGCAGTCCCTCGGTAAACACAGCGATGCCGTCTTCGGCTCGGCCGAGAGAACGGCCCGGATAGACGATCTTGTTGACAGTGACTTTCAAAACGGTATTTTTCATGTATCAGGATTGTTCAGCGCACGGGCAGGTCGATAATGAAGGAGGTCCCTTCTTTAGGCGTGCTGCTTACGCGGATGTTCCCTTTGTGGCGTTCGACGATGATATAGGCAATGCTGAGGCCGATACCGATGTGCCGTTCGGTGTTTTTCGTCGTAAAGAAAGGTTCGAATATCTTGTCTATGATCGCGTCCTCGATGCCGCAGCCGTTATCGTTGACCTCAATGTGCACTTCTCCGTCGCTGAAGGATGTGCTGACAGTCACTTTTTTCTGACGTCCAGCCGCTTCGGCGCAATCCGAGAACGACTGGCGGGCGTTGATCAGCATGTTCACTACCGCCTGCTGCAGCAGGCTTCCGTCGCCTTTGATCTTCGGGATCGAGTTCGAAAGATTCCGCGCGAATTCTATGCCGTTGTTCCGGAAATCGTCTTCGACGGGCGCGGGGATGCCGCTGATAAGCTGGTTCACGTCGCATTCCGCGGACGGGGCGCCTTCCGTCGCGGCGAACGACAGCAGGTTGTTGATTATAGCGCGAAAACGGGATACGTCTTCCTTCAGGGCCGAAAGACCTTCCGCGGCGCATCCTGAAACGGTTCCCAGCGTCTCCAGATGTCCTTCCATCACATTGACCGGGTCGGACAGCCTCTGCACGATACCGGAAGCCATGCGCCCTACAGTCGACATCTTCTCGGCGAGAACAAGCTGCCTGCGCGCGTGTTCAAGCTGCCGTTGTGCGTTCTCGAGTTCGGATATCTTGATCTCCAGCTTTTCGTAGAGCTTGGTGTTGACGATCGCCTGGGTTATCTGGGAGACGAATATTGACAGGTTCCGGATGTCCGTTGAACTGAAATCGGAATGGTTCAGCGTTCGCGCCACGATGAGGGTTCCCACGTTCCGGCTTTTGAGACTGAGGGGATACGCGACCAGGGACTTCAGGTCGGCAGCGCGGAAAAGGTTCCGCATCAAAGGGTTCTCGGCCACCGGAGAACGGATAATGACAGGCGCGTCAGCCTCCTGCCGGGGAGAATGGATCCGTTCGGCAAGGCTCATGAAATCGGCCCCGTACGGATGGGAGACCAGCGGAAATGAAGCCGCCGCGAGATAATACTGCTCCATGTTGTCTACAAGCAGAAGGGCTATCTCGTCCGCCCGGACCACTTTTCGCAGAAGGCTTATCATGACCGGGAACAGCTCCTCGAGTTTCAAGCTCGAGAATATCGCCTTGCTGCTCTCGTAAAGCGCTATGAGGGTCTTCAGTTCGCTTTTCTCAAGCGCTTTTTCTATGAGGACCGACAGCTCGTCGAGGTTAAAGGGTTTCTGGATGAAGTAATAAGCGCCGTCCTTCATCGCCTGCACGGCGCTTTCGACGGTCGCGTACCCGGTGACGATAATGACCTCTGTCTCCGGCGAGGCTTTCTTGACGGCGGAGAGCACCTGGAGGCCGTCCACCCGGGGCATTTTTATATCGGTGATGACAAGGTCGTACTTGTCCTGAGTGAGCCTGCCGAGGGCTTCTTCGCCGTCGCGGACGGATTCCGCGGCATAGCCCTGGCGGACAAGCTCGCTGACAAGGAGCTCGCGGATGCCCTGTTCATCATCGATAACGAGAATTTTTGCTTTGGGTACGCTCATGGGTTCTTTGGGGGCAGCAGGAGGATCGCGGATGAACGACTGATATGTGCCCTGGCAGCAACTGAAAAATATCTTAGATATTATAGTATAACCCGGCAAAAAATGCAACAAAAAACAAAAATTCCTCAAAAACGCGGGAATTTTTGTTTAAGGAAAGGCCACATGACGCCACTTGCGCACCATCAGTGAATATAATTATTGTTAAAAGCGCCCATAAATGGGCAGGCTGCAACTACACAGACAGCTTTGCGTAAGGCCATTTAATCGCGCGTGACTTTTGGATCAATTACCCGAATTACTGTCATTCCTGATCTTGTCCATCTGAGTGGCAAGCTTCTGGGCGACCGCTATCCCGATGTCGGGGGTGATGACCAGGTCGAGGTTCCCGCGGCTGAAAAGGTTCGAGCCCAGGGCTTGGGTCGAGGTATTGTATTCCCTGCCGAAAACTACGTACTCGCCGGCGATCTGTTTAAGAGTAATAAAAGGATTTCCGGTCCCTGACGTGAAATCGTTCAGCGTCATGATCCCGCCGCCATTGTTGATAACGTAACTTTCCGTATAAAGTTTAATGTATTTCGTGTCGTTATCGCTTGGGCGCACGATCTTCAGATCGGGTGTAACACCCCAGGCATACAGGTTGTCCTCGCTTTCGCTGTGGATCCCGTCTTCGAGGGAATCATACGTCTTGTCGACTTTATACCCGTTGATATAGGAATCAAAAACCAGCTTGTCTTCCTCCAGTTCGCGATTGCCATTGTCCGGATCGGGCGTGCCTTTCAAACTCCAGTTGCCGATAAACTCGATCTTATCGTACTGGTTCGTCAGTTTTCCGTATACTCTTTCAGGGTGGAGGCCGTCTCCCTTGTCGGCTATGTACGACGGCCAGTCCGTCATCTGGTCGGGCATCGACATGTTCATCGTCATGACCACGTCCATGACGTCCAGCCGCGAACCCGAAGGCCCCGCGTATGAAAAACCGTGCGTCCCCGCCTGGCCCAGAGGGTCGGAATACCGGTATTCCGGACGCTTTGTGAGGTTCAGGAACTCCATGCTGCGGTCGTCGGGGCGCAATATATGCTGCTCAACCCGGACAAGGTTGCCGTGGGCGTCGCGCAAAGTACGTCCGGTGGAAAAATCCGCGTCCTTTATCTCGTTGGTCAATTCCCGCCCCTGCGCCATGTCCGCGCGCGTCTCGCCCACCATGGCGTGCATTTCCCCGCGCAGCTCATTATTGTCCGACGAGGACTGGGACTGCTGTTCAAGGGCCATGGCTTCATGCCATTCCCTGTCCATCCGTTCGCGCTCTTCAGTGGTCATGGCACGGGGTACGCCGACCGCCCCGTCCGCTCCCAGCACTCCGATGTGGTCCGCGGCGATCTCGACCATGCTTTTAAGCATGTCAGCGAATTCGACGCGTCCTTCCAGCACTTCCAGCACGCCGTCGTATG
Organism: uncultured Elusimicrobiales bacterium; assembly: GCA_964577205.1. GTDB lineage: Bacteria > Elusimicrobiota > Endomicrobiia > Endomicrobiales > CAIRNS01 > CAZNYG01. The sequence goes on along the minus strand of CAZNYG010000008.1, from coordinate 11,930 downwards.
ACAGAGCGAACTCCGTGCCGCGCACCGAAGCGACGCACACGGGCGTTTTTACCTTGAAGCGCCTGCCGGCCATCAGTTTGACCTTCGCGCGCAGCTTCCCGAGCAGCAGGCCGAAAGCGCTTTCTTCCCCTACGGAAGAGACTTCCACTTCCGCGTTCTGGCCGATCCAGACCCGCGATGTCCCGTCGACGATCATCAGGGCGCGGCTGTTCGGGCCGGTCTTCACCCGGTCGGAGCGTTCCAGGGCCGTGTCCCTGCCCGCGGCGCTCCATCGGCCGTCACGGGATACCCGGACATCGCCGGAGAACCAGCCCATCTTCACGTCGGCCCAGGCCGCCGCCACAGAGAAATACACCACCAGCGCGGAAATAAGAAGTTTGCGCACATAACCTCCCGGGAGCATGGGACACTCGCCGAAACATTGGATTCAAATTGACTTGCAATTAATATCAGAAAGTATAACGGAAGATGCCCTGTTTGTCAAGGAGCCGCGTCAGATGACAGCGGCGCCGGTGGCGGGATCGAAAAGATGCGACCGGCTGACGTTCAGCACAAGCTCGATGACCTGGTTGGTCTTCGCCTGGTTATGCGCGTCGACCTTGGCGACAAGGGTATTTTTCCCCGTATTAAGATGCAGGTAGATCTCGCTGCCCAGCGGCTCCGCTACTTCGACCGTCGCGCTGAAATTATTGCCGTCCTTGGAGCCCTGCGTGTAGAACAGCTTGTCATAGATATCTTCGGGACGTATGCCGAGCAGCAGCTTTCTGCCGCCGTAGGGGGCGACCTTCTCCCTGAACTGGCGCGGGAGCTTCAGCTCGAACATGCCTTCGTTCAGAAAGACATCGTCCTGTCCCGCGATGACATCCACGTCGAAAAAGTTCATCGGCGGGCTGCCGATAAAACCGGCGACGAACCTGTTGCCAGGCCTGTCATAAAGGCTCAAAGGGCCGTCCACCTGCTGGATGACGCCGTCTTTCATGACGCATATCCGGTCGCCCATGGTCATGGCTTCCGTCTGGTCATGCGTCACGTATATCATCGTGCTCTGCAGGCGCTCGTGTATTTTTTTGAGTTCGGTACGCATCTGCACGCGCAGCTTGGCGTCCAGATTGGAAAGGGGTTCGTCGAAAAGAAAGACCTTCGGTTTTCTGACGATGGCTCTGCCCACGGCCACGCGCTGGCGCTGCCCGCCGCTCAACTGCTTGGGCCGGCGCTCAAGAAGATGTTCGATGCCGAGGATCTCCGCCGCTTCACGGACCCGCTGGTCCATCTCTTTTTTCGAGTAGCCGCGCAGTTTAAGGCCGAAGGCCATGTTGTCATAAACCGTCATGTGCGGATAAAGCGCGTAGTTCTGGAACACCATGGCGATATCCCGGTCTTTTGGCGGAAGATCGTTGACCCGCTGATCGCCGATATAGATGTCGCCTTTCGTGACCTCTTCGAGCCCGGCGACCATGCGCAGCGTCGTGGTTTTCCCGCATCCGCTGGGGCCGACCAGTATGCAGAACTCCCGGTCGGGGATCTCCAGGTGGAAATCTTTTACTATTTCAAGGTCGCCATAGGACTTCCAGACATGGTTAAGGACTACCTGGGCCATCCGAAAGCCTCCGCTTTCCGCAAGCAAAATGTATTGATTTTAGTTATTATATCGTTTTGGCCGCCGCAAGTCAAGGCAGCGGACGTTTTACGGAGCTGCCCTTCGGGCCTGGAGCCGCGGCATATTCACGGATACCATTGCGCCCGTGCGTCTTGACCCAGTAGAGCGCCTGGTCGGCGGCGGAACGCAGCGACTCCTCCGTTGTCCCGTCCTGCGGAAAATGACTGATCCCTATGCTTAATGTGGCATGGAAGCGGGCCTCTCCTTCGCGGTATTCCTCTTTAGCGGCGGCGCGGTGGATCAAGCGGGCCATGCGCACCGCTTCAGCCGGTGTGACCATCGGGAGGAGAATGATGAACTCTTCGCCGCCGAACCGTCCGACGAGATCCCCGGGACGGACGCACCTGTTGAACAGTGACGCCAGCGAGCACAGCACATGGTCGCCAGCCAGGTGGCCGTACGTGTCGTTGATGTCCTTGAAATGGTCGATATCCGCCATCAGCAGCGAGAAGGAAGACGCGTACCGTTTACCGCGCATGATCTCCGTGTTCAGGCGCCTGACAAAATACCGTCTGAGATAAAGGCCGGTGAGCCCGTCCTTCCGGGAACGGTCGCGCACCTCTGAAAACAGCGCCGCGCGCTGAAGCCCCAGCGCGATCTGCGGTATGAAAAGACATCCTTCCTCACGGTAACGCAGCGCGTATTCCCGGTCGGTGACGAGAAGGATCGCGGCCAGGAGCTCATTCTCCAGCCTGACCGGCCACAAGACGATCGTATCCGCTCCCGCCCACGGCGGAGCCGCGACCGCGCGGAATTGTCTTTCATCGCCCAGCTGTTCCCGGGACCGCATGAAATCAACCCATTGCCGGCGGAGGGCCGGCTGGGAAACATACAAAGGCTTCCACCCGTCCTTTTCCCATCCGAGCATCGCGACCGCCCGCATGCCCGGACGGTTCTGGAGCACTCTGCACAGGTGGTCGGCGACTTCGCTCATTTCCATGTGTTCCACGAGTTCCCGCCCCTGCAGGTAGAGCTGGTTGATGCGTTCTATCTCGTGTTCCAGATTGTCCCGTTCTTTTTCCCATTCTCCGCAGTCACGGCGCAGCTGGCCGATCCTTTCGTCCATGGCGCTGTTCATCAATTCGCACTTACGGGCTTCTCCTCCCTCCCGCCGGCGGCGGAAGTACGGCACGATCCCCGAGTTGATCAGGATGACGGCCATGCCGGAGGAAACGGCAAACCATGAATGCGCCGTCAGGGAAAACAACAGAACGATGCCGATGACGGCGACGATCCCGCTTACCAGCGGCAGATATAAGGATATAAAAAGGCCGGCGAGGACGCAGAAATATATGAGGACATGGCGGAGCACAGGGTCAGCGGCGAAGTAATAAGCCGCGGCGAATGCCGCTCCAAATATGAGGGTCACTGCGAACCACTTCCTGCTGCTCAAAGCCGCCACCTCATGAACGCCGCGACGACCGCGATCCGGCGGTCACTCGTCAGTCTCCACCCGGTTCCTGCCGTTCTTCTTCGCGCGGTACAGGGCTTCGTCCGCGGCTCGCAGGAGCGCCGATTCCTCCCGGACCTTTTCGCTGAACGCCGCGATCCCGGCGCTTACCGTCAACCGGGTCTGCACCGGCTGAAAGCTTTCCATGGGGAGGAAGAACCGTTCTTCCGCGATGCTTTCGCGGATCTGCTCTATGACCCGGACGGCCTCCCGCAGCCCCGTCTGCATCATGATTATGCCGAATTCTTCCCCTCCGTAGCGGCAAAGGAAATCCGTCTCGCGAAGCCGGCGGCGGAGCAGCGACGAGATGCTGCGCAGCACCGTGTCGCCGGCCGCATGGCCGAAGGAATCGTTCAACGATTTAAAGTGGTCTATATCGATAAGAGCGACGCTCAGCGCCAGCCGGTTGCTCCGTGAACGATGCACTTCCTCTTCCAGCCGTTCCTTGAAATAACTCTGCACGTACAGGCCGGTCAGGCCGTCGGTGATCGCCAGTTCCTGCGTGCGCCGGTACAGGCGCGCGTTGTTAAGCACCAGCGAAGCGATGCCGCCCAGGACGGACAGCAGCCGAAGGTCGCTTTCATCGAACCTGTTCGGTTCAAGGTCCGTCCCGCGCAGTATTCCCCAGAAAGTGCCGTTGATCGCCAGCGGCACCGCGATCATAGACGCGAAATGCGGCGTTCCCACGTAGAAACGGTTGTCGGAGGCGATATTGCCGACGATAAGCGGCACCTGCTGGGTACGGATGTACTGGGCGAACGGATCGTCGCGGACGCCTTTCTTTACCGTCCACGAGCCCTTGCCTATGAAACGGGAGGCGAGTTCCCGGATCAACGGGACCAGCTTGTCCTCGTGCAGGGTAAACCCGATCAGTTCGATGACGTTTCCCAGCTGCTGGTAGCTGCCGACGCGCTGGGTCAGGTCGATGGAACGTTTGCGGCTGATCTCGATCTTGTGTTCGAGAGCGGCGATCTCTTTTTCTCGTATCTCCCGTTCTTCGCTCAGGCGGTTCTTTCTTTGTTCCCGGTCATACCGGAACCGCTCCAGGGAGAAGAACATCCCCCAGGCCCACAGCGTTTCCAGAAAAAACAGGACGCCGGCCTTTAGGGTCGGCGCGAGGAACGTGCACAGGAAACCGGCGATTGTGACGAAAAACAGGAAGACGCCGCAGAATACCGGCCCGGAAAGCTGGTAAAGGATAAGGGCGGGAATGATGACCAGCGGAAAGACCACCACCGACGGAGGCCCCGGGCTGATCAGCGCGTACGACCAGAACAGGAACATGATGCCGCAGATCACCGGCAGCAGCACCGTCTGGATTATCTCGGTCAATCCTTTAACATCGATCTCGATCGGTCGCATATGTCTCTTTCGATATCCGCGCGCAGCCGGCGGTCGTCCACGGTCACCACGCGCCTCCAAGTCTCTCCTTCTTTGACCGCGGGCCAGGCGACCCACGCCCTGCCTTCTTTCAACATCACCTTGGATTCAACCGCGACGGCATCATTGAATACCACCGTCGCGAAACCTTTCAGCGACCGCGATTTTCCCCCGTAAGGGCGAATGCCGTTTATCTTGTAAGAAAGCCCTCCCGCCGGCGTGTTCTCGACGGCCCCCCTGAGAACCGCCCGTTCAGCCGCCTCTCTCGCCTGCCGCGTCAGCAGCCTGACGTGAGGGTAACGGGCCCCTCGGCGGGAAACATAACAGGGCATCCGCAGCCGGCCGCCACCGCCTCCGTCCGTTGTGATACCTCCGACGGTGAGAACACCGTTGAAGCAGAGGGCCGCACCCCCTTTTTCCTCGCGCGAGACGCGGGTTACAACTATCCCGCCCGCCACCGTTTCTTTCGCGGCGGCAAAAAAGAGCATCACGGCGAAAAACGCGATCAGCGTTTCCCGTCGATAGTGTTCCATATGCAAGGGCGGGAGGCAGAAGAATGCCATATACACAGATATTTTAATAGAGATCGTTTGATATTTCAAGCGTTTTTTTGACGTTTACGCGTCAGGCGGGGAACGGCACAGCGAACACGAGTACGGGGAAAAGCGGGGAAAGAGAAAGGATGGAAACTAAGATATCGAAGCAGCGTTTACAGGGAAGGCAATAAAGGCCGCGAACGGAATGAACACTATGACGCCGAAGGTAAGGCCGAACAGAACAAGAAGCATTGGGCGGTCATTTATCCGCCGGAGATGAAGAGACGTCTCCCACGGCATCCTTATACTTTTCGCCGACACGTTCATCGCCGTGCCGCTGCCCGTGTTTCCTCAGGATCGTGTACACACGTTTTTCCGATATATTGAAACGCGCAGCTATGCGTCCGACACCCCAGCCTTTCGCCTTCAATTTCGCCATCCGTTCAGCGCGGACTATATACACCCTGCCTTCCCGGTGACCCGGGTTCCCCGTTTTCGGCACCCAGATCCGCTTTCCGCCGAAAACGCGGACCAGACGGGCATAATTCTTTCGATCGAGCACGTCGGATAATAGTTTCATTGCGATCGTCCACAAACATATCGGGAAGGCGGGATTCGAACCCGCGGCCTCCTGCTCCCAAAGCAGGCGCGCTAGCCAGCTGCGCTACTTCCCGTCGATGTGCTCCGCCCGCCGCGGAGCATTTGATATTTGAGCATTTGAACAGAGGATCTCTTTCAACAATTCGCGCGCTTTGCGCAACGCCCTGCCGCGATGGCTTATGCCGTTCTTCACGTCCATCGGCAGCTCGGCGAACGTCATCCCCTGCTCCGGAACGACGAATAAAGGATCATAGCCGAATCCCAGCCCGCCGCGGCATTCCCCGCCTATGATCCCGTCTATCTGTCCATCGACGGCGCGCGTATTGCCTTCCGGATCGGACAACGCGATCACGCAGCGGAAACGGGCCGTCCTCTTTTCGCAAGGGAGGCCTCTCAGCGAATCAAGAAGCTTTCGGTTGTTATCATCGTACGAACATCCCTCGCCGCTCCACCGGGCCGAGTAGACGCCCGGCGCTCCGTTGAGCGCGTCGACTTCCAGCCCCGTATCGTCGGCCAGCGTCCACTGTTTGAGACAAAGAGCGACGGAACGCGCTTTCTTGACGGCATTGTCCCGCAGCGTTGCGCCGTCTTCAACGACATCCGGGACCCCGGGGAATTCCGACACCGGCTTGACGGCCACGGGAAGATCCTTCAGGATCTCCCGTATCTCTTCGACCTTGTGACGGTTTCCCGTGGCGAGTACCAGCAGCATCAGATCCCGCCCACGGCTTTCTTCTGAAGGCCGATGATCGAACGGATACCCTTTTCGCCCATACCGATAAGCGCGTCAAGGTCTTTTTTCGAGAACGGCACGCCTTCCGCGGTCCCCTGCACTTCTACGATACGTCCGGATCCCGTCATAACAAGGTTCAGATCCACGTCAGCCGCGTTATCCTGCCCGGCGCACAGATCAAGGATCTTTTCACCGCCGACAATGCCTATGCTGACGGCGCCCAGATAATCCTTCAGCGGGACCGATGCGATCACCCCGTCCTTTTTCAATCTTTTCAAAGCCAGGGCCAGCGCGATGAATGCTCCGTTGATCGACGCGGTGCGCGTCCCTCCGTCGGCACGGATAACATCGCAATCCAGGACTATCGAACGCTTCCCCAGCTTCTCAAGATCGACGACGCCGCGCAGCGAACGCCCGATAAGCCGCGAGATCTCCTGGCTTCTTCCTCCACCCGCGCCCCGCTGGCGGGGCGTACGGTCTTTCCCTGCCCGCGGCAGCATGGAATACTCAGCGGTAACCCACCCGTGGTTGAGCCCTTTCTGTTCGATGAACGGAGGCACCTTCGATTCCACCGTGGCGACGCATAATACCGTCGTATTACCCATCGATATCAGGCACGAGCCTTCGGCATGCTTAAGATAGTTCCTGACGATCTTAATGGAACGGAGAGGCATATTAACTCCTTTAACATCTTAACGGCGTTCATGAGTTCACGGGTTGATGAGTTCATATGCGAACGACAAAGAGTTGAGAACACAGGAACACGAGAATGCTGTTTTTGCCGTTGACTCATGAACACCTTTTCCGTTTATTTTTAACCCAGAGCTTTCAAGTTGCTGTCTATGCTGGCCATCTTCGCTTCGGCGGCGGCGAGGCGCTCGCGGATGCGGGCGATCTCTTTTTCCGGCGCGCGTTCCAGGAATGAAGCGTTGCTCATCTTCTGGCGGCAGCGCTCCTGTTCCGCAAGGGCGGCGTCCCTCTCCTTCGACAGGCGTTTTTTCTCCTTCTCCAGGTCGATGAGCCCGGCCAGCGGTATGAAGATCTCCATGCCGGCCGCCACGGCGACGGCCGATTGCGCGGGCCGCGCGATCGCTTCTCCGGCCTCGAGCGATTCCAGTTTCGCCAGCGTTTTCACGTACGCCGTGTTGTCCGAAAGGATCTTTCTTACCTCCGAAGATGCCGCGTTGATGAATAACGGGATGTTCTTTCCGGGATGCACGTTCATCTCGCTGCGCACGGTGCGCACCGCGGTGACCGCGTCCATAACGACCGCCATCGCGCGCTGCGCGTCACCGTCTATCTTGGCGGCATCGGCTTCGGGCCACGGCGCTTCCATGACGCTCTGGCACTGCCGGGCGCGGGGCATGACCGTCCGCAGGTTCTGCCATATCTCTTCGGTGATGAACGGCATGACGGGATGCAGCAGGCGCGTGACGCCGGACAGCACTTCCATAAGCACGGAGAGCGCTGTTTTCCGGGCCTGTTCGTCGGCGCCGTTGATCCTGATCTTGGCGATCTCTATGTACCAGTCGCAGTATTTCGACCAGAAGAAGTCATAGAGGGCGCGGGCGGCCGAATCCATGTCGTATTTTTCGAGCGAAGCGGTCACCTGCCTGACGGTGGACCGGTATTCGGACAGGATCCACCGGTCTGCCGTCTCAAGCGGCCATACTTCCATGATGAATTCCCTGTCCCAGGCCACGTTCTTCAGGCTCATCATGATGAACCGGCTCGCGTTCCATATCTTGTTGGCGAAATTGCGGGCGCTGACGAACGAGTCCTCCGACAGCTGCATGTCCCTTCCAGGAGCGGAAGCCTGTGTCATCGCGAAACGCAGCGCGTCGGTACCGTATTGTTCCATGATCACCAGGGGATCGATGACGTTGCCCAGGGATTTCGACATCTTTTTCCCGAAACGGTCGCGGACTATGCCGTGAATGAACACGTCACGGAAAGGGACGTCTCCCATGAACTGGAGGCCCATCTGTATCATGCGGGCGACCCAGAGATACAGTATCTCGTGCCCG
>CAZNYG010000008.1:0-3537 GCA_964577205.1 uncultured Elusimicrobiales bacterium | reverse complement strand
ACCAGCACGGCGGTGGGATAATAGTATTCAAGGTCGGTCGGCGCGCCGCCCGTTCTCCTGTTCTCGGGCCAGCCGAACACGCTGAACGGCCACAAGGCCGACGAGAACCAGGTATCCAGAACGTCCTCGTCCTGGACCAGATCGGCGCTTCCGCACGCCGGGCAGCGTTCCGGCTTTTCCCCGGCGGCTATCGGCACGCAGCCTTTTTCGTTGACGTTCTTCAGGTTGGGACGGCAGTGAGGGCAGTAATAGACCGGTATGCGGTGGCCCCACCATATCTGGCGGCTTATGCACCAGTCCTTCAGGTTCTCGAGCCAGAGAAGATACGGTTTCTTCCAGGATTCAGGATAGATCCGGACCCTGCCGTCTTCCACCACCTTCATGGCCTGTTTCGACATATCCTCGACCTTCAGGAACCACTGTTCGGACATAAGCGGCTCAATGGCGGTGGCGCAGCGGTAACACTTACCAACGGCGTGAGGATGGTCGGATGTTTCAAGCAGAAGGCCCTGCGCTTCCAGGTCCTGGAGGACTTTTTTACGCGCGGCATAGCGGTCAAGCCCCGCGTACGCGGGGCCCGCGGCGTCGGTCATCGCGCCATTGAAGCCGATGACCTCGATATGCGGCAGGCCCTGGCGCGCGGCGATGTCGAAGTCCACGGGATCGTGCGCCGGCGTCACTTTCACCGCGCCGGTCCCGAACGCGGGATCGACGGCGGCGTCGGCCACGATCGGAATTTCTCTGCCGGTCAGCGGCAGGACAATATGTTTTCCGGCCATGCCGGCATAGCGCTTGTCTTCCGGATGGACCGCCACGGCAGTGTCGCCCAGCATGGTCTCGGGCCGGGTCGTCGCGACTATCACGCAGTCCTTGCCGTCAGGCATCGCTCCGTCGGATCCTTTTATGGGATATTTGATATGCCAGAGCTTTCCGATCTCTTCTTCATGCTCTACCTCGATATCGGCGAGCGCGGTATGGCAGCGGGGGCACCAGTTCACCAGGCGTTTACCCCGGTATATAAGGCCCTTACCGTAAAGATCGATGAATGCCGTCTTGACTGCACGGGAACACACCTCGTCCATCGTAAAGCGTGTGCGGCTCCAGTCAAGCGAACAGCCCAGCCGGCGCAGCTGTTTCAGTATGGTGTCACCCGACTCCTGGCGCCACTGCCACATCCGCTCAATGAATTTCCCGCGGCCAAGGTCGTGGCGGGTCTTCCCTTCGGCCTTCAGGAGTTTTTCGACAACGTTCTGCGTGGCTATGCCGCCGTGGTCGGTACCCGGCACCCAGAGGGGGTTATAGTTCTGCATGCGCCGGAAACGTATGATGATATCCTGAAGCGTATTGTTGAGCGCATGCCCCATATGAAGAGACCCCGTCACGTTGGGCGGAGGGATGACCACCGTAAACGACTTTTTTCCTTCTTCCACCCGGGAGGTGAAATAATCCTTTTCGAGCCAGAAATTATACCATTTGCTCTCGACATGTCCCGGCTCGTACACTTTCTCCATTTCATTATTCATGACACGGTATCCTCTTATTGGCGGCGAATGTGATTAATTATATACAAATTGAGTCTTTTTTTCAAGCGATCAGATACGCGATCAACGGTATGAAGGCCAGGGAAAGCAGCGTGCCTGCGAAGACCGCGCCCGCGGCGAACGACGGATCGCTTTCATACTGTTCCGCGAGAAGATACGCGTTCACCGCGGCAGGCATCGAAGAGGTCATGACGCATACCCCCGCGGCGGGCCCTGACATCCCGAAAAGGGTTACCAGCAGCGCCGCGACCAGAGCGCCGCCCGCCATCCGGAGCGCCACGCCGACAAGAGCGTCCTTCAGCGAAGAAAGGCAGGCCAGGCACAACCTGTATCCTACAAAGATCAGCATGACCGACAAAGTTATCCGGGACAGCGTTCCCAGCAGCAGGGTGACGGCGGCCGGAGGGCGCGCTGAAAAAGCGTTGAGCGCCATCCCGGCCGCGACAGCATAGATGATCGGAAGCCGGAACATCTCACCCAGAGGCTCCCGGTGAGCGACGAAATAGATACCGACGGTAAAATGAGCGATCGTTACCGCCATGTTGTAGATGATGGCATACGTCGTACCCTCGTTGCCCCACAACAGCGTGTTCACGGGGATCGCCAGGTATGCCGAGTTCATGAACATTACCGGCAGGACACGGTTACGGAACGGCGTGCCCGTTCTCTTCGTCCATGCAAGGGCGAATACACCTCCCGCCGCCATCACGACAACTGAGACCAGGAGGACGTTCCCGGCGGAAAACAATGACACCTGGCTTGTCCACAGGGATGCGAAGACATAAAAAGGGATCAATCCGTACAGCGCGACACCAATGAACAAACGGGCGACGTTCTCCCCCCGCTTGCCGACGATCCTGCTCGCGACGAAACCGGCGAAAATATAAACAAAAACGTTGGTGGCCAGCCGTTCCAAAAGGGTTAACATGATAAAGGCACTTAAACGCAAATCGCAAATTTCAAATTGAACGGCACGAACTGGTAAGCGGACACATTAACGTCTCTGATGCCGGTGAAAGCCATACACGTCCAATTTGCGATTTGCAATTCGATGTTGGAAATGATGGTAGTTTGCTTCGTCCACTCATATTTTATACAATTAGTGAGTTATCGGCAACGCCGCCTGGATGTTTTTTCGCGCGTGCCTTTTATACTCTTCTCAAGGAGCTTTTCCCATGATGGATTTCTTCCGCAAACACATGCGCGTCATATTCCTGATCACGATCCTCGGATTTCTCGCCGGAGCCTTCATTGGTTTCGGCGGTTATTTCTTCGGGCCCGCGAGCGCGGGGGACGCCGTCGCCGAGGTCAACGGAGCGCGCGTCCCGTACCGGAAATATTCCATGGCGCTGAACCGCGCCATCGACGCCATGCGCCGCGACAAACAGGAAGTGACGAATGAAACGACCGCCCGCCTTAAACAGGAAGTGCTTCAGGGATTGATCCAGGAAGAAGTGTTCTGGCAGGAAGCTAAGAAATACGGGATCACGGTCACCGACGCGGAAGTGTCCGGCGCGATCCAGCAGATCCCCGCGTTCCAGCGAGACGGCAGATTCGACCGCATGATCTATTTTCAGACGTTGAGCCAGGGGCTCCGCGTGGCCCCGAAAGATTTCGAAGAATCCCAGCGCCGCCAGATGGCCGCGGAGAAACTGCAGCGGCTGTTCTCTTCTGGCATCCGCGTCAGCGAACAGGAAATACGCGAGGCCTATGCCCGGCAGAACAAAGGATCGGCGGCCAATTTCGAAAAGGACCGGGCGGCGTTCGAGGAAAAGTTCAGGCAGCAGACGGTGATGCTGGTATTTCAGGAATGGTTCAGCAGGCTGAACCAGCAGATGAAGATCAAAGTCCATCTCAACGAGATCGAGCAGCCCGCCCGGTAAACGGTTTCACAGCGCGCGGCGCAGCTTTTGTTTAAACGACGTACCCGAAGTTCCCAGTATCCTTTTCAAATACGCCATCTGCCGTTCGATCGCGACCATGTACAGATTTTCGC
>CAZNYG010000007.1:30024-40492 GCA_964577205.1 uncultured Elusimicrobiales bacterium | reverse complement strand
GGAAATATCCGTCGATCAGTTCCGATTCGCAGGCATTCATCTGACAGCCGAAGGTAATGATGAAGAAAGATGCCGGTTTTTTCATTTCTTTTCCGGGGACACAATACTCATTTTCTTGCGCCCTGTTTTCTGAGGCCTGAGAACCCTCCCCGTCAGTTGCTCCAGCTCGTTCATGAAATCATTATACCCCATGGACCTTCCCGTTCTTGAACATTTTCTGATTGTGCCGGCTTTTTTCATCCCGGGTTTCTGTCTGAAGGAAATGAGTATTGTGTCCCCGCATTGATCTTACCACAGGAATTTCAATGGGTCGATGGGGGAGCCGTTTCGTTTGATGGTGAAGTGCAGGTGCGGGCCGGTGGAACGGCCGGTGGAGCCGCTTCTGGCTATGAGCTGCCTGGCCTTTACCCGCTGGCCAACCCTCACCCGGACCCTGGACAGATGGCCGTAATGGGTCTCATAGCCGTTCTGGTGCCTGATGAATATCGCTGTCCCGTAATGGCCCGCGTTGCTGCCCGCGAACGTGACTACACCGTCCGCCGCGGCGCTGACCCATGTGTTGTTGGGGACGGCTATGTCGATACCGCCGTGAAAGCTTCGGTTCCCCGTCACGGGATGGCGGCGTTTGCCGAAGGTGCTGCTCAGCCTGCCGCCTAACGGCGAACTGAACAGGGCGCGCAATTCGTATTTCTCTCTCAGGTCCGCGTTCATCAGGTCCATGTCCGGCATGCGGCCCGGAACGAAGATCAATCCGCCCGTCAGAAGTGCCTGCACGTTGCCGTTGCAGGCGATCAATTCATGTTTGGCGATATCATACCGCTTCGCTATCGAATCCCACGTGTCGTTCCCCTGTATCCGATGAAGCGTTCCCCCTCTGGAAGGCAGCAGCACGCGCTGGTTGACGCGGACGTCGTACGATCTCATCTGGGGATTGCATCCGAGTATCGAATGCACCGAGTACCCTCTCCCGCTCGCTATCTTCCACAGGTTTTCCCGCATCTTTATCTTTCTGACGAAAAAGCTTGCTCCGGTGACCTGCGCCTGCAGATGCTTCAACCGCAGGTCGATGTCTTCCGTGAGCGCTTTCGCGTCAACCGCCGGTTGCGGCCGGACCGCCGCGGGATCTATCTTTCCCGCGGCGATCGCATTATGTCCGAAAAGCAGCATTGAGACCAGAAAGAAAATGCTCATGGCCTTCAGGCGTTGGAGCCTTCAGATCCGAGGAAACGGTAAACAGCCGCGCCGATCAGCGCTCCCGCGATGGGAGCAAGCCAGAACAGCCACAACTGGCCTACGGCCCAGCCGCCGGCAAACAGGGCCACTCCCGTGCTGCGGGCGGGGTTCACGGACGTGTTCGTGACGGGAATACTGATCAGGTGTATCAGCGTCAGGCACAAACCGATAGCAATGGGCGCCATCCCCTGCGGCGCGCGTTTGTCGGTCGCCCCAAGTATCACCAGCACGAACATCATCGTCATGACGATCTCTGTGACGAGCGCCGCGCCGAGAGAATACCCGCCGGGCGAATGGATCCCGTACCCGTTGGAGGCGAATCCCGCGGTAACGTCAAATCCCGCCCTGCCGCTCGCGATCAGGTAAAGGACGCCTCCGGCCACTATGGCTCCCAGCACCTGCGCGGCAAAATACGGCAAAAGCTGTTTCCCCGGGAACCGGCCTCCCGCCCAAAGTCCGACGGAGACTGCGGGATTGAGATGGCATCCGGAAATATGCCCGATCGCGTACGCCATGGTCAGCACCGTCAAACCGAACGCCAGCGCGACGCCGGCAAAACCGATGCCAAGATCGGGAAACGCCGCGGCCAGCACCGCGCTACCGCATCCGCCCAGCACCAGCCAGAACGTTCCAAAAAACTCTGCCGCGTACTTTTTTATGGACCTGTCCTCCCTTTTTTATTCCGGCACCGTCAGCACCAATTCAACCGGAACTCTGTTCATGACGGCGACGCTTTGGCGGGCCGCGCCGTCCCTGACTCGTTTATCGTCGAGTCCCGCCGCGATGAACGCCTCGCGCGCCGCCTGAATGCGCGCGCGCGCCAGTTCCTTAAGAGCGTCTTTGCCGGGTTCGCTTTTTTCTATCAGAACGCGTTTCATCTCGGCGGCAAGCGCGGCTTCGTCAACGCCGCCGTCCTTTGTGAAACGGCTTTTAAGCGTCTCGCATTCTTCTTTCCCGAACCGGGACCGGTACGCTTCCTCGTACAGCGGATATACCGGGGCCGCCGGGTCCTTGATCCCCTTCGCGAATTCCTTTTCAAACACGTCGGCCCGGATCGCGTTCCAGTCGATCTCGGGGTCATAGCCCCCGTTGATCGCGAACGACAGGCCCGGCCGTTGGTTCATTGCGGCCGCCAGCCGCGCCAGCTTTGCTTTTTCGCCGTCGGACAATGAGGATCCGCCCGGCGCGAATGATACCGAGGCCATTTCCTTTGTTTCGCCGCCGCCCGGCACAAGGAGGTGAAGGGCTTTGAAAGGGGACAGCGCGATCTTTTTGAAGAAGTTTGCCGCTACCTGTCCAAGGATATGCCAGTAACTGAATTTCGGGTCTGTCACATCGCCCTGCACGGGCAGCGAAACGTCTATCAATCCCCGGGGGTCCTTCAGAAGGGCCACGGCGAGCCCGAACGGCAGCGGGAGCGCGTCTTTGCTTTCCACTTTTTCTGCGAAACTGAAATCCTGCACCATCAGCTTATGGCCGGCTTCGATCTTGTTCCCGACGATGCGGTACGCCAGCCGCAGGTCGAGCCGGCTGCCGTCTTTGACCGCGCGCCCGGTGTATTTGCCCACATAAGGCGTCAGCGCGCGCATGGCGTATCCGTCCAGCGAGAACGACGCTTCGATATGAGGCGTTCGCGCGAAAGGTTCCACCAGCGCTTCAGTGGACAGCAGGCCTTTGCCGTCTATGTTCGCTTTGAGGGCCATTTTCACCCGGCTGCCGGGTTTTGTGGAAAGGCCGGTGACATCGAGAGTAACGTCATTCGCGCGCATGACGAACCCTTTCCCGACGCACTGGTCGGAAAAAGTAAGGGTTCCGTTCCGCAGGACGATCTCGCCGACAGCCAGGCCGGGCATCGGTCCGGGTTTCGACGGCGGCTGTTCACCCCGTTCGGGCATGAGGGACATGAGATTTATCCTGTTGCCGGGCAGAAGCACGGCGTTCACGCGCAGTCCGTCGAATCCGACGGTACTGATCCGGTACTGTTTTTTCACAAGGCGCCGCGCCTCGACGTCCAGCCAGAACTTTCCGAACCCTGCCATCTCGGTGTTGTCTGAATCCAGCACGCTGAGATCGCGAAGGGCCAGCCGCAGGGTGATCGGATTGAACGACGCGCCGCCCAGAGAAACCGTATGGCCGAGGTATTTTGTCCCCTGAGATGAAACGATTTTCGGGAGGGCCAGCGGCACTATCACAAAACCCGTAAACAGGTACAGAACAATGATCCCGGCGATGATTCCCGCGGCCGTCAAAGCTGCGATTTTCGTTATCTTTCCCAGCATGTTGTATTTCCCTCTTTAATATTATACTTATTGCCGCGTAAAGCTGAACATTTTTTTTCTGCGGCCGCCCGGAATGGCCAGATTACCGCACTCTCTCAAATCCCTACCGGCTCCTTTTTAATACTTCCGGGACGCGCCGGCTCCGCCGGACTGGCCGCCTGAGAAAGGGTCTGCCGGGCCGGGGCTTTCCGCGGAGGGCGCAGCGAAAGCGGCGATCACGGCAAGGTCGATGCCGTGTCCTTCGGGTTTCAGGAGGTCTTCCGAAGTAAAACCCTGTTTGCTGTTCTTCAGCAAACGCAGGGAGGCAAGCGCGGTACCGAGCAGCAGGATACCCAGTATCGCCGGATCCCACGCGTAATGTTTCAAGCCGAGATAATCCTTGTTGACCACGACCGTTATCAAAGAGATCAGCAGCCCGGTGTCGATGAAGGCGCGCCTTCTTTTCATGATGCCGAAAGCAAGGACCAGCACAGGCATTGCCAGCAGGGCGATAAGCACGGCGTAAAGAGAACTGAATCTGAAATACAGCCACAGACTGCCCCCGCAAACAAGGACGCAGCATAGAACGGTCCGCGCTGATTCGTCGGCATTCAGCCAGTCATGACCCGCAATCGCTCCCCCGGCGATGAGCAGCACGGCGTTCAGAGCCAGCGCTTCCTCGGCTCCGTAACGGTATAGAGAATGCCGTTTTACCAGATACTCGGCAAGGCAATACGCCGGGAAACCGTAAAGAAAAAAAACGCGGGCATTCGCCGCCGTTCCGCGGTGTGACTGCGGGACTGAACTCCTCCAGGATGAAATCGTGGAGCAGGTTTCGCAAAATCTCGTCGCTATTATAGCTCTTATCAGGGGTTAGTTCAATGCCGAGGGCGGGATTTGAACAGAGGAAGCCTTGCGGAGAACAATTATCGGCATATGCTCATGACATACTTGTGTATTATGCTCGCGACAAGGGTTTTATATGGGATTCCTTCCCTGACGGCAGCCCTCTGAATTCCTTCAAGGTCCTTTTTCTCCATGTTACTCACATACTATTTCTTCAAAACGTATTCCTCTTTCCCTGATCAGCTTGCTATTTTTTTCGTCGCTCCAGTTGATCCTTTTCATGGCATGTCCATCTATTAGTACAATGTGTGCCATATGTCAATACAAATATAATGGATTCCGGAGATATTATATTGACGGATGGGATGCCTTTCCCTTGTTACGGGATCAGTTCCATCTGGCGCAGTTCCTTGAGGAGACTGGCTTTACTGATCGGTTTGGTCAGGTAGGCGTCGCAGAGTGAGCCGTACGCGTCCCTCACGCTTTTCATGTCGTCCAGAGCGGTTGTCATGATGATCTTTGCTCCCCACGACGAAATGGCCCCGTCAGCTTCCTCTATGGACCTGATCGCTTCGAGAGCCTGCTGTCCGTCAATTTCGGGCATCATTATGTCCAGACATATAAGGTCGTAGGGTTCGCCTTCCTTCATCGCGGCGCGGACGGCTTCGATGGCTTCTCTGCCGTTGACGGCGATGTGCGAGGGGCCGTACTCTTTCAGGATCTCTTGGAGAAAAATGCGGCTGGTGAAATCGTCTTCCACAATAAGCGTTTTCATGGTGGCGTTCTCCTTTCAATTGTATGGCGTTCAGCGGCTTTATGACAATTCCTTTTTCAGTTCCTCGATAAGCAGTGCGAGGTTATTTTCGAGAGCGGGCAGCGCGGCCTTAGCTGCGGCAAGGTCGCGGGCTTTCCCCGCTTTTTCCATTTCAAAAGCCGCGGCGCGCGCGGCCTCTCCGCTTATGTTCGCCGAGGCCCCCTTGATGGTGTGAGCCTGGCGCTGCATGGCGGGCAGGTCCTCAGTCCGCAGATACTCCAGCAGGGATTGCATCTGCCGGGGAATATCCTCGAGAAAGCATTTGATTATCGTCTGCTGAAGGTTTTTGTCCCCCATCATTCTTTCCATCATGTCCGCCCTGTTGAACACGACGGGTTTCTTCGGCTGCTGCTGTTCTCCGTCCGTGAGCGTTTCCCCCTTTCCCTGCGAGAGCCATTTATCCAGGATCTGTGCAAGCGCCTGCGGCGTCACAGGTTTTGTCAGGAAATCGTTCATTCCCGCGTCGAGGCATTTTTTCCGGTCGTCTTCGAGAGCGTGGGCGGTCATCGCGACGACGGGAATGCCGTGGTCGAGAACGCTGGAACCGGGATCGCGGATGGCCCTCGCCGCTTCCATGCCGTCCATTACCGGCATCTGGATGTCCATCAGCACGAGATCGTATGAGATCGTTCCCAGTATCGCGATCGCTTCGGCGCCGTTAGCTACGGCTTCCGCGCGCAGGCCGAGCTTTTTCAGTATGCCAAGGGCGACCTGCTGGTTGGTCATGTTATCTTCGACCAGGAGGATACGCGCTTTGCGCCCGGTAAACAGGCTGGAGATCTCCCGCGTTTTGCGGTGTTCGTCGATGTTATGCCCCTTTGTGTCCGCATGGCCACTTTCGCCTAGGATCACGGGCAGGATCGACTTGAGTTCCGACTGCCGTACCGGTTTGGTCGCGTATACCGCGAAGCCCTTTTCATCGGGATGGCTTTCGTTCTTCCTGTTCATCGGGGTCAGGATCACCAGCGCAGTCCCCGACAGGCGTTCGTCCCCGCGAATGGACCGGGCGAGGGTCTCCCCGTCCATGCCGGGCATATGCATGTCGATCAGCGCGATACGGAACGGGTCGTTCTCGTTCGCCGCGCGCAGAAGGATATCCAGCGCGGCGGGTCCGTTCCGGGCTTCGACGTGACGCATGGCCCATGACGCAAGAAGAGAGGCCAGTATTTCGCGGCTGGCGGCATTGTCATCAACGATAAGGACACGGACGTTCCGCAGAACATCGGGAAAGCCGCCGGGGTACTGTTCCTTCTTCTCCTGCAGGGCGAACCGCGCGGTGAACCAGAACTCGGATCCTCTGCCCTCCTCGCTGTTCACGCCGATCTCTCCCTTCATCAGATGCACCAGCTGTTTCGATATGGCCAGGCCAAGGCCGGTGCCGCCATACTTACGTGTCGTGGACGCGTCCACCTGAGTGAATTTCTCAAAAAGCATGCCGATCTTGTCCTTCGGTATGCCGATGCCCGTATCGCGCACGGAAAAATGGAGCAGGACATCCCTCTCCGTCACTTCCGCGGCCGAGACCCGGACGGCCACTTCTCCCTCGCGGGTGAACTTGACCGCGTTGCCGACAAAATTGTTGAGTATCTGGCACAGGCGGCCCGGGTCGCCGCGGAGCATTGGAGGCACTTTTGGATCTACCAAAAAAAGGAGTTCCAGCTTTTTTTCATGAGCTCTCAGCGCCAGCGTGGGGATGCAGTCGTCCATAAGGTTCGTGAGATCGAAATCCAGCATTTCCAGCCCGAGCTTCTTCGCCTCGATCTTTGAGTAATCCAGAATGCCGTTGATCAGTTCCAGCAGCGTTTCGCTGCTGCCGCGGACGATCTCGGCGTACCGCCGCTGTTCTTCTGTAAGGCTGGTGTCCAGCAGGAGGCTTGTCATGCCGATCACGCCGTTAAGGGGGGTGCGTATCTCGTGGCTCATGTTGGCAAGGAATTCCCCCTTGGCGATACTGGCCGCCTGGGCCTGTTTTGCCATCAGGTTCGCCTGGTCATAGGAAGCCTTCAGTGTGATGTTCAGCTCTTCGAGTTCGTCTTTCGACTGCGCCAGCCGGATCTCATTGAGTTTACGTTCGGTGATGTTCATGACCGCCAGCAGGAACTGCCTTTTGCCGTCCAGGATCAGTGGAACGGCGCTGATAGAGTAAAAGCGGGTATGCACCTCTCCTTCGATCATGACCTGGTGGGCCGTTTCGAGATCATTCAATTCTTCGTTCGTATTCATGACGTTCAGGAGCGCGGTTCTGGTAGAGCATTGCGTGCATGCTTCGGCATAGCCGCATCCGCCGGGTGTTTCCGATGCATGAATACAGCACAATGCACCGCCCGGGTTTTTGCCGATCAGGTCGAAGTCCTTTTTTCCCACCAGGCTCATGACGGCCTTGTTGCACCGTGTGACACGGAGTTCCGTGTCGAGAAGAAGCATGGCGATCAGGGACGAGTCGAATATGGCCTGCAGGTTAGCCCGTTCCCTCCGGAGGCCTTCCCTTTGCCGGCGGAATGTCTCCTCGGCCTTCTTCCGGAAGGAGATATCGACGAAACTTTCGAGCAGGTATGTTTCCCCTTCCAGCTCTATCTTTGTGACGGTTTTCAGGATCGGAAGCGCCGAGCCGTCGGTCCGGATAAGCGTCTGTTCTGAGTTCTCTATCTCCTGCCCGAGGTCGAACGCCGGACAGCGCCCGGCTTCCGCCGCGCAGACATACTGGTGGCAGACCTTGCCGATCATACCCTGCGGGTCCATGCCGACCATATTCGCCGCGGCCGGGTTGATATCGATGATGACCCGGTCCCTTTTTCGGACAAGCATGATGCCGGCGAAAACCGATCTCATCACGGCTTTGAGCCGCGCGTGCGCGCTTTTGAGCGCTTCTTCAGATCGTATGCGGCTCGTGATGTCCCGGCTGATCCCTACGATGCCCATGATGGATCCGTCCGGGCCGCGGTGCGGGGTTTTAATAGTGTCCAGCAGTATTCTCCCGCCTTCGGGCAGATCGTACCATGCCTCGTACCTTATCGGCTGTCCCGAGTCGAGCATCTTCCTGTCATGTTTAATGAACCGGTCGGCCGCTTCGGCCGGGAAGATATCGTGATCGTTCTTTCCAAGGATCTGTTCTTTCGGCTTTCCCGCTATTTTCTCGAAGTGACGGTTGCAGCCTCTGTAAACACCTTCGATATCCTTGAAAAAGACGATGTCCGGTATGGAATCGAAAAGGGAATTGATCAGGGCCGACTGCCGCCGTGTTTCTTCTTCGGCCCGGTTGCGGAGAGTAACGTCGAAAACGATGGCGTGCAGAACGGTTTTTTTTCTGAAATTTATGAGGCTTAAAGACACTTCCGTGTCCCGGAGAGAACCGTCCGCGAGGCGGTTCTTAAGGCTGAACCACATGCCTTTATCGTGTTCCAGTGCCCGCCAGATCCGGTCAAGATCGCTGGAGGATGACGGGCAAATATCGGCGATATGCATGTTCAGCAGGCGGCCCTTTGGATAGCCGTAGTATTTGATCGCGGCCTCGTTGGCGGCCATGATACTCTGGTCTTCGGGGTCGATGCGCAGCATGACCGCAGAGTTGTAGTCGAACTGGTTGCGGTGGGATTCCTCGCTTAACCTCAGTTCCTCCTGCCGGGCGAAGATCGCGGTGTCGGTGCGGCGGAGCACGATGTAGATGATCCCCAGCATCCCGAGAAATATAACGACGACGCTGATGCCGGTCGCCAGCAGCAGGTTTATTTGCCGGCTGTCGGGAAATATGCCGGGCGGGATTCCGCGCGGTTCTGCCGGAGCGGCAGGGGATATACCGGGTATGTACGTCAGAAGGCTGTCAAAATAAGTGTTTGGCTTGGAGACGGTCTTCGCGGCCGGCGGCGGGAAGATCTGAGGCGGATTGCTCCATGGGGCGTTCTGACGCTGCAGCCGCAGCATGAGAAAGAGCGCGCCGGTCATCAGAATGAGCATCATGAGCGTCAGTACAGACATCAGGCGACGGAAGGCCGATCGGGGAAAGTTCCGGACGCGCCTGGCCGAGGCAATAAGGACAAAAATGCCGATACAGAGCACCATGACAAGCCCTGTCGGCATGGATGTAAGAATAGCGGTATCCCGCTTCCACGCGCGGGCATCTATCTCCGCGCGCAGAACCGCGGCGGTTTTACCCTTTCTGGAGAGCAGAGTGCCTGGCCTGTGCCTGACGTTTACCGGGGCCAGCGCGAATACGTGTTCCCCCTCGCTGTCCCGGAAGGGACCGATGATCTCCGCGGAACCTGTATCGAAAACCCGAAGATGTTCATCTCCCGGGGAAACGGATCCTGTCCAGTTGCGCGGTTCGCTGTCCGCCAGGAATATCAGGTTCCCGGCGTCCGACCGTCCTGCCAGTGACAGCCTCCTGCAATGGTGGATCGCCGGACGTATGGCGGCCAGCTGTTTGATCAGGCGCTGGCGGACGGGAGAGTCCGGAACGTTCTCTGTTCCCTGCAGGGACAGGATGTCTCCGACGCTCAGCGACAATGCGGCTGTACTGACCTGCTGCATCAGGTCATTGCGCATCAAGTGATCCGCGTGCTTCAGCCCCAGCCAGACTAAAAATGCGCCGGCGGCCACGAACAAAGCGGCGAATTTGATGAATGACAGGAATTTGGCAGGAGGCAGTTTCATGGTCCGGACAGCTTATTTTTTCAGGGCCGCGAGCTCGCTGACGGTTTCCTGAAGAAGGGTGTTGAATTCTTCAGGGCTTTCGAGCATCAGGAAATGGCCGCGCCCTTTCAGGATCCTGACGTCGAACGAGCGCATATGTTTCCGGTTGGTCTCCGCGCTGGTCGGATAGAGATCGGCGTTTACGCAGCGCACGGGCGCCTTGATCCCTTCGAACAGTTTCGCGACGTCGCCGCGCACATACATGCCCATCATTTCGCTGAACGCGCTTATACCTACGGACATCGGCGCGGCCGCCATGTCTTCGACTATCCAGGATGCCAGGGCGGGGTCGATGTCCCTGCCCACCATCGATCGGACGAACGGACGGGTCGCGCCCGGGAAATCCTTCATGAACTGCCCGAGATACCCGCTCAGCTGTTCCTGTGTGATAGAGAATTCGACGTTATCCAGGGTGTCTATGCCGACAAGGCCGATGACGCGCTCCGGCATCAGTCTGGCCGCCTCCGCGATAACGACCCCGGACATCGAATGCCCTACCAGGATGACACGGGTTGCTTTCTCTGCTTCAGCGACGGCTTTGAGATCCCTGCCGAACGATTCCATCGTGTATTCCCCGCGCCCCTGTCCCGAGTGGCCGTGGCCGGCGAGATCTACGGTGATGACCCGGTAG
>CAZNYG010000007.1:0-30014 GCA_964577205.1 uncultured Elusimicrobiales bacterium | reverse complement strand
AAATGGTATCTGTTCTTCCCAGTAACGGCTGTCGCAGCACCATCCGTGAGAAAATATCACCGTGGTGTCCCCGCTGCCGGATACCGCGTAGGCTATGGGAGTGCCGTCATCCGAGGGCGTCACTTTCCATGATCCTTCCCGCGCGAGCAATGAGGTGATGCCGAGAAAGAGCATTGTTGTCAGGATGACCATTAAACGATTGGACCGAAGCATGTTGTTCTCCTTTGAATATGACACATCATTTCAGAAAAAAGGCATAAAAAAACAGGCTGTAAGCATGGCCTGCTTTTCGCAGCAAGCGCTGGCATGGGCATAAACTCAGGAGGAGCGGGTTAGGCCCTTGAAGCGCCTGCTACCCCTTGTACAAAGGGAATACTTCGTTGTCTTCTATCCTGGCATGTTCACACAGAGGCTGGTTGAAAGACTCGATTATGATGTTGATGTTTTCCCTCGCTTCCTGGGTCAAGGGAAAGATCTGGCCCGAGATCGCTTTTTCCAGTTCCGCGATCATCTCGACGAAGATCGCGTGTTCGCGGGTGAGTTTTTCGATCGTCATGCGGATCCTCTCTGTGGGGTTTTTGGCCAGTATATCAGGGAAAACATAGTCTTCTTCGATCGAAAAATGGACCGGCAGCGTGTCGATAAAGAATTCCTCCGCTTTTTTCAGGGTGACCCAGCGCTTTTTTTCCTCAATTTCATTCGGGATCAGATACAGGAGCGTGGCCCGTTCCTTCAGCCCGGCATGTATCGCTTTCAATTGCTCAAGGTCATTGTCTTGCTTCATCTTTCCGGCCTCCTCCGGTGTGACTCCCGCACAGTTGGATCTCCGCGCGGCGGCGTGCAGATCAGGGCAATCGGCTTATTTTTTTGTTTATGGCGTCATGGTGCGTGGCCGTTTCGTCATGCACCAGTGTCATTAATTGCACGTATTCGATGTTTTTTGAGTTGACTACCTCAAGATACTTCTTCTCAAGCAGAGAGTACTCCAGGTCTTTTACGATGAACAGGATCTTTCTGGACGTGAGGATGCCGGCGCTGACTTTGGCAGTTGTTTCCCGGATGCCCCTTATCATCGTTTGGACGCCCGCCTGGTTAAAAGGGCGGCCCGCCGTAAAATCACCGGGCGACCGCTGCAACAGTTCGGCGGCTTTTTTGACGTACACCGCGTGCTTGCTCTCCTGATGTTCGAGGTTCTGCCAGAATTCCGCGTCTTCCGGCCATTGCGCGGCGCAAACGCGGTACAACTCTTCCATCGTGTGTTCCAGTTGTTCCAGGATCGGGAAGATGTCCTGGAAGGCGGCAGGCTGCGGCATTCCTTACTCCTCTATGTCGTGACAGGTGGCGGTGTTTGTAATAAGATAACAGGAATTTACTTTTTTTTCAATGGAAATGTGATGAGAAGTTTTTCGGGCAGCGGGGTCCATGTTCCTTCAGCGGACAGCGGTTCTGAAGAGATCAGCGCGCTGTTGCCGCGTTGAGCGGAAAAAAGCGTGTAGTAGTCAGGGGCGCGGGTATGGTCTCTGCAAGCGAACAGTGTATTGCCGTCGCTGAAAAGAACGTTCAGCGCTGAATAGACATGGCAGGAGCGGATCCTGACGGCCAGGCGGGCGAAGGCATTTTCCAAAGTCATTCCATTTTTGACGAGGCCCATCATGTAACGGAAAATAACCTCCGTGTCCCGGGGCGAAGCGTTCATTCCTTCACGGTCATTTATTTCCGCCAGCAGAGGTTCGAAGTCGCGCACTGTGCCGTTATGGGCGAAAACGACGTTGCCGTGCTCGAAAGGATGAGCGTGCTCCGCCGCGGTGGTCATCGGCCATGCTGATTTCCTGAGATGAAGGATCAGTACCGGGCTCTGGCCGATCTCCCGCAGCAGCGAATAATAGATGCCGCGTTCCCGGTTAAGAGGGGCGCCGCTCCGGCGCGTAAAGGCTTTTCCGTCGCGATAATAGCTGATCCCCCAGCCGTCAAGGTGGCCGGGAGGGTCCCCCTCCATGACCATGCCGTTTTCGGCCAGGTCAAAAAACCGGTCGGCGAGATCGCGGTGCGCGTCGAAATCAAAATGGGTTATACCTGCGAGACGGCACATCAGAAACTCCTGAAAGACGGCCTTCAGCAGTCAGCTCTCAGCTCAGCCCTTTGACTGACAGCTGATGGCTCGCTGTTAAAACAGCAGTTTAACGACCATGATCGAAACGATGATCCCCGCGATATCGGCGAGGACGCAGACGGGGATCAGGTAACGGGTCTTTTTGATCCCCACCGCGCCGAGGTAGACGGCAAGGACGTAGAACGTCGTTTCGGCGCTGCCGATGATGACGCCGGCCATCAGGCTGGCCTGCGATTCTGGGCCGGTCAACTTCACGATATCGGTAAAAATACCTGTGGAGGCGCTGCCGGAAAGAGGCTTGATGATCGACAGGGACAATACTTCGATGGGCACGTTGACCAGCGAGGAAACGCCCGCGAAAAGTTCTTTAGTGAACCCGAAAGCGCCCGACGCCTGGAAGGCTTTTATCGCGACGAAGATCGCGAGGATATAGGGGAATATGTTAATGACGATGGGTATGCCTTCTTTCGCGCCGGACACGAACGAGTCGTAAACGCGCACTTTGCGGACATGACCGTACACCACCGTGAACAGGATGAACAGCGGTATGATCAGCTGGGATATCAGGTTGAGCGTTCTCATTTCAGCGCCCTCCGGAACCCTGAAAGGATGGCCAGCGCCGTTGCCGTGGAAATGACGGTCGCCACTATCGTGGGAAGGACGATGGACGACGGGTTGCTGGAACCGTAATCAGCCAGTATGCCGATTACGGTGAACGGTATCAGCTGGATGCTGGCCGTGTTTATGACGATGAACAGCATCATGTCGTTGGAGACGGTATCGGGTTCGGGATTTAACGTCTGCAGGTCTTTCATCGCCTTGATGCCGAGAGGCGTCGCGGCGTTGCCCAGGCCGAACAGGTTCGCCAGGAGGTTAAGCGTGATGGCCGTGATCGAAGGATGTTCGGCCGGAACGTTCTTGAACAGCCGCGAAATGACGGGCCGCGTCACTTTGGACAGCGCGTGGATAAGCCCGGATTCTTCGATGATCTTTGTTATGCCGAGCCACAGCGAGACGATCCCCGCGAGGAAAAGGGATATCTCCACCGCCGCTTTCGCCGCGTCGAACATGGATTTGGTGAATTCCCCCACCGTCCCCGCTGCCAGCGAGAACAGCACGCTGACCGCGATAAGCACGACCCAGATGATGTTCATTAAAAACTCCTTAAAGGCGGCACAGGACGCAGGACACTGGACAATGGATACTGGATGCCCGATTACCAGAATTTCGGGCATGACACCTCTTGCTTAAGACCAGTTAAAAACTGCCATCAGGCAAACTTGTCTTTTTGTAGCATGCCGATTCATCGGCGCCGTTGCTGTTCCGGGCTGTTATCCAGTATCTTGCGTCCCGTGTCTGGTATCCAGAGCCTGATATCCAGCGTCGCCTTTGGCTTATTGTATTTCCAGCGTGCCTTTCCTCGTGTCCAGTTCCACCGCGGCTCCGACGGGGAGCGTGATCTTGTTCTTCACGTGGCCGATATACGGACAGTACACTACCGGGAACGGCATCGTCATCTGATCCGTGAGGGTTTTCAGTACGTCAGCAGGTTTTACGCCGCGAAAGTCCCCGATGATGAGGCCTTTGATGCCTTTGAATTTTCCCGCCAGGATCCACATGGACAGATACCGGTCCACCTCGTGCGGTTTCTCGTCCACATCTTCCAGAAAAACGACGGCGCCTTTCGTGGGAACATCCCAAGGGGTACCGATAAGAGTGCTGAGGGTGACCAGATTGCCGCCCTTCAACGTGCCTCTGGCTTTTCCTTCCCGGTAGACTTTTACCGGCGCGCCCGAGAAAAGGGACTTATTCGGGAATCCGTTAAGCGCGTTCTTGAAAGAGCGGATGGTGAAACGTGTCGGATCGGTGAAATTCAGGACCATCGGCGAATGAAGGGTGATCATGCCCGTTCGTTCATGGATAGAGTTGAGCAGGGTGCTCAGGTCGCTGAAACCAGCCAGCGGCTTGGGATGCCGCCGGATCAGATCGAAATCGACGAACGGCAGCATCTTCATGGAACTCGCCCCGCCGCGGCGGGCGAGAATGAAGTCGATCGACGCATCCTTGAAGGCCCGGTGAAGCTCCGCGGCTTTTTCCTTCGGCGAAGGTATCACCTTTGAAAACTCCCTGTTAACCACGTGAAGGCCCCACGATTCAAGCGTTTTGACTCCGTCGAGGAATTCCTTTTTCGTCTCGATCACCCAGCTTGGAGTGATAGTGTATACGTTCATGAAAAACCTCCATAAAGACAATGGAAATAAATTGAGTCAAGGATGGACGAGATACGACATATATTCAAATCCAATGAACACGAAAATGTTTCTATGAAAACGAATGATGTTTGAATTGTCTCATAGCTTTTGACGTTCAATTTACATTTTTCATTTTATATTTTACAGTGCCTTATAATAGGCCATGCTCCTTCCAGCTGAAGGAGGCGTTGCCGGCGATTATGATGTGGTCGAGAAGGGTTGCTTCTATAGTCTCAAGGGCGCGGCGGACCGCTTCAGTCGCCTTCATGTCGTCATCGGAAGGCGTCAGGGAGCCGCCTGGATGATTGTGCGCGATTATGACGGACGTCGCTTTGTGCCGAAGGGCCGCTTTTGCGATGGTCCGCGGGTACACGGCGGAACGGTTTACCGTTCCCTTGTGCACCAGCTCGGACGCGATCAGCCGGTTACCGTTATCGAGGAAAAGCGCGTGGAATTCTTCTTCCGGGCGTCCCTTGAGAAGGGTGCGCAGGTACGTTTCCGCGGCGCCGGGGGAAGAGATAAGGTCGCGCTTCAACGCATCCTGCCGGGTATAGCGCGCGGCCGTATCGCGAATAAGGCGCAGAAGGACGGCTGTATGCTTGTATATGCCCGGGATCTCCGTCAGTTCCGCTGTGTCCGCGTCGAGGACTCCGGTGATGCTGCCGAATTGTTGAATGAGGTTCTTTGCAAGTGGTTTCACGTCTTTGCGGGGAATGGCATAGGTAAGCAGGAGCTCAAGCAGCTCATAATCCTGCAGCGCGCCAAGGCCGGAGGAGATATACCGTTCTTTAAGGCGTTCCCGGTGTCCGTGATAATGGGGGCGTGGGCGTTTTGTGGTCATGCGCGCCGGCGTTCCTCGTCGCGGTAACGGTTGGTGATGGGCATGCGGCGGTCGCGCCCGAAAGCCCGCGGTGATATTTTGATCCCAGGAGGCGCCTGCCGTCTTTTGTATTCGTTAATGTCCACCAGATGGAGCACGCGGCGGACCGTCGCCGGATCGAATCCCGCGGCGACGATCTCCCTGGTGTCGCGGTCTTCTTCGATGTACTGTTTAAGGATGGCGTCAAGTATTTCATACGGCGGAAGGGAGTCGCTGTCTTTCTGCTCAGGCCTCAGTTCGGCGGTCGGGGCCTTTCCCAGCACCCGCCGCGGGATGACGGGCGAGACCCGGTTGCGGTAACGGGAGAGTTCGTACACCCTTACCTTGTACACGTCCTTGATCACCGCGAACCCGCCCGCCATGTCGCCGTAGAGCGTTGCGTAGCCGGTGCTCATCTCCGATTTGTTGCCGGTGGTCAGCACCAGCCAGCCGAACTTGTTTGAAAGCGCCATCATGATATTGCCTCGGATGCGCGCCTGCAGGTTCTCTTCGGTACTGTCCGGCTTTTTTCCGGAGAAATGGGGCTCCATGACGCGCAGGTAGTCGCTGAATATCCCGTCGATCGAAATGGAGCGGAAATCGATGCCGAGAGCCTTCGCCAGCTCTTCGGCGTCCTCGAGTGATTCCCGGGAGGAATAGCGCGACGGCATGAAGACGCCGTGGACGTTCTCGCTGCCGAGAGCGTCGACGGCCACGGCGGCCACTATCGACGAATCGATGCCGCCGCTCAGCCCGATGACCGTCTGTTTGAAACCGTTCTTACGGACATAATCGCGCACGCCGGTGACCAGCGCGCGGTAAACTTCCTCATCCCGGGGCGGCAGGGAGAATAAACGGGGCTGGACCGGCTCCTTCTTCGCGGGACCGCCCGGAGGAATATCGACGCACAGCAGTTCCTCTTCAAATCCCGCGGCTCGCGCGATTATCTCTCCCGAAGGGCTTACCGCCATGCTGTATCCGTCGAATACCAGCTCGTCCTGCCCTCCCGCGAGGTTCACGTAGGCGGCATGGATCCCGTGGTCCCGCGCGAGGCGCTGGACGATAAGCTCACGTTCCCTGACCTTGCCGGCGTGGTACGGCGAGGCATTAATTATTACGATGAGTTCGGCGTTCATGGAACACAGGTGAGGGACCGGCCCTCCCGTGTCCCAGATATCCTCGCACACGGCTATGCCCGCGGGGACTCCGTTCACTTTCGTCAGGAAAGGGCGGGTGCCGGCTGTAAAATACCGTTTTTCATCGAAAACGCCGTAATTGGGCAGCAGCATTTTATGGTATATGCCCTGGATCTCGCCGTTGTTCAGGAGCGCCGCCGAGTTGTAAATGCCGGTGCCGTCGTGATCTACGCATCCCACGACCGCGGCAATGCCCCTGATCTTTCCTGAGACCTTAAGGAGGGCGGCCCTGCTTTCCCTGATGAACGAAGGTTTGAGCAGCAGGTCTTCGGGCGGGTATCCGGTAAGCGCCAGTTCAGGGAAAAGCGCCAGGCCGGCGTTGAGCGCGGCGGCGCGTTCGGCGTACTCGACGATCTTCCGCGCGTTCCCCTCGAGGTCACCGACTGTTGTGTTGATCTGTGCGAGCGCGATCCTCATTAGCGTTATTCCTGTTCCGTTCCGATCCTGGCGCGGAATGACTTTTTCTCCGACTGATAATGTTTGGCGGCAAGCATTTTATCCTTCGCGCGGCGCGAGCGTTTCCGTTTCTGACGGCGGATCTTCTCGATCTCTTTCCGGCGGGCGCTGACGATCCCGCGCTGTTGTTCCTCAACGCGGCCGGCCAGCATGCGGCGCGCGAGGAAGCGGTTTATGGCCTGTACGCGTTCACGCTGGCATTTGACTTCGATGCCGGTCGGCACGTGGCACAGGTAGACGCACGTGGAGGTCTTGTTGACGTTCTGCCCGCCTTTCCCGCCGGAACGGATGAACTTCTCAACTATATCCTGCTCGCGGATACCAAGGCGTTCCATGCGTTCTTCAAGCTCTTTCTGCTTGGAAGGGGTGACTCCCAGCGGTATCACAGGCGTATCCCCTCTCCATTGATGCACCGCGCCGCCTGGGCGGCGGATTCGAAACGGACGGCCTTCATCCCTGCGTGTCGGGCGCCCGCGATGTATTCCGGTATATCATCAAAATAGAGAAGCTCATGCGGCGCGGCTCCGGTGCCTTCGATGACCGCGCGGTAGATGCCGGGGGCGGGTTTTGATTCCTTGAGCTTGAACGAAAGGAAATAGTGGTCAAAATCCCGGATAAAGGGAAAACGGTCGAGGATAAAATCGAAGTGCAGGCGGTTGGTGTTGGAGAGGATCGCCACCGGATACCGTGATCCCGCGCGGCCGGCCAGCCCTCTCATGCCCGGCACTTCAGTGAAAATGTCGCACCATGCGGGGAGAAAATCCTCGAACGTCATGCGCAGGGCGAGGCGTTCTTTGATGATGTCGAAAAAATCGTGGGGATCAATGGCTCCCCGGTCAAGCCGGGGTTCGAGAGAAGAACGGAAGATCATGCGGTGGATCTGATCCGGCGTGGAACGGCAATGCCGCGACAGCCGTTTCGAAACAAGGCCGATATCAAAATCAAGCAGGACTTTCCCAAGATCGAAAACAACGGTGCGGATCATGGCGCGGTTATCCATTCGATCAGTTTTTTTTCAAACTTTCCGTCGAACATCTGGACGCCGTGGCCGCCAGGGCCTTCCATAAAGACAACTGAACGGTTCGCTTTCATCGCTCTCACGACCGCTCCGGATGAAAGGTACGCGTACCGGTCGTTGTTCGAAGCCGCGATCCCCAGCGGACGCGCTCCATATTCAGCGGCCGCGGACGATATGTCCAGACCCGCGTAGTTGATGCCGGGTGAGAGCAGAAGGGCCTTCCGGATATCCCTGTTGCGCGCCGCGTAGATCAGGCTTATGTTCGCTCCAAGGCTGGCTCCGCACAGGCGGATCGATCCCGCCGGGATGCCCTGCCCCCTGAGAAATGCCACCGCGCCATCCAGGTCGCCGGTCATTCTGTCCCATTGGGATCCGGGGCCGGGAGCGCCGAAATCCCTGTAGTTTATCGAACGGCCTTTTACCGTCCCGGTGCTTTCTCCATGGCCGCGGAGATCGTATGCTAAAACGCCATAACCTTCCGTCTTAAGCCGGGCCGCGAAGGGATCCCATTCTCCCCTGCCGCTGCCCAGCCCGTGCAAAAGGATAAGGGTCGGGAGCCCCTTCCGTGAAGGCGCGGAAAAGGCGCCGGCAATGATAACTCCGTCGGTGGTGGTAAAGTGAACGGCCCGGGGCGGGGCCGCCGCCGCTGAAACTGCAAGCGCGAGGCAGAAGAAGGTTTTCACGAAGCAGGAAAAACAGGGGCGGTTCATTGCTGTTACCATTTGATATCACTGGATTATAGCAGATTTTTCAGGGTCAGCCAAACGGAGGGTAAGGGGCTATTCAAGTTGATTGCGGGAATAGGCGAAAACGCCGTTTCGGCCGTTGTTCTTGATCCAGTAGAGAGCAAGGTCGGCCTTGCGCACGAGTTCTGATTTCAGGGTGGCGTCGTTCGGGTAGGTAACAAGCCCGATGCTGACGGTGACGTGGGTCTGTTTGCGCCCGATCTTGAAGAGGTGCTTCTCTATTCCGGCGCGGATGCGTTCAGCTATCTTCTGGGCGCCGGCAGAGTCCGTCTCGGAAAGAATGATGCCGATCTCATCGCCGCCGTACCGGCTGGCCACGTCGATAGAACGGATATTGCTGAGAATTATCCTCGAAACTGCGCGCAGGACGGTGTCGCCCATCTGATGGCCGAAAGCGTCGTTGAACTTTTTGAAATAGTCTATGTCCATCATGATAAGCGTCAGCGGGGTGTTGAACCGGTTGGCCCTGGAGATCTCTTCCCCGAGGCGGTCATAGAAGTAACGGTGGTTGAAAAGGCCCGTCAGGCTGTCCGTTATAGAGAGTTTTTCCACCCGCTCGAACAGCCGCGAGTTCTCGATGACCGTTGCCAGATGGTTGGCGAAAATACTTATGAAGGAAAGGTCGTCAGCCATCATCGTCTGGCGGGTGAACAGGTTGTCGACGATAAGGATGCCGGTTTTCTTCCCCTTGGAGACGATCGGGACATAGGCGATAAGGCTTGACGAGAATTTTCGCGAGATGATGGAGGGTTTGTCTTCGCCCAGGAGCGTCGTGACCAGCGGCGTGATGGCCGAGGTGTTCTCGCTGGTGCGGAAGTATCCGCGGAAATCGATGCTGAGGTTCTGATAAATGGTGCGTGCGTCGTCTTCCAGAAGGTAGATCTGCGCCCGGTCGTACCCGAGGTCCTTGACCAGCGAAGCGAGCGCTTGCTCCAGTATGTCCTCCATGCGCAGGTTCGTGGCGATCGCGGTGCCTATCCTGGTCAGGGTCATCAGTTTGTTGACCTGGCGGCGGTTGTGGCCGAACTCCTGGCTGTTATGGATGCCCGTGCTGAAGGTACCGGCGCATTTCATGATGTTCTTTATATGGGTCTCTTTCATGGCCCGTTTTGAGAAAAAGTTGTCGGCGCGCAGTACGCCGATCTTCTTTTTTTCAAGGACGAGAGGGATATAGACGCTGTATTCGGGCGCTTCGGCGCACACTATCTCTTTTTCCATGCAAAGCGCTTTGGAGAAATTGCTCTCGCACCGGGTATTGAAGGGATTCTCCCCTTCACCTTCCATCTCGCCGTAGATCGTGACGATCTTCGGCGGGCGGAGTACCAGGTCTTTTTCGTCGAAAAGGAAGACCGCGGCCCGGTCCAGGTGACAGGCGCGTATCAGCAGTTCCAGATTGACGCCGAGAGCCTCATCCAGGTTCTCGATGTTCGTCTGAAAGGTAAGGGCGATCTGAAAGAGAATGCCGTTAAAATCAGACATTGATCCTCCAGAAACGGTCGATCTCCTGGCTTATGCCCTTCAGGTTCTCGAAAAAATCCGTCCTGCTTTCGCCGGAGACATAATCGCGGATGCTCTGGGCGAAGCCGTTGACCATGATCTGTTCGATGCTGCCCCAGAGCGGATGAGAGGGATAGCTCCTCCCGTAACGCGCGATCGACTGTTCGAAAACGTTCTGGATCTCCGGGTCATCGCTCAGACGCACCATCGTGTCGTTGCGGCAGGAGAGCATGTTTATGCTGCGGCAGTATCGGTTCACTGATTCCCTGCTGGTCATGAAACCGAGGAAACTGAGCGCTTCCTCCGGGTGGTGGCTGAAACTGGTCATAGCCAGAGAGCTTCCTCCGGCGAAGGTGAAGCGGCCGGCCGGCCCGGCGGGAACCAGCGCGACGCCGAACTTCCCGGCCTTTTCCTGCCCGATGAACCGGCGGAACGAGGGATTAAGATATGTGTGCAGCGGCCAGGAGCTTGAAAGCAGGAACGAGAAAGAATCGTGCAGAAAGAAGTTTTCAGCGACTTCGCCCACGCTTTGCGACAGGGATTCCCGCGCTATGCAGCCGCATGAGATCATCGCGATCAGGCCCCTCATGCCTTCGATGGCCCCGGGAGAGTCCAGAGAGGAATGCTTGCCGTCTTCCGACAGGAAGTTCCCTCCGTGGCTCCACAGCAGGATCGCAAGGTCCTGAAGGATCCCCTGTTCTTTTTGCGCGGAAAAACCTATCGGCCCGATCAAAGGCCCGCCCCTTTTCAGTTTCTTCAACGCGGCACAGGCGTGACGGAGCGACTCCCAGGTGTCCAAGGCGTCCGCGGCCAGCCCGGCGCGCTTGAGATGGTCTTTACGATAAAAAAGCACTCGGGTCTCGCAGAACCACGGGAGAGCCCATAAATGGCCGAAACACTGGCAGGTACTGAAAAAGGACGGAATGTAGTCGGCGGCATGGACAGCGCGTCCGTCCTCGAGACGCTGCATCGCGCCGAGATAGCCCAGTGTCCCTATCCACGTCGTTCCGACCTGCATGACATCCGGTCCCCTTTTCTGTTTGATCGCGTCGATGATGCGGAACCAGGCGCGGGACCAGGAGAGGATCTCGCAGTTGACGGAAACGCGCGGGTAGATCCGGCGAAAGTGGGCTATCTCCCGCTCGATGGTCTGCTTGCTCTCAAAACCGGCGTTGGGCATGACCCAGAAAGTGATGGTTGTGTTCATAATTGTCCGCTCAACGGGGTGTCAGCCTTTCAGCGCCCCGGACGCTATCCCCTTGACGATATGTTTCTGCATCAGCAGATAAACGACGATGACCGGCACCGAAGCTATTGTCAATCCCGCCATAAGCAGGGGATAATCCGTTATGTGCGTCCCCTGGAACACCATCAGCCCCCGCTGGATCGGCATTTTCGCCTTGTCCTGGAGAAGGACCAGGGCCAGAAGGAACTCGTTCCATATGCTGAGGCAGTTGAAGATCACGAGCGTGGCAAGCGCCGGGCGAGCCAGCGGGAGCGCGATCCGCCAGTAAATGCCGAACTTGGAACAGCCGTCGATCAGAGCCGCTTCTTCTATCTCCCTGGGGATCTCTTCGAAGAACGAGCGCAGCATGAAGATCCCGAGCGCGAGCCCTCCGCTGATATAACACATGACGAGGCCGATGCGCGAATCCAGCAGTCCCAGTTTCTCAAGGAGCAGGTACAGAGGGACAAAGACGCAGGGTATGGGTATCAGCATTGTCGATATCAGCAGGTAAAAGAAGATGTCCTTTCCCCACATTTCAAGGCGTGCGAACCCGTAGGCGGCCATCGAGCTGATGAAAACGACGCCCGTGACCCCGGTGACCGTGTACAGAAGGCTGTTCATGAAATAGCGGCCGAACCCGGATTTGACCCAGGCAGCCGCGTAGTTGGACCAGATCCAGTGATCGGGTAGAAGGGACATCCCGCTGAATATCTCTTCCTGTGTCTTAAGGGACGACGAGAACATCCAGAATACCGGGAAAATACAACTGAGGGCGATGACAATGAGTATGCCGTGGGTGATCACATCCACCAGGGCGTTCTTTGCGCGGTTATTCCTCTCGGCAGTCATGCCTTTCCCTTCATTTGTTCAATCTCCGGGACGTTTGGATCTGTACGGCCGAGACCGTGAGCAATACCGCGCCGAACACGATCGACATGGCGCACGCGTAGCCGAACTCACCGTTCGCCATATACTCGTAAATGCGGGTTACGGGCACGTGAGTGTGTCCCGCGGGGCCGCCCCGGGTCATTGAATAAATAAGATCGAATACCTGCATCGAACCCAGGATGGTAAGGATAGAGACTATTATGAATACCGGCACCATCGAAGGAACGGTGATATGCTTGAACTGCTGCCACGCGTCAGCTCCGTCCACCCTGGCGGCCTCGTACAGTTCCCTTGGAATGGTCTGGAGGCCGGCAAGCAGTATGATGAAAGCGTAACCGAACCCTTTCCACATATGGACGACGGCAACCGCCGTAAGCGAAGTCTTTACCTCGGCAAGCCAGGCGAAGCGCGCCATGTCGGCCCACCCGAGACCGGACAGAGCGTAGTTGAGAATGCCGTAGTTCCCGTCATAGATCCATTTCCAAACCAGGCCCACCACGATGCCGGAAAGCACCGGGGGCAGAAAAAAGACCGTCCGGTAGATCCTGTCGCCCCTGATCTCCCTGTTAACCAGAAGTGCCAGCAACAACGCCAGGCCGTTCTGCAGGGCAAGAGCAAGGATTGTGATATACCCGGCATTGATCATCGACTTCCAGAAACTGACGTTCCCGGTGAAAATATGGATGTACTGCTTCAAGCCGACGAATCTCATCTGCAGGGAGATCCCGTCCCATTCAAAGAAACTGAGCTGGAACGTCCTGAGCAGCGGATAAAAGCTGAAAACAAAGAACAGCGCCAGAGCCGGCAGGATGAACATCAGGTTGACGGTTTTTTCCCGCGCGCTCCCGGGCATGCTCATTTAGCGCTCATTGCCCGCTGTTTTTCCGCCTGTACTTCGCCCGCGGCCTGATCGGCGGTCTTTTCGCCGATGATCATTGACTGCAGGTTGGCATTCAGCGTGTTGGCTACCTGCCACTGCTCCATGACGGGAAGAGGCTCGAAGGTTTCATCTATGTGGCCGGCGAATTTCCTGAGTATGTCCGGGATGTCCCGAGCGGCTTCCCTGTTGGAAGGGATGTTGCGGGTTTCACGCGCCAGCGCCGCCTGCTGTTCCTTACCGGTGAACCATTTCATGAAAGCGACGGCTTTGTCCTTGTTGTATGCCGTGGCATTGATGAAAAAGGAAGAACCTTCGCCTCCGGAGATCAGCATCGGGAACCGCGCGTCCGCCAGTTTCGGCGGCATCATGATGCCGTAATTCATGTCCTTATTCATCGTGTGATAAACATTTACCGCCCATGATCCGTTAAAAGCCATGGCCGCTTTGCCGGTGGCGAACACACGTTCGGCGTCCTTGTTCACCATGGTGGCGACGCCGGCCGCGAACATGCCGGCATTCCGCATTTCTTCGAAAAGGCTGAAGACGCGGATCCATCGGGGATCGGTGTAAGAGATCTTTCCCGCGATGGTGTCGAGGATGCCCTGTCTGCCTAAAAGGTTCCATTTGTACGAATCGGCGAACACGCCGATCAGCCATTCTTCGCCGAAACCGCTGACGAAGGGCTGAATGCCCGCCGAGCGCAGCTTTTTCCCGGCCGCGATGAAATCATCCCACGTCGCGGGAGGGTTGTCCGGGTCGAGCCCGGCTGTTTTGAACAGGTCTTTGTTGTAATAGATCATTATCGCGCTGACGTCGATGGGTATGCCGTAGATGCCCGGTTTTACATTCCACGAATTGCCTTCGGTGTACGTGAACTGGGCAAGGGGCCGGTCGAAGAACTGCTGTTTCCATCCCTTATCCATTTCAGAAGTAAGGTCGGCGATATATCCGGCATTGACGAAAGCGGCGGTCTCCCTCTTGTCTCCGAGAGGGCTGAATATTTCGGGAAGAAGCTTGCCGCTGGCGGCGGCGCGGACTTTGTCTTTGTATACTTCGGAGGGTGCGTACGTTTCGAAGAGGACCTTGGTCCCGGTCTGTTCCAGGTATTCTGAAGAGAGTTTGTCAAATACAGCCTGGCGGTCGGTCATCCAGTGCCATACGACGATATCGGCCGCTGGAACCTCGTTTTTTCCGGTACAGGAAACGGTCGGAAGCAGCAAGAAGGCTATGGAAATGAGAAAGGTAAAACGCGACATGAGCCCTCCCAATGGAACAGTCCCCCTCAACCCCCCGGCTGAAGCGGGATCAGTGTCTCCCGGCACAGTACCAATGTATACTATATAATTAATTGAAAGTCAACGCAAAATACGTTCAGAAAGCTTCCAATTTCTCGTTGAATTCACATGAACTACCGGAAAATACTTTTCAGCTCCGCATCGAAAGCGTCCCAGGCCTGGCTGTTACCAGTGCAGCTGTGGTTTCCGCGCCGCTTCAACTTCGTTCAATCTGCGTACCGGTGTGGCCGCGGGAGCGCTCTTGAGCAGTTCGGGCCGTTCCTGTGCTTCGCGGACGATAGCTTTTACGGTGGCGGCAAACTCGTCCAGCGTGCGTTTCGATTCCGTTTCCGTGGGCTCGACCATGAAAGCTTCTTCAACGATCAACGGGAAATAGATCGTCGGTGCGTAATACCCGTGATCAAGGAGCCGCTTCGCGACGTCCAGAGTGCGGACGCCCCGCGCGGCAAGAGGTTTTCCGGAAAGGACGAACTCGTGCATGCACCGGTTCCCCGCGGGAGCTGGAAGCGTGTCCTTAAGGAGCGACAGCATGTAATTGGCGTTCAGAACCGCCTGTTCGCTTACCTGACGGAGACCTTCAGCGCCCAGAGCGCGTATATATGCATACGCCCTGACCAGTACGGGAAAATTGCCGAAAGAGGAACGGACCCGTCCGATGGATGAATGGCTTCCGTAGTCAAGGGAATAGCGGTTGCGGACTTTTTTGACGGATGGGGCGGGTAGAAAAGGGATCAAAGCCTTTTTGACCCCGACGGGGCCCGCGCCAGGACCCCCTCCGCCGTGCGGCGTCGAGAACGTCTTGTGCAGGTTCAGGTGGCATACGTCGAATCCGAGATCTCCCGGGCGGGCCTGGCCGATGATCGCGTTCAGGTTCGCTCCGTCGTAATACATCAGGGAACCGTTCCCGCGGACCGCCCTGGCGATCTCGAGTATGCGTGGTTCAAAAACGCCGAGAGTATTGGGGACCGTCATCATGACGGCGGCGACCTCAGGCGTAAGGAGAGCTTTTATTTTTTCGGGATCGAGGCAGCCGTTCGCGTCGGAGGCGACCGGCAGGATCTCAAAACCGGCCAGCGCCGCGGAGGCGGGATTGGTGCCGTGGGCGGAGTCGGGCACTATGATCTTCGCGCGATGCTCACCGCGCGATCTGAAATAGGACCGGATGATAAGGAGGCCCGTGAACTCGCCGTGGGCGCCTGCCGCCGGCTCAAGAGTAAAGGCGTCCATGCCGGCGATCTCGGAAAGAGAACGTTCCAGCCGGTACATCAGTTCCAGCGCTCCCTGTGCAGTTTCTTCCGGCTGGCGCGGATGCAGCGCGGAAAAGCCCGGCATGCGGGATATCTTCTCGTTTACCGGGGGGTTATACTTCATCGTACAGGAGCCGAGCGGATAAAAATGTGTCCCCAGGGAGTAGTTGCGGTGGGACAACCTGATAAAATGGCGGTACAGTTCCGGCTCGCTTACTTCAGGCAGCGCGGGCGTCCGTTTCCGGCGCAGGTGTTCAGGCAGAAGGCCGCCGCTGACGACCGGCACGGCGCTTTCCGGAACGGCATACCCGGTTTTCCCCGGAGTGGATAGTTCGTTAAGCAGAGGTTCCATAATTTTTAAAAAAGCGAGTAAGTGAGTAAGATAGTAAGTGAGTAAGGTAACGGCAACGGCTTCAAAAAAACCTGTTCAATTGAAAAGCCTTTGGTGTGTCATTCCCGCGAAAACTGCCTGCACCTGTGTTTTGCGGTTTTCACAACGGGTGGATCCCATTATTCAGATATAAAAGCGTTTTATTGTTTTTTACTCACCTACTCACTTGCTCCCTTACTCACTCAGTACTTTTGCCAATCGGTCAATATCCTCTTTTGTCCGCGCTTCGGTTACGCAGAACAAAAGCAGGCCTTTCATATCCGGATCGACGGTGCCGAGATCGAGCGGCCCCAGGATCCCTTTTGAAAGAAGTTTTTTCTGAAGCGCGGCGTTATCGCGGGAGGAGCGAAGGACGAACTCATTGAAGAAAACCTGTTTTTCGTACGCGGGCGAAAAACCGGGCAGGCGGGACAGCCTGTCAAAGGCATAGCGGCTGTTTGCCAGGTTGGCTTCCGCTATCTTCCGTATGCCGGATGGGCCGAGGCCCGCCAGGTACACGCATCCTGCCAGCGCGTTGAGCGCCGCGTTGGTGCAGATATTTGACGTGGCTTTCTCCCGGCGGATATGCTGTTCACGGGACTGGAGGGTCAGAACGAAGCCTCTTGCTCCGTCGGCATCGATGGTCTGTCCCACGACGCGGCCGGGTATTTTCCAGGAAAGGGCCTTGTTCACCGCGAGGAAACCGAATCCGGCGCCGCCGAAGGAAGGCGCGTTGCCGAGGGCCTGGCCTTCTCCAACCGCTATGTCCGCCCCCGCTTCTCCCGGAGATAAAAGCACTCCGAGGGACAGAGGGTTTACGGCTGCGATAAGCAGCGTTCCGCCGGCTGCCGCCTTTCGGGCAGCGGCAAGGTCTTCTATGGTGCCGAAAAAATTCGGGGACTGGATGATTAGCGCCGCGGCCTGGCCGTCGATCAACGACGCGGCCAGCGATAGGTCGGTCGCTCCATGAACATCGACGGGCGCGGTAACTGTCTCGCAGCCCGTTCCCTGCAAATAGGTCTTAAGCACATCGGCGCTTTCAGGATGCAGGGCGCGCGAAATAACGATCTTTTTCCGTCCGGTAGCGCGCGCCGCGAGCAGGGCGGCCTCTGCCACCGCGCTCGCGCCGTCGTAAAGAGAGGCATTCGCCACATCCAGTCCGGTCAGCGCGCAGATCAGGCTCTGGTACTCGAAAACGGCCTGCAGCGTTCCCTGGCTCGCTTCCGCCTGGTAGGGGGTGTACGCGGTAAGGAATTCCGATCTGCCGGTTATCTCTTCTACCAGCGCGGGGATATAGTGGTCGTAAACGCCCGCGCCGCGGAAACAAACCAGATCGTTCAATGAACGGTTCCGGCTGCTCAGCGCGTAAAGTTCCTTCGTCAGTTCCTGCTCGCTGACGCCCGCAGGGAGCTTTAAACCGGCGATACGCGCTTCGGGCGGGATGACGGAGAAGAGTTCACCCGTATCCGATACCCCGGCCGCGGCCAGCATTTCATTTTTTTCTTTTTCGTTTACAGGCAGATAGTTCATTATGGAAATAAAACGGCCGGAGAGTTTTTCCCCTCTCAGGCATCGCAAGATAACCCGCCGATAGCGTTAATGCAGGGTTTTTTTGTAGTCGTCAGCGGACAGCAATGAGTTCAATTCGTCAGGCGAGGAAGCGTCGATGACAAAGAAATAGCCTTCGCCGTAAGGTGACTGGTTCACCAGTTCGGGATTGGTCAGGATCTTTTCGTTCGTTTCCGCGACCGTTCCCGAGACGGGGGCATAAATATCGAAGGCGGATTTGACCGATTCTACGACCGCGCAGGGCTGTCCTTTGGCGACCTTTGTCCCGGCAGCGGGCAGTTCAACGTGAACGACGTCGGTAATCTCATGCTGCGCAAAATCGCTGATGCCGACGCGCACCTTGCCGCCTTCTTTCCTGGCCCACTCGTGCGAGGGCATATATTTCAGGTCTTCTGGAATGTTCATCGCTGCCTCCGGAACAGTTGAAAGGATAAGCTGGATTGTAGCAAATCAGCGGCAAAAAGTCTATTTCCCGGCTCGTTTGTAAAAAGGCATCGGGACTACGGCAGCCGGCCGCGGCTGGTTATGGACGACGATCTGTATCTCCTGCCCGGGCTGCGCGCGGCGGTCGACATACCCCATTCCAATGCCTTTTTTGAACGTCGGAGAGTACGTGCCGCTGGTGACCATGCCGGCCTGTTTTGCCCCCACAAGGATCTCGCAATGGGCCCTGGGGATGCCGGCGCTCATCGAAAAGGCGGTCAGGAACCGGCGGGGGCCATCTTCTTTCTGCTTCAGCAGCGCGTCCCGCCCGACGAAATCCTGTGTCCAGGAAACGCATCTGTCGAGTTCCGCTTCCATGGGCGTGATATCTTCCGTTATCTCATGGCCGTGCAGCGGCATGCAGGCTTCAAGGCGCAGTGTGTCCCGGCATCCGAGCCCGCAGGGAAGCGCTCCCGCTTTGACGAGTTCGTTCCATACTTCGGCGCCAAAGCGCTGTGAGACGATGATCTCGAAGCCGTCTTCGCCGGTGTATCCGGTGCGGGCAAGCATCGCGAAGGCCGGTGTCATCTTTACGAAATGCGGCGCGACCGACCGGAAGTACCGTATCGAAGAAAGATCGTTCTTGACGAACGGCTGCATGATCTTCTGGGCGTCGGGGCCCTGCAGCGCCAGCATGCACACGGTCGCGCTGATGTCTTTCAGTTCCATGCGGGGAAGCGCGTGTTCCGACATCCACGTGAAGTCCTTTTCACGGTTGCCGGCATTCACCACGATGACGAAATCGTATTCTCGGCGGTAGATGATCAGATCGTCAATGACTCCCCCCCGCTCATTGAGGAGCAGCCCGTAGCGGGCACGGCCGGGTTCCATCGCCCTGACCGGAGCGGTCGTTATCTGCTGCAGGAATTCTCCCGCGGAAGGGCCGTTCAGGACGAACGTTCCCATATGCGAAGTGTCGAATATCCCCGCGCGGGTCCGTACCGCGTTGTGTTCTTCCATGATGGAAGTGTACTGCACCGGCATTTCCCATCCGCCGAACTCGGTAAAACGGGCGTTCAGTTTTTTGTGTTCTTCATAAAGAGGCGTTCTTCGCGGCATGATCATCCTTTCATTACGGATCGGAACGGCAACAACAAGCGGGACGGTCAGGATGCCCTTTCACGACTTTAACGGGCTTCGTGACCGTTGTCGCGTTTACGTTCGTTCCCGGGCATTCATTGTTCCTTCGGCGGCGGCATGGACCGATTCGGCGAACGACGGATGGAAGAACAGTTCGCGGGAAAGGTCCTCGGCACGCAGGCCGCCACGCATGGCGACGGC
The DNA here is from genome assembly GCA_964577205.1 of uncultured Elusimicrobiales bacterium. GTDB lineage: Bacteria > Elusimicrobiota > Endomicrobiia > Endomicrobiales > CAIRNS01 > CAZNYG01. The sequence goes on along the minus strand of CAZNYG010000007.1, from coordinate 10,639 downwards.
TATGGTCGTTATGATATCTTCGGCGCGCGTTCCAACCACGTGCCCTCCAAGGATCTTTCCGGTGACCCGGTCCGCGATTATTTTGACCCAGCCCGTCCGTTCCCCGCTGATGAAGGCGCGTCCGGACGACGCAAGCTGGTATTTGCCGATGCTCACTTTTGAATGGTCAACCTTGCCTTCGGCGATGCCCACTCCGGCTGCCGGCGGCATGCTGAAAACGACGCGGGGCACAAGAGGGTATGCCGCCCTGATACGTGCCCCAGTTGCGTTCTCCGCGGCAGCGATACCGTCAGCTTCGGCGGTATAGGCAAGGAAGGAACGGCCGTTGACGTCGCCCGCGGCGAAAACTCCGGGAGCGCTCGTTTCGAGAAAATCGTTTACCGCTATGCCGCGATCGGAATAAGCGATACCGGCTGATCCAAGAGAAAGAGAACCGGTATTCGGCGCCCTTCCTGTCGCGATAAGTACCTTCGACGCTCCGGCAACCAGCGGGGCGGGATCGAAATCGCCGGTAACGACCTTAACGCCCTGGCGCTGGAGGTTTTTTGTTACCTCGAGCGAGACCTCGGCGTCTTCACCGGGCAGCAGCCGTTCCATCTTTTCGGCGAGCGTTACTTCGCATCCGGCCTGGGCGTAAATACCCGCCATCTCCACGCCGATGGCGCCCCCGCCGATGACAAGCAGGGACGAGGGCACGGCATGGAGGTCAAGTGCGTCGCGGGCGTCGATTATCTTATCGTGATCGAAAGGAAGGCCGGGAAGAGGCCTGGCCTGAGATCCCGTCGCGATAATGATCCGGGAAGCCCGCAGCGTCTTAACCGTGCCGTCCGGAAGAGTTACGTGGAGCGTGTCCGCGGAGGCAAAACCTGCCGCGCCCGTCATAAGAACGGTCCCGCAGCTTTCCAGCGCCCGTGCGGAACCGCGTGAAAGAAGATCCACCGCGCGGTCTTTCCTGTCGGTGAGCGTTCCCGTGCCCGATGCTGTCATTTCGGCGGAAATGCCGAACTCGCGCGCGCGTTTTATGCGTTCCCGAAGGTGAAAAGCTTCCCAGTAGAACTTGGTGGGGATGCATCCCCAGTTCAGGCACGTCCCGCCGCTTTTTTCCCGTTCGATCACTGCGGTGCGCGCGCCTTTTTTTCGACAGCGTACCGCCGCGCTCGTACCGGCCGGCCCGGCGCCTATGACCACAACATCGAAATCATCCTTTTGGCCCATAAAAAAGAAAAAACCCTCCTTCGAAAAAACAACAGGGAGCGCTGTTTTTTCGAAGCAGCATGAACAATATTTTTAAGAGTTATTGTATCTTATTAGCGTTTGAATGTAAAGAAAACTAAGGCCTGCATGGTCATCGGTTCCGGTGCCGGAGCGGCGGCCGGATGAGCAACGTGGCATCGCGCTTGAAGAAAGCAAGCCGGTCTCCGGCGGAAAGGCCCGCCATTGCGTGCGCGGATGACGGGATCTCCAGTATCGAGGCGGCTTCCGCAACGGGGCCAGCGGCCCTGCCCGGCGCCAGTTCCCGGTCCACGCGGATAACCCGGTTGTCGTGATCGAGAAAAACGACGTCAAGAGGAAAGGACATGAAGAAGGTGTGTATCGCGCGGCAGGAAGGGAACAGGATCCCCGTTCTTTCGGCCTTTCTGCCGAGGAATCCCCGCAGCCTCTCGTGGAAAGATACCGCGGCCCTCACGACGAAGCCGGAAGGGATGCCGTTGATGTAAACCTCATAGAGATCGGCCATGCGGCAATTTTACCATTATGAGCCCGCTTTGACAAACGGGATGCTCCTGTATATAATGAAGTTGAGAATGAACAGGACAACGGGATATCTATTCAGGATCGGCATCGTTGCCGGCACCGTGTTCGCGGGGATCTTCGCGGCCGGCGCCGTGCGCGATCACAATATGCGGTTATCGTTCCTGCGCAAAGGATTGCAGGAACGCGCCGTCATGGCGGCCTCGTTCGTCCAGCCGGGCGTTGAAAAAGCGCTGCGTACCGGCGACGACATCATGCTCCTTCTGCAGCTTGAATCGCTTTCCCGGGCCGACGACGTTCAGGCCGCGTATGTTCTGGACCGTTCCGCGAAGGTGATCATGCACACCCGCACGTCGGAGTGGGGCCGCGAGTACAGGGACCCCTATTCCCGGGCCGCCGTTTCCGAAGGCCGTTCGCTGTTCCAGGAAGCCCGCGCCCCCCATTCCTTCATCTATTCCGTTCCCGTCAGTACTTCCGCAGTCCTGTGCGTTTCATATTCGGCGCAGAAGATGGATGAGAGCATGGCCGCGGATTCCCGCCGTTTCATCTACGGAGGGCTTACACTTTTCATTATCGCGTGTCTCGCCATATATGTGTTCTCCCTGCGGCCGCTGCGAAAAGGGATCGCCTCGCTGAAGGCCGCTTTGCGGGGTATCATTCCGGGCACCGGAAGCCGGATCCCCCCTCTTGCCGGTGAATGCGGCGAGATCGCGGAACTGGTAAACGGCCTTCTGGACAGGGGCAGAACGGAACCATCGCCTGATACCGTGCCGTCTTCATTGCTGCTGAAAGCGGTCCGCGCTTTCTTTGCCGCGCGTGAGGGACGCGCCGTGCTGCTGGACGCGGATAACCGTCTGGTGGCGGCCACCCCGTCAGCCCGCGGATTTTTCGGCCTGGCGGACGGAGAAGGCAGGCATATCATCGAACTGTTCCCCCCTGAGATAATCGAATGCGCCCGGGAAGCGCAGCAAAATCCGGGTGCCCCGGCACGGCGCGAATTTAAAGGAATCACCGTCGAATGCCTTGCCGCGCGCGGTGACGATGAACAACCTGCCGGTCTTGTCATTACAACAGTGCCCGTTTGATCCCGCTTTCCCGCTTGTGGCACTCGTTTAATTTCGTTTACAACTCTTTCACACGGATTCCCCACAGATTCTATAACTTTGTTGTATACTTGTTATGTGGTTGTGAACAACACCTGATGGCGTGTCGGAGTGTTGTGATTAATTCGCATGATAAAAGCTCCCCTTCCTCATCCCCCCGAGGAAGGGGTCTTTTTTTTACGGCAACAACCGGGAGAGGAGAAAGGAGAGAGGGGATACAGGACGCTGGATGCAAGACAATAGTTACTACAAGGCAAACTGAAATAATGCAATTCTTCCGCTCTGACAATCGCCTTTGTCTTTCCCAAATATCTTGTATCCAGCGTCCAGCATCTTGTTTAAAACCCGTTGCCGTAAAGGAATGAAAGTAAGATGGGGCCGAAAAGGATGATGAAAACGGTAGGGAATATAAGCAGTACCAGCGGGACCATCAGTTTGAGGGGCGCTTCCATCGCGGTTTTCTCCGCGCGTTGAAAACGTTCGGCACGGAACTGTTCGGCAAGCGTCCTCAGCGTCGGGGTGATGCTGCCGCCCGTCCTGAAAGAAAGGGTCAGCGCGTTAAGTACCGTCGTCAACGGTAAATAGCGTACGCGTTCCGCCATCGCGGCATACGCTTCCGCTCGCGGTTTCCCCAGTTGTATCTGCTGGTGCGTCCGTCTGAACTCATCGATCAGCGGGCCTTTTTCGGCGGCTATGATCCGGTTCAACGCGGCGGTAAAATCGAGGCCGGCTTCGATCATCAGTATGAGCAGGTCCAGAAGGTCGGGTATCTGGCGGAACAGCGCCCGGTGCCGAGCCTCTCCTTTTTCCTTAAGGAAAAGATACGGAAGCGCGGCGGCGCCCGCGGCAATGATGAACAGCAGGAAAGGGTTGTAGATCTCCGCGGCGGCCGCGGCGATCAGGGCGGCAATGAAGCCCGCGATGACGCCGATGCCGATGACCGTGTGCGCGGCTATTCTCTCATAGGGCCCGCCCAGAAGGGTGAGTTTGAGCGAGATGTCACGCGCGAGAGTGTCCATGAAACGCAGACGGATGTTCTTTTGAATATATTTCCCTGTTTTTTCGGCGATAAAAAGGATATCCCCGGTCACTCCGCGTTTTGGAACGGCGTGCAGGGAAACAATCGGTTTCAGCTTCTTTTCCAGGCGTAATCGTTGCAGTAGTCCCAGGCAGGAGAAGGCAATGACCCCGCCCGCGATCCCGCTCAGGATGATCGCGGCCAATGCTGCGATAAGCATGACACCTCCCTTTAAAAATCGATAGAAGTGATCTTTTTAATGAAAAACGCGCCGCAGGCGATCATGAGAAAAGCTATACAGAGCATGATGTTGCCCGCCAGCGTGGAAAACAGGAGGCCGTATAATTTCGGCTCAATAAGGGTTAAAAGTATCAGAAGCATGACCGGCACGAGGCTCATGATGATCCCGGATGCCTTGCCCTGAGCAGTGAGAGTTTCTATCTTTCCTTTTATTTTTTTGCGTACGCGCATTGTTTCCGCGATGCTGAGCATGATCTCGCCAAGATTACCGCCCGTTTCCCTCGCGAGCAGTATGGCGTTTACCGCGATCCGCAGTTCGTTGCTTCCAGCTTTTCCGGTCAGATCGTCAAGAGATTCGCTCAGAGGTATCCCGAGCCGTGTCCTGGCAAGCGCTTCGGCGAACAGGGGGGCAAGCGGAGGCCGGCTTTCTTTGACCATGTTCTCAAGCGCCTGCAAAAGGGATTGGCCGCTGCGTACCGCGGTCGCGATCATGCCGAGGGCTTCGATGAGCTGATCATCGAATTCGCGGCATGCCTTTTCCTTTTTCCGGCCGTACCGCCAGCCGATAACCGCGTATGTGCCGGCGCCGGCCATCAATGCGAAGAACAGATTCCCTCCAGCGATAAAAACCATGACCGCGATGGCGATACCCGCCACGCAGCGAACGCGCCGGGCCGGCCGCGAGCGGTGGTCCTGCGAAAGCAGCCTGTCGAATCCCCGGAGCCGTTCTTTCATGTAGCGAAGATTCAGTGAAATTCGTGTTCCGGTCGTTTTTTGTTCAGGTACGACGGAAGGCCGCGGGAGAACCGCGAAAAATATAAAGAACACCGCCGCTCCGGCGGATAATGACACGAGGACAAGAAAGAGCACTGGTATCACTGTCGCGGACTCCTTTGGAAAATATCAGCTTCGAGCGTGAACCCGTGGACGCTTGCCGCGTCGAAGAATGAAGGCAGCGTTCCGCACGCGGTAAAATGCCCTGTCACTCCGGTATCGCGTATGCCGGTCTGCTCGAAACGGAACAGCGGTGTTGATCCCGGCTCATGTGTGGTTGAACCGGTTACCTCGGATACATCCACTATTTTGCGCGACCCGTCGGGCATGCGGCTCACCTGCACGATGATATGTATCGCGGCTGCTATCTGTTCGCGTATCGACCGTTCAGGGAGTTCGGTGCCGGCCATCATCGCGAGCGTTATCATGCGGGAAATGCTGTCGCGCGGCGTGTTCGCGTGAATGGTGGTCAGAGAACCGTCGTGTCCGGTATTCATTGCCTGAAGCATGTCCAGTGTTTCCCCTCCCCGGCATTCCCCCACCACTATTCGGTCGGGCCTCATGCGCAGGGCATTGATCACCAGGCGGCGGATCGGGATGGCGCCCGTGCCTTCCACCGAAGGCGGACGCGATTCGAGTGAAACCACATGGGGCTGCGGCAGCCTTAATTCAGCGGCGTCTTCGATGGTAACGATCCGTTCGTCTCCGGGGATGTACCCCGACAGGATGTTCAGGAGCGTCGTTTTACCCGATCCCGTCCCGCCCGAGATCAGGATGTTCTTTCGCATGCGGACGCACACTGCAAGGAATGATGCCATGTCGCCGGAAAGCGAATCATATCCGATAAGGTCATCCATCGTCAGCTTATTATCGGAGAATTTCCGTATGGTCATGACTATGCCGGACAGCGATACGGGAGGGATTATGACGTTGACCCGGGAACCGTCCGCAAGACGTGCGTCGACGATCGGGGACGATTCGTCAACCCGCCTGCCCAGCGGGGATACGATACGGTCTATGACGGTGCGCAGTTGCGTGGACGAGGTAAACCTGGCGGGAACGGGCGCGATCTTTCCCTTTTTTTCGATATAAATACGTTCGGGGCCATTGATCATTATTTCGGTGATTGCCGGGTCCTTCAGCAGCGACTCAAGGCATCCCAGGCCGAAGGCTTCGTCCAGGATCTCGGTGATGATCGTATGCCGTTCATCCTGAGAAAGGCCGTTGACCTCTCTCGCCACTATTTCCTGCAGTATCCCGCGGCCTTTTTCCTTCGCGTCTTCGCCGTTCCCTGAGTGGACAGGATCTATAGATCTTTCACGGCAGGCTTCCACCAGCCGGTGATGAAGTCTCTCTTTCAGCCGGATGAGGTCCCGTTCATCGCGACGGGATGACGGCGCCTGGCCGGGTGAGACGGACTTTGGATCGCGCGGAGCCCGGTTGTTTTCTGCGGCAAGGCGTGCCGATATTTCTTTCAAACTTAAAGTAAATGGGGAGTCCGGATACAGGAAAGCCGCTGGAACGCGTCGATTGGCCGCGCTTGCCATGTGTCCGGGATCTACCGGGAGTAAAGCGAACGGCTCTCCTTCAAGCGAGGAACGAAGGATCTCATCCGGCACCATCGTATCCTGCTGCACAGGTCCGGTTACGATGCTTTTCATGTTCGCGTAAGGAAGATGCAGCCGGCCCGCCAGCCGCAGCACTGTCCTCGCGCGGCTAAGGGAAAAGATATCATTGCCGGAAAGGATAATACGGCAGTCGCCTGCCGCTAAAACTTCGGCAAAGTCCGGGTCATGAGGCGAGGGCGCGTTGAGGATCACGTGATCGAAACAACGCGCCAGAAGATCGATCACAGGAGAAAGGGGGCATGGGTGCTCCCTGTCAGGCGTGCGGAAAAGCACTGCGGAAAGAGCGCTCTCATCGGACGGGAAATACCCCCTGAGCATTTTGTCGTCAATTTTTCCGGCCAGCGGCATGAGATCTTCCAGGTATCTGACCGCGGCGCCCTCCGGCATCAGATCTCCGGATCCTGAATAGTCACGGTCCGCGCCTATGTACACGGTGCGTTCCCGGGTATGCGCTGCCATCACTGCCGAGAGGTTGATGGAAAAAATCGCTCCCGAAAGATGTTCTGACGCGCCGATCACAGTTATTATTCCACCCATACAATTCCTCTGGCTATCTGGACTGATATTTTTTCAGCAGGTCCATGACTTCCCGCTGTTTCTGCCGGGCTTCCGGCGAATCCGCCGGTTTCCGGGGCTCAGTCTGCGGTACCTGACGGACGGTGACGTTCATGTCGCGAGCGATATCCTGAAGCTTTATTCCCCGGATATCCTGAATAACGGTGTCCCCCACGGGTCTCAGAGCGAAACGGATCGTTCCTTTTTCCGCCGCGAGCGTCACTTTTACCGCTTCTTCCGGCGTGACGGATAACGAGACGGGAACAAGGCTTTCATCCGGCACGGGCTCTTTCGCTCTGTCGTTGAGACCGGGACGGCCCATGCCAAGGACCGATCTGCCGACCGCAAGCACCAGTGACCCCTGAAGAACGGTGAACGCCCCTTCCCTTGGGTTCCTGTCGGCGTCCTCGTATGAAAAGACGCCTATCGTGTCGACGCGGTTGCCCGGGCGAATGATACCGTTTACCAGCTGCAGGTCGCACAGCAGCGTAATGGCGCGGTGTTCATCCGGGATAAGGCTCGCGATACCGGTATCCGTACCGATCGTTGCAAGCCGGGCTGCAGCAAGCTGTTCCCCTTTTTCAACGGGGACGACGGCCATGAAGACCGGACGGCCTTCCGGGCCGGTCAGTTCCTTTATCGCCGCGATCGCCCGCGGCTGGATATATTCTTTGGGGACCGCCCGCTCCTCTACCATCGATGCGTCGATCATCTCGCCCTGGCCGATATACTGTTTTGCCACCAGCACTTTCATTTTCTGGGCGCCTTTGCGGTATGTGTACTCCAGTGAATTCAGATACAATGCCACGCACAGCGCGGTGACGATACCGCACAGTATGGCAATGGTCATCGGTCTCTTCATGCTGCCTCCTGCCGCGGAAAAGCGGTCTAAACAGAACTTCCCCGCGGCGCGCGATATCCATTCGGCGGTTATCGCGCATTGTTCATGGCATTGCCCTCCTTTTCGATCTTGTCGCCCGCATCGGTGAACAATTCCTTAACCTTGCCTCCGAAGACTTTCGCCCCGACAAGAACGATAAGGGATACGGCGGCGATGATGAGAATATACTCCACCATGCCCTGTCCTTCTTCGTCTTTAATGAATGAACGTATCATGTGTTTCACCTCGCAGTCGCTCGCAGAGCGTGTATTAACGTGTGCTTCTCGAATGGCCGCGGCCGCGGCATCCGGTGCCCGAAAGCACCTCCGAACGGCCCGTCACGACAAGCTTATTCTTTCCCGTGAAACGAAATATCGCCGGGACATCATATTCGTAACGAAGATCTACCGAAGAAACGTTTCCCAGCGGATTGCCCATCTGCTCAACCAGGCGCGCGAGGGCCCGCGGTTCCCTTATCAGCGCGGGGATGCTGAGATCGATCTCGGGGAAATCGTTTATCGTCACGATGATGTTCCCGTCATTCAACCGGCTCGAATCGAGGATCCGTCCTTCGTTCCACCTGTGACAGAGAAAGTTCCGTATTTCGGCGCGGATCTCCTGTTCGCTCAGCGTCGTCATGGCGATCATGTCCGTGCCGTAGCGCGCGGCAACGATCAGCTGCTGCCGCGTGAGCAGCACGCGGGAGAACCATACGATGCCGAGGAATATCATGACAATGACCGGAAGCAGCAGCATGCTTTCGACAAGAGCCTGACCGCGATCGTTCTTCAATGCCGTATCACTCCGTCCCCCACAGGTACCAGATGGGCGTCCCAGCCGCCCTGTTCCGCCTGCTCGTATTTCCAGACAGGTGTCTGGTCGTCTTTAAGGGCTTTCGTCGAATAATAAGCCGTTTCGCCGGCACAGTAAATAGTGTATCCCGAAAGCGCGAGGGAGGCCGGCGGCCCCAGAAGCGGGATGGCCTTTATATCTTTCGCCAGCTGCGCCATTTTATGCAGTTGTCCTAATTCAAGAGCCGCGGCAGTCCACATCAGCCATTGCGGCACACCGGTGCATGTTCCGTCCGTCTCCGGGATCATGCTGCCTTTCGTATTGTATGTCGCCGCCGCGGCAACGGCCATTGTAGAAGGCCATGACACGTTCAGCAGCGAACTGAAAACCGGATACCCGGCGTTCGAACCGGAACTCCCGCCCTTCACGGCGAGAGCGACGATCTTCTGCTGGTGGAACTTGTTGCCGGCTACATACCATGAAACATCTTCAGTCGTCCATTTGACGGGAAGGACGATATGGTAATGACGCGACACCGTGGCACCCATGTTGCGTGTCTTGAAATACGTTATGCGCGAACTGTTGCGCCGGACTCCAAGAAGCCGTTCCGGTGAAAGAGATGAGAATATGCCTTCCGGGGAAGCCAGGCCTTCCGTCAGACTTTCTGCCAGATGACCCGGAATGAGCAGTACCCGGTCCGCGCCTGAAGGCTCATTTGACGCGTTCAATTCCTGCCGTTTGCCGATGGACTGCGCTACGGCGAGCGACTGCACGGGATAAGCCCATACCAGCGCTTTCTGAAAATTCGAGAGGCTTCTTACGGTAAAGCGGATGCGGTTAACTCCCGCGTAATCAACGCTGTTCTCAAATCCGCCGCGGCAATGGACATCCGAAAGAGGATAAGGGAAATTACTGATGGAACCGCCTACATACCTGATATCGTACGTGGGGAGCGGGACCAGCATCGGAAAAGCCCCGCACGCGAGAACAGTCCCCATGAGTTCGTTCGCTTTCCCCAGCAGGTTCAGGGTCCGGGCGCGGTAAACGGCCACGGATAACGCCGCGTTATCGGCGGCATTCTGCATCACGATGCGGTCTTTGAGCAGTTTCCCCATATTGAGGAGCATGGCCCAGCAGACGAGAAGTACCATCATCGTCATGAGATAATAGGGAAGCACCTGCCCCTTATTGTTGATTCTCATCGGGTTCCCGGGTAAAAGGGCGTCCGCCCGGATAAGCGCGGTAATAGTATGTTTCATCCGGCGATCGTACCATGCGCGCGCGGGCCCTCCGTTCAAGGATCGGATTTCCGCCGCTGAAAAAAGTGAAATGGTGGAACGGCTGGAAAAGCGAAGGGAACATGACGCTGACGGCGTACCGGACGCCGGTAGTGAACTTCCTGATCTGTACGCCTGAATGGTCTCTCATCTCCTGATGCCCGTTGATCGTTTCATTCCAGACCCTGGCTTCCGTTGTGAAGGGCAAGAAATTGTTCCTTCCGCTGAAAAAGTTCCAGCCGAGTAATTGGTTCGCGGCTTCATTTGCGCGTTCCTGAACGGCACGGGAAGGAGCCACGCAGACGACACGCATGGAGGCGAATGCCGCTTCATTAGCCGTCATATCGTCGATGACTGTGACGCAGAGCTGCATCGCGGCGAACATGAACGCCGTAATGATAACGGTGATGATGAGCGTCTCGATCATTGCCTGTCCTTTGGCCGGATCCCGCGGGTTCATTAAGGCCTCATGCCAGCCAACCCTGTACGGGCAGTGGCGGTCCGCTCGAATTTCAAATGCCACAAAGCCGCAATAAGACGGAGCGCCCCATAGGAAGCGGCAATGAGGATCGCCGCGATGAGGACGTATTCGATCAGCGCCTGTCCGTCCTCGTCATTGA
>CAZNYG010000006.1:18275-42355 GCA_964577205.1 uncultured Elusimicrobiales bacterium | reverse complement strand
CGGACTGCTTTACCGGTTCGGCTATTTCAAGCAGTACCTGAATTTCGACGGATGGCAGCAGGAGGAATACGAAGAAAGCCATTTCTTCCGCATGCCGCTCCAGGTCATGAAGGACAAGGACGGAAAACAGCTTAAGGTCAGCATCGACCATCCCGGAGGAAAGATCTATATCCGGGTGTGGAAAGTGCAGGTGGGAAGGGTAACTCTCTATCTGCTTGACACCGACGTGGATGAAAACCGTTCCGAAGACCGCGAGATCACGGGTGAATTGTACGGCGGCGACAGGGAAATGCGGATCCGGCAGGAAACGGTCCTCGGTATCGGCGGCGTCCGGGCCTTGAAAGCGATAGGGATCGAACCTTCGGTCATCCATATCAACGAAGGTCATTCCGCGTTCCTTATCCTTGAGCGGATTCGGGACCTCATGGAATCCCACCATCTCGGTTTTGAAGAAGCCCGCGAGATCGTGCGCGCTTCCTGCGTCTTTACTACGCATACGCCGGTACCTGCCGGGAACGAGCTTTTCACTCCCGAACTGGTCTCAAAATATCTCGAGCCGACCTATAAAGCCATGGGCCTGACCGGAGAAGAATTCCTCAAACTGGGCAAGGAGAATCCGGACGACCCCAAAGAAGGTTTCTGCCTGACCATCCTCGCGCTGAAAATGACCAACCACGCGAACGGGGTCAGCCGGCTGCACGGGACCATTTCCCGCAACATGTGGAAAGGCATCTGGCCCGAAATACCCCGCAACGAAGTGCCGATAACTTCCATCACGAACGGCATTCACACCAACACGTGGATCTCCTACGAACTGGCCGGCCTTTTCGACCGTTATATTGGACGGGTCTGGAAAGACGAGCCTGCCGACCAGAGCATCTGGCAGGGCGTTTCTCAGATACCCGACGCCGAATTGTGGCGCAGCCATGAGCGCAGGAGGGAAAGGCTCGTATCCTTCGCGCGCGCCCGCCTCAAGGAACAACTGCGCCGCCGAGGCGCCTCTCCGATGGAGATCGATTACGCGGACGAGGTGCTCGACCCCGAAGCGTTGACGATAACTTTCGCCCGGCGTTTCGCCTCTTACAAACGCGGGAACCTGATCTTCCGCGACCTGAACCGCATCAAAAAGATACTGACCGACAAAGACCGCCCGGTGCAGATCATCATCGCCGGCAAAGCGCATCCGCAGGACAACATCGGCAAAGAACTTATAAAACAGATCATCCACATAAGCAGGGATATAGAGCTCCGTCACAAGGTCGTTTTCCTGGAGGATTACGACATGAACGTCGCTCATTACCTTGTGCAGGGAGCCGACGTATGGCTTAACAACCCTCGCCGCCCGGCCGAAGCTTCCGGGACCAGCGGTATGAAAGCCGCCGTCAACGGGGTGCTGAATTTCAGCGTGCTGGACGGATGGTGGTGCGAAGGCTACAACGGCCAGAACGGATGGATCATCGGATCGGGCGAAGAATACCTTAACCAGGATTACCAGGACGAGATCGAGAGCAAGGCGATTTACGACATCCTTGAAAAGGATATAGTTCCCCTGTACTATGAACGCGGCCATGACGGACTGCCGCGCGAATGGATCTGCAAGATGAAGACGTCCATGCAGACGATCTGTCCCGCCTTCAACACGAACCGCATGATCGAGGAATACACGCGGACATGTTATAATGACGCTGATTCTCAGTACCGGTACCTGATAAAGGACGATTTTGCCAACGCGCGGGCGTTAGCTGGATGGCTTAAACCTTTGAACGCCGTCTGGCCTTCGGTCAAGATCTTGAGCGTTCATGACAATCTGGACAACGATGTTTTCCTTGGCAAGACCTTCAGCGTGAAAGCTACGGTAAAACTGGGCACGCTGAAACCTGAAGATGTCGCCGTGCAGGTTTACTGGGGATACCTCGATTCCAAGCACCGGATGAACGAACCCGTGGTCGTGGAAATGTCTTTGTCGGGGAATGCCGACGGGACCTGCACCTATGAAGGCGCAATCATCGGAGACAGGGTCGGCCACTGCGGGTATGTCGTCAGGATCCTCCCTAAAAGGAACGGAAAAGTCCTCTACGTACCCGGGCTTATCTGCTGGCAGTAATGCCCGTATTGAGAGTATCCGGCATCATTTTCGACCTGGATGGCACGCTGGTCGACTCGCAGAACGATCTTGCCTCAACGGTCAACAGTGTCCGCCGGTCTTACGGCAAACCGCCTCTCAGCCTTGAGGTCATACGTTCCTTCGTGGGGAACGGCGTCCTTACATTGATGGAGCGCGCTCTTCCAGATGAAAAAGGCGGAGAGCTCACCCGGGCTGTTGAAAAGTTCAAAGAACACTACAGAGAGCATCTGCTGGACACGACCGTCCCTTTCCAGGGCATTCCCGGATTGATCAAACACCTTAAAAAAAGCCATACCCTTGCCGTCCTGACCAATAAACCGGAAAAGAACGCGAAAGCAATACTTGAAGGCCTCGGCCTTATCGGGTATTTTTCGCTGGTCCGTGGGGGAGACAGTTTCAGCGTCAAAAAACCGCATCCCGGCCCGGTTATCGAAATGCTGCATGCGTTGGGCCTTGACCCGGCAAAAACCGTACTGGCCGGCGACGGCGTAAACGATATTCTCGCGGCCAGAGCCGCCTGCATACGGTCCATCGCCGTCGGTTACGGGTACACGCCGAAAGCAGTACTCGAGAACCTGTCCCCGGATCTCTTCGCGGCCACGGTCGCGGAACTTGAACAGCTTTTCAGTGACTAACTGAAGTTACGCGGGATTTCCAATACTGAGATATACCAAAGGTCATAGATAGGGAATTCCAGTCCTTTTGAAGAGAGTAAGCACATGTTTATTGCAAATTTCAAATCGCGAATTTCAAATTGGACGACTGACAATATTTTTTTGGAGGCGATATGCTGATCTTTGCCAAGCTCATTAAGTCCATCGTCACGATGCTCCACTCGGAGATCTCGCCGAAGCAGATCGCGGGAGGCTTCGCCCTTGGGGCGCTCATCGGCCTTTTGCCGCTTCTTTCTCTTACCAATTTCCTGCTTGTTCTCCTGATACTGCTTATCCAGGTCAATATCGGAGCAGCATTCCTGGGGGCCGCGGTCTTCGGGCTTTTCGGCTTTCTGCTTGACCCCCTTTCCAACCAGATCGGTTACCTTCTTCTCGTCAACCTGAGATCGCTGACGCCGTTCTGGACCTGGCTCTACAACCTTCCTCTGCTCCCTTTTACGCGTTTTAACAATACCCTTGTCATGGGCAGCCTGGCGATCGGCATCCTTATTTTCATACCGCTCTTCATCGCGGCGGCCCGTTTCATAGTTTATTACCGGGCGAACATGAAACAGAAAGTGGAAGCGATGCATTTTATGAAGGCGCTCAAGCTGACCTCGATCTTTCAGTGGTACGACAGGTATAAACAATGAGTGTTACGCGGCGGACACAATAGTACTTCAAGAGTTGTTGAAAGCCGTTGACGTTAAATTTGCATTTTAAATTTTTCAATTTGAAATATTGTTTTTGGAGGTTCCTTATGCGCTGGAAATTCGTGATACCCGCACTTATATTTACCGCACTGACCGTCATTTTTACGGTTTTCTTTCTTGACGCCATTATTAAGCGCTCCGTCATATCGACCGGCGAGTTCATTTTCGGCGCCCGGGTGGAGATAGCGGGGCTTAAGACCCGTTTCAGCGGCCTTTCGGTGCGGGTGACCGGGCTGCGGGTCGCTAACAGGGATGACGTGTGGAGAAACCTTTTTGAAACGGACGCCATTCATTTTTCGCTGGAACCTCTTCCTCTTTTTTCAAAGAAGTTCGTGATCGACGATATGTCCGCCGATGGGATACGATGGGGAACCAAACGCGCGGCATCAGGCGCGCTTCCTCCCCGCCAGGCAAAAAAAGCGGACGCTAAGAACGCCAGTGACGACAGGAACAGCCTGACGGCGCGCCTTATGGCGGAATTACGGTCAAAAGCCTCGGCGGAACTTGAAGCGCTCCCTCCCGTCAAAGCCATCAGGGACGCGCAGGATCTCTACAAGGATTTTTCAGTCGATAAAGCGGTAACTCTGGCCGACCTCCGATCGGTCCGCGAGATGGAAAAGATCCAGGCAGACGTGCAATCCCGTTATGCCTACTACCAGGATTTTTATAAGAACCTAGACATAGACGCCAGGATCCGGAAAGCGAAGGAGGCCGCCAGCGACCTTCAGGCGATCCGGATACAGACCGTGCAGGATATCGCCCCCGCGCGGGAACGCCTTATGAAGGCCAACCAGACGAGAGAGGAACTTGTCAGGGCGCTGAACGATATCAAGACGGCCCAGTCGAAGATCAAAACCGATTTCGGCGATTCACGAGACATGCTCGCGAAGATCGTCGAACTGACCGACCGTGACATCAAGAATGTTGCCTCCAAATTGAAGCTTCCGTCCTTTTCCTTCAGCAACATCTCAAGGTCGCTGTTCGGTCCGCTCTGGCTCGGACGCGTCGAAACGGTAACACGCTACACGCACATGATCCGCAAATATATGCCTCCAAAAGAGGGAAAAACGCAGAAAGTCGTCCGGCCCCGCCTCAGGGGATACGACGTCAGCTTCCCTAAACTAAACAATCCGCCTGATTTTCTTATCAAGCGCGTCTCATTGAGCGGCACGACCGGCGGGCCGGGAAAAGAAGGGGAACCCCTGTCTTTCAAAGGCGCGATCACCGATATCACTTCCGATCCTGCCTTGTGGGGACGCCCCGTCCGCCTTGACCTTTCAGGCGCGCAGGGTTTGCGTAAGCTCCAGGTAGCCGGATTGTTCGACCATACCGGATCCGTAGCCGATGACCGTATCGGGATCACGTTCGCGGGACTGACCGCCGCGGACCTTAAATTGCCGTCGTCCGATTACCTTCCCTCTTTCGCTCAGGGCAACGGGACGCTTAAGGCGTCATTTAACCTGAAGGGGGACTCCATTAACAGCAGCCTGGGCCTCAACATGCAGAACCTTTCCTACACGGTCGATGAAGCTCATAAGGACGATCAGGTCCGTTCAGTTCTTGCCGCTCTCTGGGCCGGCGTGAACAATATCGAAGTGAATGCCGGGGTAACGGGGACCGCGGACGGCTTGAACATGTCCGTCTCATCGAACCTCGACCGCCTGCTGCCCGAAAGGATGAACGCGGTCTTAGGCCAGAAACTGACCGAACTGAACAACCGTGTCCGCGCCGAAGTCACGAAATTGACGGAGCAGAAACGACAGGAGCTCATGGCGCAGTTCAACAGCCGCAGGGATGAGCTGCTGGGACTATTCTCGGGAAAACTGAAGGAACTTCAGGACGGGATAGATATCGTTCAGGCCGAAGCGAAGAAGAAAGAGGGGGAGATCAGTTCCCCGTTGGAAGGCCAGAAGCAGAAAGCCTCCGAGGACCTGCAGAAGAAAGCGAAGGAGTTGTTCAAGTTCTAAAGCCGCGTCAGTCGAGGATGGAGATGGAAAGGCCTGGACGCCTGATCTTTTGCCAGGCAATGCCCGCTTCTTTGAAAAGTGCTTTGAAGGAATCGTCAGCGTAATCGGTGCACATGATGAAACGTTTAATGCCGGCATTGGCCAGCATCTTGGCGCAAAGGATGCACGGGGAATGCGTGCAGTAGATCGCTGCGCCGCGGATGTTTATCCCATGCAGGCCTGCCTGTATTATCGCGTTCTGCTCGGCATGTATGGCCCGGCAGATCTCGTGGCGATGACCCGAAGGTATTTTCAGTTTGTCCCTCAGGCACCCCAGCAGCAGGCAGTCCCTGATACCCGACGCGGCGCCGTTGTAACCGGTCGTAAGTATCCTTTTATCTCGCACTATCACCGCGCCGACGTGGTGCCGGCGGCACGTTGAACGCTCCGCGACGAGCAGCGCCATCTTCATGAAATAGTCGTCCCAGTCAGGGCGGCCTTTTATTTTTTTAGCGGGCATTTCAGTATTAAACCATATAGCCCGCCGCCTTGTCAATTCCGTCAATATTTTCTATAATCCTTGAACCCGGCTGAAGCGCCGATTTCAAGTAATATAAGGATAGACAAGTGACACGCATCAAGATCATAAAAAAACCCTGGGGCGAAGAAAGGCTGTTCGCTCTGTGCGGCAAGTATGCCGGCAAACTTATAATAATCCGCAAGGGGCACCGCCTCAGCCTTCAGTATCATAAGTTCAAAGAAGAAACCTTTTATATCCTGGAAGGCATGCTGCGTTGCCGTTTTGGCCCTAAGAAAGGCCCCATGAAATGCCGCATACTCAAGCCCGGCGGCATTCTTCATCTTCCGCCACTCACCATTCAC
Organism: uncultured Elusimicrobiales bacterium; assembly: GCA_964577205.1. GTDB lineage: Bacteria > Elusimicrobiota > Endomicrobiia > Endomicrobiales > CAIRNS01 > CAZNYG01. The sequence continues at coordinate 36,036 of CAZNYG010000006.1, read as the reverse complement.
CGTTCAGAGGCTCTTGAAGACACCCGCATGATAGAAGTTTCAACCCCGGAACTTTCCGATATCGTACGCCTTCAGGATGACTATCACCGAAAGCTGATCGGTGCGGGAAAAAAATAATAACCACGAGGATATTCTAATGACCGCGCCGCGTATTCGTTTCGGCACAGATGGATGGCGTGCCGTTATAGCCGAAGATTTCACGTTCGATAATGTCCGCCACGTGGCTTCCGCCATCGCCCGCCATTTGCGCACCCTTTCAGCCGCGCCGCGTGTTACCGTAGGGTATGACACGCGTTTTCATTCAGCCGCCTTCGCGCGCGCAGTTTCCGGCGTCCTGCGGGCGAACGGTTGCGAGACGATCCTCAGCCGTTCGGCGCTTTCAACACCGGCGCTCTCTTCCAGCGTCGTTGACCGCCGCGCTCATGGCGGCATCATGATCTCCGCGAGCCACAATCCTCCCGATTTCAACGGCATAAAATTCAAAACATCCCGCGGCGGGTCGGCTCCGGAAACGGTGACGGCGGCTTTCGAATCATACCTCGGATCCCCTTCGAAGGGGTCTTTTGACGGAGGATCGATAACGGAGGCGGACCTTACCGACGCCTACCTGAGGCGCGTCAGCGGCTTTGTCGACATGAAGGCCATCCGCAGATCGCACATGACCCTTATCGCCGATCCCATGTATGGAGCCGGGATAGGGTATCTTCCGCGCCTGCTGGAAAGATCCGGCATCAATATCCGATCGATCCACGCGGCGCCCGACCCTTTGTTCGGCGGCCTCCACCCGGAACCGATCGAGGCATGGCTGGGCGACCTCAAACGGGCGGTAAACGCTTCGGGCGCGGCAGCCGGCCTTGCCACCGACGGCGACGCGGACCGCATCGGGGTCGTCGACGACAAAGGGCGTTACCTGACTCCGCACCAGGTATTTCCGCTGCTTCTTCATTATCTTTGCCACTACAAAGGCATGAAGGGGAAAGTGGTGCAGACGATCTCGCTCGGATACGTGAGCGAACGCATGGCAAAGGACAAAGGGCTCGAGTGGGAAGAAGTCCCGGTCGGGTTCAAGTACATCGCGGAGCGTTTTGAAAATGAGGACGTGCTTATGGGCGGGGAAGAGAGCGGCGGGTACGGGTACGGCGCTTACCTGCCAGAAAGGGACGGGATCCTTAACTCGCTGATGCTGGTTGAAATGCTTGCGGTGACCGGGAAGAGAATGTCGGTACTGCTCAGGGAGATCGAAAAGAAATACGGCGCTTCCTGCTATCTGCGCACCGATTTCCGGAATCCCGGGATACCCAAGGACGATTTCGTCCGAACGCTGCGCGGCGCGGCGCCTTCCAGGATCGCGGGACGCGCGGTCAGGGAGATCAGGGATTATGACGGCATCGAATTCATCCTTGAAGACGACTCCTGGCTTTTGTTAAGGCCGTCGGGCACGGAGCCCGTCATCCGGGTCTACTCGGAATCTTCTTCTTTCGAGCGGACTAAAAAGATCATTTCGTGGGGTAACGGCGTCGTCAGGAAGCTTTCACCGACATCCTGCCGTCGTTGATCATGACAATATCCGCACGGTTTTTTCATCCTGCCTTGATTCATCGCTGCAGATCGAGAACCATAGGACATCCACCAGCTCATTAAGATCGACGTCGTAATTCTTTGCTTCCGCGTAGACGCGAAGCATTTCAAGCGCCCCGCATTCTACCGCCTTCCATACCATCATGCAGTCCTTGTTGTTCACGATGGAAAGAGCCTTCGCTTCAAGCCTGATGAATTCCCGCTGAGTCATGACACCCACCTCCTTTCCCTGCTGTTTTTTACTTTAACGCGGAGGAAATACGCTGAAATACGTGTAAAATTGTTGTGGAACATGTTATTATGTTAGACAACCGGACACTTGAATTTGTTGCATAAATGTGTTACTATTATCGCATTCGTATACAGCCTTTGACCGCTGAACAGGAGATACCCGTATGTCACAGCTGATCCGCTTCGGTATTTCGATGACGAAGGAACTGCTCCAGGAGTTCGACAGGCTGATCGAAGGTCAGGATTATCCCACCCGTTCAAAAGCCATAGAAGACCTTATCCGACAGGCCGTAGTGAGCGCCAGAATATCCGAAGACAACACCGAGGTCATCGGCACCATCGACATCGTTTACGACCATCACCGCCGGGAACTGATGAACAGGCTCACCGATATCCAGCATGACTGCCAGGATATTATACTTTCCACCCAGCACATACATCTCGACCACCACAACTGCTTTGAGATCATCGTGGTCAGAGGGGAACATCAGGCCATAGAAAAACTGGCGCGCCAGTTGAGGGCTTCCAAGGGCGTCAAACACGCGCAGTTGAAACTTATCACCACAACGGAAGATTGAATACCCTTCCACACACGCGGAGGACCAAATGTTCCAAATACCACTGTTGTTCGTATCAGCTTTACTGATACTGTCGGCCAATCCCGGCGCGGGACGAGCCGAAGAATGGCCCCCAGCCACCACCGGACCCCTGACGACGTGGACCGCCGGGCTTTGCGAAAAGGACGGGCTTACGATACAGCCTTATGTTTTCTATTTCCGCGACAGAGGCGCGTTCGACGGTAACGGACAGCACGCGGCCCTGCCGGACGGTGACAGTCGCGATCATTTTCAGGAATCGCTATTTTTTCAGTACGGTGTTTCCGGCCGCCTTGAACTCGCCGGCCAGTTCACCTTTCAACAGTCTTTTATTTCTCAGTCCGGCATGGAGATCATCGTTCACGGGTTCACTGATTCCTTTCTTTTCCTTCGTTACGGCCTTTCCCCCGAAAGCGTGAAAGCTCCGGAATTAACCGCGATCGTTCAGGTCAAGGTTCCGACGGGAAAATACGAGAAGGGCGACCCGGAAAAGAATGGTTATGACCTGCTCGGGACAGGCTCCTGGGACCCCGGCTTCGGTTTATGCGCCTCAAAACATCTCCGGCCTTTCATCCTGCACGCGGACGCGTCTATAAGCTTCCCGCTTGAAACGGTCGCCGATGGGGCGACGGTCCGCTACGGCTCTTATGTCAACTATGACCTCGGCGTTGAATACGTCATGCGCCGCGGATTCAATCTTCTACTTGAAGCTAACGGTATCCTTCAGAACGATACGGTGCAGGAAGGCGCCACGGTTGCCGATTCCCGCTCAAGCAGCCTATTGCTGGCGCCTGGCATCGGCTGGTCTAACGATACCGTCCAGACGCTTCTCGGTTGTCAGCGCGTCGTCTCCGGAACAAACACGGATGCCTATGACGCCGTCGTGTGCACGCTCGTTTACTCTTTTTAGGAGGCACTGAATGCACATTCCAGACGGTTATCTTGGCCCCGTCACCAGCGGCTTTTTTTTCGCAGTCATGCTGCCTGTCTGGGCCGTCTGCTCCAGGATCGTCGGCAGGGACCTCAGGTCCCGCCAGGTCCCGCTTCTGGCGATCGGCGCGGCCTTCAGTTTTGTCATCATGATGTTCAACGTCCCCGTGCCCTGTGGTACAACAGGGCACGCGGTCGGAGGTGTGCTGGCAGCGATACTCCTCGGCCCATGGGCTGCCTGCATAGCGGTTACCGTCGCTCTGGTGATACAGGCCCTTCTTTTCGGCGACGGAGGCATTACGGCGATCGGCGCGAACTGTTTTAACATGTCCTTCGTGCTCGTCTTTGCCGGATACTATGTCTATCGCCTGCTGTCCATCGGCGCTCCGCCCTCATCAGGCAGAAGAGTGATCGCTGCCGGGATAGGGGCGTATATCGGCCTTAACGCGGCCGCGCTTGCCGCCGGATTGGAGTTCGGGGCCCAGCCTCTCCTCCACCATACGGCTGAGGGCCGCCCCCTTTACTGCCCTTATGGATTCCGGACGGCGCTCACCGCCATGCTGGGAGAACACCTTATCCTCTTCGGGTGGATAGAGGCTGTTGTCACGGCGCTGGTCGTAAAATACCTGCAGAAGCAGGACCCCGGCCTTTTACATGACGCCGAAAGAGCACGCCCATGAGAACTACCAAGAAGCTCTGGATCGGAATAGGCCTTCTCGTCCTTTTGTCTCCGGCAGGATTGATCCTGCCTGAACTGTTTAAAGCGGGGGCCGCATGGGGGGAATGGAGCGCGGATGAGATCGCGGCCATGACGGGATATGTGCCCGGCGGGCTTGAGAAGCTCTCCAGCCTGTGGCGCGCGCCGCTCCCCGATTACACATTGGGGGGATCGGAAGGGAACGATCTCGTCCGTTTGAGCTTTTCATACATCCTTTCGGCGGTCATCGGGATCGCGGCCACCGTCATTGTCACCGCGCTCATCGGCAGGGCCGTCACAGGAAAAGAAAATGAGAAAAAGGAATAATTTCGTCGAACGTTCGCTGATGGGCACCCTTGCGTTCATCAAGGATTCAGTCCATTCCGAAGAGCACGCGTCGCGCGCGGGGCTGCTCCAGGCGCTTGACCCCAGATCAAAAGCCTGCGGGCTGCTTCTGTGCATCCTGCAGGCTCTTTTTACACGTGAATTAACGGCCCTCGGCTGCCTTTATCTTTTTTGCCTGGCACTGGCCGCGCTTTCACGTATCAACATACTCTACTTTCTCAAGCGGACATGGTTCTTTGTGCCGTTATTCTCTCTGGTTGTTGTTCTGCCGGCGGCTCTCAGCGGTATTACTCCCGGCAGGGAAGCGTTCGGTTTCCCGCTGTTCAGCGGCCGGTTCTCGATCTCTTTTGAAGGCATACATACCGTCGCCCTTTTCATAGCCCGCGTGACCGTGTCGGTTTCCTTCGCCATACTGCTGTCCCTGACTACAAAACATGATGTTCTCCTTAAATCGATGCGGGGATTCGGGATACCGCGCGTGTTCGTCATGACGTTCGGAATGTGTTACCGCTACATATACCTTTTCATAGGGACAATCGAGCATACGCACACGGCCATAAAGAGCAGGACCGGCTCGGCCGTGGGCCACCGGCGCGGCAGGGACATCGTGGCATGGAACATGGCGCACCTCTGGCTGCGGTCTTATCAAATGAACAACCAGGTATACTCCGCGATGCTCTCGCGTGGCTTCAGCGGAGAGCCAAAGGTATTTGAAGCCTTCAAGACAAGGCCGGCGGACTGGCTCTGGCTGGTTTCGATACTGGCTTTTATCTCGGTATTATAAATATGAAACCTCCTGTTTTCGAACTTCGCCACGTACACTTTTCATACCTGGGGAAATTCCCGGCGCTGCGCGGGATCGATCTGCGGGTGGAGAAGGGTGAAAAGGTCGCCCTGATCGGCGCCAACGGTACCGGGAAGTCAACGCTCCTGACATTGCTTGACGGCCTTATCTTTCCTGACAGCGGCAGCCTGAAGGCTTTCGGGAACGAACTTGACGAAAACGCTTTTTCGGATGATCCCTTTTCCATGGATTTCAGAAGCAGGGTGGGATTTGTCTTCCAGAATCCCGATATCCAGTTGTTCTGCCCGACCGTTGAAGAAGACATCGCATTCGGGCCGCTTAATCTCGGAGTCCCGGCGCCGGCCGTCCGCGGGCGCATCGAAAAACTGACTTCGCTTCTGGCTATACGCGGCCTTCTCAACCGGTCACCCCATCAGTTAAGCCTCGGAGAAAAGCGCAAGGCGGCCATCGCCTCGGTGCTCGCCATGGATCCCGAGGTCATCCTGCTGGACGAACCGACCGCCGGCCTTGATCCTCTGACCACACATCATATAATCAGCCTCATCAGGGAAGCGGGAGACAGGGGGAAAACGATAATAACGGCAACACATGACCTTCACATCGTTCCGGAGATCGCTGATACGGTACACGTTTTTGACCCCGATAAAAGGATCATCCGGTCGGGAAAGGCGATGGACGTCTTGTCGGACAGCGATCTCCTGATGAAGAACAACCTTGTCCATTTCCATTCCCACAGCCACGGGGAAAAGGTCCATGCCCACCCCCATACCCATCTTGATCACCACGCTGATTGACCCGGGTATGCGCCGCTTGACATTCCATGAATATTTGTGTATAATCAGGTGCCGCACTGTATTTTGGGCGACTGTGATAAACGAGCGAATGACTTTAGGTTTAAAAAGGGGAAAGTGTTATGAAAAAACTGTTATCTGCGTTTGGTGTTCTTATGTTCTTTGCCGCGCTGGCGCAAGCCGTGCCAGATCTGGGTGTGTTTACCAGTGCCAAATTGTATTCAGGCGCTGAAGAAAAATATATAAATGATTTCCTGGGAACGGGATCCGGCTATGTAAACAAGGCCGATGAAGGCTTTATAGTCGGCGAGAGCGGTTCTTACCTCAAGGTCTGGATAAAATCGAAGCTCTGGGGCAACAATGTTTATCTGATGACAGACGCCGATGCCATCGGCTCCGGCATCAAGATCAATGGATCCGGCCTTGCCAAATACAATACCAGCTTTGCTTCCTATAAAGCTCCGCTGTTCGGTCTTCAGCTGACCGGAAGTTACGAGACCAGTAAAGTTTGCAACGAAGACTTTCGCGTATATACTGTTCAGTTGGAGTATAACGACATACTCCAGACAGGCGATTATTTCTTCGCGATAGCTGATGACAATGGAAGAGGGGGGGTACAGGGCAACGGCGGCGGGAAAAAGGATTCCTGCTCTCCCAAAACAACCAGTGCCGTGTGTGGGTATCCTTCAGAAAATCCTGTGCCGGAACCGGGAAGCCTGATGCTGTTCGGTATGGGGCTTCTTGGACTCGTGCCCTTTAAATTCAAGCGATAAACACTGTTCGTTTATAGCAAAAGTTCTGTGTCCTTAAAAGACATGTGACTTTTAAAAAAGAAAAAGGCACCCCGCTCAATGTGTGAGCGAGATGCCTTTTTTCTTAGTTTTATTATTTTGCCGCTTATGTCAATTCTGATTGCTATATTATATTGAAATTGCTATTATATTGCAGACTTATATCAAATTATCCCATGGGAGGGAACCATGATCAATCTGTGGAGATGCGAGATTTGCGGAGATCCTTATATCGGCGATAACCCGCCCGACAATTGCCCTTTCTGCGGCGCCCACCGGAAATTCATTAAAGAAGCGAAAACGGCCCGGGCTGATTTCGAGGTCGAACTGAACCCGAAAGACCGTGCCAACGCGGAACATGCCCTTCAGGTTGAGGTCAGCAACGCCATGTTCTATATCTGCGCCGCGGGGAAAACGGATGATCCCGAAGGCAAACTGCTTTTCAAGGCGCTGAGCAAAGTGGAAAATGAACATGCTTCGATCTGGAAGAAGATACTTAAGCTCAAAGAAACTCCCAAAAGCAATGAGGCCTGTTCCACCGCGAACAGGGATAACCTGAACGAATCCCACGAACGCGAGACAAAGACGATCGGGTTCTATAGAACTGCCGCCGCGGAAGCGACGAACGACAGGGTCCGTCAGATTTTCAATGCCCTCATCGAAGTTGAAACGGACCATCTAGTACTGTCCGAACAGCGTCTCAAGTAAGGCTCCTGTCACTGAACGTTCAGTTGAAGGTCAGTTGAAGCATCCATTTAATCACGGGCGAGGTTATCGCATGCGAAGACGCTGGCATGATCATCAACACCGGGGACGGGCGTCAAGGCACAGAGGAGAGGTCCGCGAAGGCGTCATACAGCTTCACGGGCATTTCGGCTTTCTCCTCGCGGAAAAAGAAGGGCAGTCGGACGTCTTTATCCGCGGACGCAATCTATCCTTGGTCATGGACGGAGACCGTGTTTCCGCGCGCGTTTACCGGGAGGAGAACGACCGGTACGCGGGTGAGATCGTTGAAGTCATAAGCCGCGCGCGGACCTCTGTCACGGGCATTCTGAAACAATACCCCAAAGGATGGGTCCTGGTTCCTGAAACGGAAGGGATACCGCCCGCCCAGGTCATAAGCTTTGATACGGGAGTATGCCCGAAAGCCGGTTTACTTGCCGCGCTGAAGGTCACCTGCTGGCCCACGGAAGCATCAGGCGCCGCGGGGATCGTAACAGAGATCATCGGAGACCCTGATGACACGCGGGCGCGTATCACGACGGTGCTTATGTCGCGCGATATCCGGGAACGGTTCCCCGCTGAAGTACTTTCACAAAGCGCCGCGCTGCCTTCCGCGCTTGACCCTTCGATGTGGCGCGGCAGAGAGGAACTTTTCTCCCTGCCGGTCTTCACGATCGACGGGGCCGACGCCAGGGATTTCGACGATGCCGTGTCACTGGAACATTTGGAGAACGGCCTGGTACGCCTCGGCGTCCATATCGCCGATGTATCCCATTACGTGAAACCCGGCACGGCTCTCGACAAAGAAGCCTTCCGGCGGGCGACCAGCGTGTATCTGCCGGACCGTGTCGTTCCGATGCTGCCGCCTTCTCTTTCCAACAACCTCTGCAGCCTTGTCCCTTGCCGGGAACGCCTGACCCTGTCGGTTTTCATGGACATCGACAAAGAGGGTAAGGTCATCCGCCGCCGCATGGCCGATACCGTTATCCGCTCCTGCCGCCGTTTTACTTATGAAGAGGTCCAGTCCATTCTTGACGGGAGCAGGCCGGCAGGAGTTCCCGCTCCGACGGCCCGTTCTGTCCTGAAAATGGGTGAACTGACCGATATCCTTTATGGCCGAAGGGTAAAACGGGGCGCGCTGGATTTTAACCTTCCCGAGTACAAAGTAGAAGTTGACGGCCTCGGCAAGCCGCTACGAGTGGCCCTGCGTCCCCGTCTGAAAAGCCACCGTCTCGTCGAAGAATTCATGCTTCTGGCAAACGAAGCCGTCGCGACCGAATTGATGGCGGCGCGCGTGCCTTTTCTTCACAGGCGCCATGACGTGCCTGATCCCGAAAAGATATCGACGCTGGCAAAAGCTCTCGGAGACATGGGACTTTCGGCAGGCCATATACGTCACGGCAACACGCATAAAGCTCTGCAGGACGTAATACGCCAGGCGGATGGTCATCCGCTGGAAAGCCTTATCAACTCCATGATGGTCCGCAGCATGAAGCAGGCGGTGTATTCCCCGGAATCCGAAGGCCATTTCGGCATCGCCGCCAGAGCGTACGCGCATTTTACGTCCCCGATACGCCGCTATCCCGATCTTATGGCGCATCGCGCCGTTAAAGCCCTGCTCCGCGGCGAAAAGGAAAGCCATGGCCGGCTTTCTCTGGCCGAGGCGGGCAGGCATTGTTCCGAAAAAGAACGAGCCGCGGCCGAAGCGGAATACAAGTCAGTTGATATCATGCGCGCGGAACTTTTCAAAGACCGGATCGGCATGGAAATGGACGGCACAGTCACTTCCGTCACGAACAGAGGCTCTTTTGTCCTTTGCGGCGACACGGGCGCCGAAGCGATGCTCCGGGTGACTAACCTCTCTCCCGGCACAAAGGTCAGGATCGTTATCGAAACGGTCGACACGATCGAAGGGAAGATCGACGTTACCCTGGCGGGGTCATCGTCGCCGCTTCCTGCCCGGCCCCGGGTTACTTCTCTCCGAAAAAGCAGGCGCCACAGAAAGGACCGGGCGTAGTGTTTTTGATTTTTTCAGCCTATTTTGGTATATTATCCGGATATTGGTGCGGTACCCAAGTGGTTAAGGGAGCGGTCTGCAAAACCGCTATTCGTCGGTTCAACTCCGACCCGCACCTTTTACAGTGACCAGTGACCAACGACAAAGACTCGTGAGCAGTGACTTTGAAAGAGACAACTGGTTATAATTTGACGTGGGCTCAAGAAAGACAATGAGTATCTGCTATCAGCTTTAATGGACCGGGGATGGGAATGCTTGAGAATAGTAATTTGTACCAGAAAGCATATTCCTTCTCTCTTAAGATTATTCAAGAAATTTCGCATTGCTACATACAATTTGTTATATCCAAATGCTGAAGAGCTTTCGAAAGTAATGTTTGCCATTCTCAAGACATGCCGAATAAAAAGCACAAAATGCCAATAGTTGTGCTATAATATAGCGGTTCGCAACCCCGCTGTCTTTGATTTTCAGTCACTGTATTTGGTTGCTGGTTACTGTTAAAGCCCGGTTAGCCCAGTTGGTTAGAGCGTTCCCTTGACATGGGAAAGGTCACAGGTTCGAGTCCTGTATCGGGCACTTGATTTTTGTCGTTAATCGTTCACCTTCCTTTTTTTCACGGGTAAATCATGGAAAACAAAGACCTTGATGTTCTGCGCCACTCAGCCGCGCATATCCTGGCGGCAGCCGTTGTTTCGCTTTTCCCCGAGACTAAAGTAGCGATAGGCCCCGCTATCGAAGACGGTTTTTATTACGATTTCGACAGGCCCGCGCCCTTCACTCCCGACGATCTTGTCAAGATAGAACTGAAGATGAAGGAGATCGCGAAAGGGAACAACCGTTTCATACGCACGGAAAAACCGCGCGCGGAAGCGATAGAGTATTTCAGGTCGAGAGGGGAAAAATACAAGGTTGAGATCCTGGAAGCGATCGCCGACGATACCGTTTCGTTCTTCCAGTCGGGCGATTTCCTCGATCTTTGCCGCGGCCCCCATGTCGATTACTCAAGCAGGATAAAGCATTTCAAACTTCTTTCAGTTGCCGGCGCTTACTGGCGCGGCGACGAAAAAAGAGAGCAGCTTCAACGCATCTACGGCACGGCCTTTCCCGCGAAAGATGAACTGGAAGCATATCTTAACCGGCTTGAAGAAGCGAAAAAACGCGACCACCGGAAGATCGGCAGAGACCTTGAGCTGTTTTCCGTCCAGGAGGACGTCGGGCCCGGGCTGGTCCTATGGCATCCCAAAGGTTCCCGCATAAGGCTTCTTATTGAAGATTACTGGCGGGCGCAGCATCTCGCGAACGGGTATGATCTTGTCTATACTCCGCATATCGGCAGGGGACAGCTGTGGGAGACCAGCGGCCATCTCGGTTTTTACAAAGAGAACATGTATTCGCCAATGGACGTCGACGGGCAGGACTTTTACGTCAAACCCATGAACTGCCCTTTCCACATCATGATATACAACAGCCGCCTGTATTCGTACCGCGACCTTCCGCTCCGCTGGGCCGAACTTGGCACCGTGTACCGTTATGAAAAAAGCGGCGTCCTGCACGGCCTCATGCGCGTGCGCGGCTTTACTCAGGACGATGCCCACCTGGTCTGCACGAAAGACCAGATGCCGGGCGAGATCAGGCGCGTGCTTCGTTTTTGTCTCGATATCCTGAATTCGTTCGGTTTCACGGATTTCAACCTTTACCTTGCCACGAAACCCAGGGAAAAATCGGTCGGCGACCCCGCGCAGTGGGCCGATGCCACCGCCGCGCTCGAACAGGCGGTCAGGGATGAGAAACTCACCTGTACCTTCGACGAGGGAGGCGGCGCTTTCTACGGCCCCAAGATCGATGTCAAGATCAAAGACGCGTTGAACCGCGAATGGCAGTGTTCGACGATCCAGTTCGATTTCAACGAACCGGAACGGTTCGACATGACGTACATAGACTCTTCCGGAAAAAAAGCGCGCCCGTACATGATCCACCGGGCGCTTATGGGTTCCCTGGAACGGTTCTTCGGTATCCTGATCGAACACTACGCGGGCCTTTTTCCGTTCTGGCTCGCCCCGGTTCAGGCGACCGTCCTGAACATCACCGATCGTCAAGCCGATTACGTTAAAGACATGACCGCGCGGCTTGTAAATGCCGGTTTCAGGGCCGTTGTTGATGACCGCAATGAAAAGATCAATCTGAAAGTACGCGAGGCGACCCTTCAGAGAATACCTTATCTTCTGGTCGCAGGCGACCGCGAAAAAGAAGCCGGGTCAGTGTCGGTCCGCACGCGCGAAGGCAAGGACCTTGGCGTTATGCCGGTTGACGCGTTAATACAGTTGTTTAAGAATGAACATCAGCCGGCGATCAGATCAAATATTTGACAACAGGCTGAAATTCATATATAATTCATCAACGGGGCCGGATATCGGCCCATTAGAAGAAGCCATCCCGGCTCACCTTTACCTTGACAACAGGAAAAAGGTCGACATGTTTTAAGTGACAGCTCTTTACGGGATGGCATTATTATGCCGTCTTTTTTTGTTGTTATCAAACGACCGGAAGGCCCGGTCATGAGGAGGACTCCCGTCGACAGAAGATTTCGTACCAACCATCAGATCCGTGTACCGCAGGTTCGACTGATCGATTCAGATGGAACACAGGTGGGCATAACCCCTATACAGGAAGCTATGCGGCTGGCGCAGGAGAGGGGAATGGATCTTGTAGAAATATCGGGGCAGGCAAATCCGCCGGTATGCAAGATCATCAACTTTTCGAAATTCCGCTACGATCTTGACAAGAAAGAAAGGGATGCCCGGAAAAAACAGAAAACGGGCGGCCATTTGAAAGAAGTGCGTTTCCGGCCCCGCATCGGGGAACATGACCTTGAAGTAAAGGTAAAGCACGCGCGGGAATTTCTTGCGGAAGGGAACAAGGTCCAGATCACCGTCGTGTTCATGGGACGTGAAATGCAACACAGGGACCTGGGAATGGCGATCCTTGAGAAGATCAAAACACAGCTGGCGGATGTCAGTGACGTCGAGAACCGCCCGTCCATGCTCGGCAACCGTCTGTACCTGCTGCTCAGTCCGAAAAAGACGAAGTGATCCGCGGCCCCTTCGAATACTGCATGGCCGGTGAGATCCCGGATGGATAGTTTTACCCGAAACCGACGGGGGGCATAATATAGCAACAACAGTCATATCAGGAGGGCATACCATGCCGAAAATGAAAACGCACAGCGGCGCGAAAAAGCGCTTCATCGTGTCAAAGAACGGAAAAGCGAAACACAAAAAACAGGGGTTGCGTCATCTGCTGACCGGGATGTCGTCCAACCGCGGAAGAAAGCTCCGCAGGACCGGCGTCGTCGACGCTACAGAGACCGATCAGCTGAAGAAATACATGCCGTACGACTTTTAACAAACGATCCAACGCTTACTTGCCCTGTCGAAAGGCAGGCGTTATCTTAAAGGAGCACGACAATGCGCGCAAAGAGCGTAGTATACACACGGCAGAGAAAGAAAAAAGTATTCCGCATGGCAAAGGGATACTATTCTGATAAGAAGAACCGCTGGAGAATGACCATTCAGCAGGTAGAGCGTTCGATGAAATACGCTTATCGCGACCGCAAGGACCGTAAAGGCGAGTTCCGCCGTTTGTGGATCGCCCGCCTGAATGCGGCCGCACGTCTTGAAGGGCTCAGCTACAGCCGATTTATCGCCGGACTGCGCAAGGCGAACGTCATCATCGACCGCAAAATGCTGTCCGAAATGGCCATCAACGACGCCTCCGCCTTCAAGCAGCTCGCGGAAATAGCGAAGAACAGCCTCGCGTAACAAAGTGAAGCGAGGCGCCGCGCGGGGGCCCGCCTCATCGGCGGACAAGCCGGCTTCAGCCGCCCGTTGCGGGAACAATTATTCAGGCCAGAACATGAACGACATATCGGTTCTTGAAACAGAGGCCAGACAACAGATAGCCGCCGCCGATTCAATTGGATCGCTGGAAGCGCTTAAGACTGCCGTGCTGGGCCGCAAAGGCAGGCTGACGGAGGTACTCCGCGGCCTGTCTCAGCTCCCCATCGAAGAACGCCGCCTGACGGGAGAAAAAGCAAACAGGCTGCGCGCCGAACTGGAGACGCTGATCGAGGCCCGGCATGCCGAACTGCGGGAAAAGGAGATCGCGGTCCAGTTGTCCGGTCAGAAGGCTGAAACATCCCCGGCCTTCGCCTTCCCGTTCCCTTCCGGCCATATCCATCCGCTTCGCCAGACGATCAACGAGATCTCCGGCATTTTCAGGGAGCTCGGTTTCGAGATAGCGGCCGGCCCTGAGATCGAAACGGACTGGTACAACTTCGAAGCGTTGAACATACCGGCGGACCACCCTGCCCGTGACACGCAGGACACGTTCTATCTCGCGGATGGGAAACACCTCCTTAGAACGCATACATCCCCCATGCAGATACATGTCATGGAGGAACAAAGGCCGCCGGTCCGCGTCATCATACCGGGACGCGTATACCGCAACGAGGCGACCGACGCCACCCATTCGGCCACCTTCCATCAGGTGGAAGGCCTTGCCGTTGATGAAAACATTACCTTCGCCGATCTTAAGGGGACGCTGACGCTCTTTTTCCGCCGCCTTTTCGGTTCGCGGACGAAGTTACGTTTCCGTCCTTCGTACTTCCAGTTCACCGAACCTTCCGCGGAGATAGACGTCACCTGCATCATCTGCGGCGGCAAGGGATGCCCCGTCTGCAAACACACGGGCTGGATAGAGATGATGGGCTGCGGCATGGTCCACCCGAACGTTTTTAAAGCGGTAAAGTATGACACTGAGCGCTACACTGGTTTCGCTTTCGGCATGGGCGTTGAACGCCTGGCCATCATCCGCTACGGTGTTAACGATATCCGCCTTTTCTACGAGAACAACCTGCAGTTCCTTTCACAGTTTTGAGGCAGCGTACTTCAATGAAAATATCCTGCTCCTGGCTCAATGAATTCGTTCCCTCGGGTAAAACGCCGCGGGAACTTGCTGAATTGCTGACCTTTATGGGCGTTGAAACGAACGTCACCGAAGAGGCGGAAGCCGCGTGGGACAATGTGGTCACCGCCAAGGTCCTTTCAGTCGAACGGCACCCACAGGCGGACAAGCTTTCACTGTGCCAGGTAAATGACGGCACGGACACGTATCCGGTCGTGTGCGGCGCGCAGAACGTGGCGGCGGGGCAGACAGTCCCTCTCGCCCGGATCGGCGCTCACCTCCCCGGCGGCGTCAGGATAAAAAAGGCGAAGATCAGGGGCGTCGAATCTCGGGGGATGATCTGCTCGGAACAGGAACTCGGCATCACCGGCGAATCTTCCGGCATCATGGTGCTTCCCGAAACAACCCCGCTCGGCCGGCCGCTTGAGGAAATATTTGGAGAGCGCGATTCCATCCTGACCGTTGAGATCACCGGGAACCGTCCAGACTGCCTCAGCCACTGGGGCATAGCCCGGGAAGTAAGTGCGCGTATTCGCGTGCCTGTTAACAAGCCGTCGGTCGACCCGGTCCATTTGACAGGCGGGAATGTTGACATACAGGTCAATGACCCGGATCTCTGCCCGCGGTATATCGGCATTCTCATAAATAACGTTTCAGTCAAACCTTCTCCCGACTGGCTCGCGCGGCGTCTCGTCAAATGCGGCCTCCGGCCCATAAACAATATCGTCGATATAACCAACTATGTCCTTATGGAGCTCGGCCATCCTCTTCACGCGTTCGACCGTTCTGCGCTCGCGGGCGGGCAGCTTGTGATACGCCGCGCGGCCGCGGGCGAAAAGATCACGGCCCTCGACGGAAAGTCATACGGGCTTACGCCTGAGATGCTTGTCATAGCGGATCGAGACGTCCCGCAGGCGATAGCCGGCGTCATGGGCGGAGAGTCTTCAGGTGTGACGGAAAGGACTACTTCGATCATTTTGGAAAGCGCGGTATTCGCGCCTTCCGTCATCCGTAAAACATCGCGCGCGCTGGCCCTTTCGTCGGACGCGTCGTATCGTTTTGAGCGCGGCACCGGATGGGATGTGGCGGAATACGCGTCATGGCGCGCGGCGAACCTTATCCAGGAACTTGCCGGCGGCGTTATAGAAGGACGGGGCGATCTTATTTCCAAACCGTATGCCCCCGTCACGGTGGCGGTCCGCCCAGCGCGCGCCAAACGCGTGCTCGATATCGAGTTCTCCACGGCTGACACCGTCGATATCCTTGAGAGCCTGGGCATGAAAACGGCCGTCCGCGGCGACGGCGCCGTGGAAGCGTCCATTCCCTCATGGCGCGTCGACATATCGCAGGAAGCCGACCTGCTGGAAGAACTGGCGCGCGTCAAAGGTTACGAACATGTCCCCGTGAATGTGCTGCCGATCCTGCCCGATATGAACAAAGGGATCTCAGAACCATCTCAGGAAGAACGTATCCGTACCCGGCTCGCGGGGCTTGGTTTCTGTGAAGCCATGAACTACAGTTTCTCGGAACAGAAAGAACTTTCGCGCTTCGGCCTGCCGGCTGATTGCCGTATAGCCAACCCTCTTTCGAAAGAGAACGAAGTGCTCCGTCCGGATATACTCCCCGGCCTGTGGAAGAACCTGATCGTCAACATTGGACAGGGATTTGACCGGGTCGCACTTTTCGAAACAGGGAACATTTTCTCGTCTAAAGGCGAACGCAGGTCGCTGGGGATCCTCGCGTACGGACAGGTGTGGGCGCCGTGGTGGGGCTGGAAAGACGATTCCCTCCCGCCCGCTTACGACTTTTATTTCATGAACGGCCTTATCGGATCCCTTTTCCCGGAGGGCACGGTTACCGTCAATAAAGACGGATCGCCCGCCCCCTGGTATCATCCCGGCAAATGCGCGGCCGTCTTCGTCAACGGGAAACGCTGCGGTTCCGTCGGCACGCTCAAACCGCAGCTGACCTCCGGCCTTGTCCACGAAGTATGCTACGCGGAGCTGGATCTCGAGGCTGTTGGAACGGCGGCAACTGCGCGCGCTCCCTTATATGTGCCGCTCCGCCGATTTCCGCCGGTCAAACGCGATCTTTCGCTCCTTGCCCCGGAGACAGTATCGTTCGAGCGGATCGAGGCGGTATTCCGCGGGTTCACCGGTACGGCATCGCTCCTTCAGGAATTCAGGCTGTTCTCGGTTTACCGCGATGAAAAGATCGGGAAAGACAGGATCAGCTACTCGCTCCATCTGACGTTCCGTCATCCCGACCACACCCTTACCGATGCCGACGTCAATCCGCTGGTGGACAAGATCGTTGAACGTCTCTCCAGCGAGCTCGGCGTCACCCTCCGGTAGTTAAACCATTTAGAGACGTTCATTTGGTTCACTGGTTGATTAGTTCATTGGGTATATGGATCAATGGCTGACCTGATGAAGAACCGACTATTTTTGTATCCCCGCGGGCATGACACCTCTTGCGTAACATGAGTAATTAATGAACAAATAAACTGATGAACGCCTCTATTATGCCATGATCATCAAAACCGATCCCGCTATCATCAGATCCTATCTGGAGGATTCTTCCGGCCTCAGGGGTGCGCGCGCCTCACAGGTCGTCGTGCCCGAGAACGAGAATGAACTCCGGTCATTCCTCCGTGACGCCAGCGCGCGTAAGCTGCGCGTCACTATTTCCGGCGGAGGGACCGGCGTCGCCGGCGGAAGGGTGCCGTTCGGGGGAGCGGTCGTTTCCATGGAAAGGTTCGACCGCGTGATCGATATCCGGCGGACCGGCCCGGATACAGGCATCGCGACGGTGCAGGGCGGAGTACCCATTCGCAGGCTTAAGGAAGAGACCGCGGCGCTGGGGCTCCTTTACCCGCCCGATGTCACGGAGCAGAGCTCCTTAATCGGAGGGAATGCCGCCACAAACGCTTCGGGAAGCCGGGGATTCAAGTACGGTTCCACCAGGACATACGTTGAAAGGGTAAGGGTGATCCTGGCTGACGGCGCTATAGCGGACCTGAGGCGCGGTGAGATAAGAGCCGGCCCGGATGGAACGCTTGAAATACCAGCTGGTAACCGATCTTTTAAACTCCGCCTTCCCTCGTACCGTTTACCCCGGATCAAGAACTCGGCGGGCTATTACAACCTGCCCGGCATGGATGCCGTCGATCTTTTCATCGGGCAGGAAGGGACTTTGGGGGCCGTCATCGAGCTGGAAGTGCGTCTTCTGCCCGCCATCGGGACGATCATCGGCGGCGTGGCTTTTTTTTCGGACCGGGACGCGGCATGGGCAT
>CAZNYG010000006.1:0-18265 GCA_964577205.1 uncultured Elusimicrobiales bacterium | reverse complement strand
AAGAACGTTCGTACGGATCCCGCCGGACGGGCCTTCATCCGGCGATAAACGCGCTTTCACTCGAATACATGGACCGGAACGCGCTGCGCCTTTTGCGGGACGACTATCCCAACATGCCGGACGATCCCGCCGCCGCGATCCTCTTCGAACAGGATACGACGCCGGAAGAACAGGGCTCCGTGACCGATCTCTGGACTGAACTGCTGGAACGCTGCGGCGTCCCGCTGGAAAATGTCTGGTTCGGCGCCGGAACGCGCGAGCAGGAAGTCTTCCGCGATTTCCGCCACCGCCTCCCTGAACGCGTCAACCAGATAGTGGAACGCAACGGCCTGCCCAAGGTCGGGACGGACATCGCCGTGCCATTCGAAGAATTCGGCGGCATGCTGTCGTTCTATTACGACGAGTTCGAGCGCTTCGGCATGGACTATCTCGTTTTCGGCCATATCGGTGACAGCCACCTCCACGCGAACCTGCTCCCTTCCACCGAGGAAGGCTTCCTGCGCTGCCGGGAGGAATATCTTCGCCTTGTAACCCGCGCGTTGCAACTGGGAGGCACGGCATCCGCCGAACACGGTATCGGCAAGATCAAACATCATTTCCTTGAACAGATGGTCGGCCCCGAAGGGCTCCGCGAAATGGCCGCTCTTAAGCTTTCACTCGATCCGGCAGGCATACTGGGAAGGGGAAATGTCTTCCCGGAATCCCTGCTGCCCGCCATCGAATAACGCCTCGAACAGCGCCATTCAAACGCTCCCCTTTCCCGAATAATTTCGTGTTGACATCACTGGTAATTTGTTATACAATTGGTTGGTGTAATGGAACCATTTGAGATCCTGAAAAAAAAGGTCCATCAAGCCGCTGAATTGATCGCAGCCCTCAGGGAAGAACGGGACCGGCTGCGGGGCGAGCTTCAATTCCTCGAACAGGAAGGCAGTCGAGCCCGGGAAGTGGCAAAAGAGAACGAGGCGCTGCGCGTGGAAAAGAAGGCCGCCGCCGGCAGGATAGAACGTGTCCTTAAGAGAATTCAATCGCTGAAAATATGATATTCCCGCCAGGCTGCCGTCATTTACCATACGCGGGGCTGCCATGAGCAAAGTATCGGTCATGATCCTCGGGCGCGCCTATGATTTTGAGGTAGTTCCCGGCGACGAGCTGCTGATATCTTCCGTGGCGGCCTATCTGGAAGACAAGCTGAACGAAGTTCAGAAGGACACCGGCATCGTGGACACTCAGAAACTGGCGATTCTCACCGCGCTGAACATCGCGCACGAATTGTTCAGCCTGAAGAATTCCAGAGAAAGCATTTCAGGTACGATAAACAGGAAGGCGGCTGAACTTGTGCATGTTCTTGACCAGGCGTTGTCACCTGAAGGCGATTCCTGATCGACGTCTCCACTTTTCCCTGCGGTGTTGGTGATACTTTATCTGATTTAAGCCGACAAGTTCCAAAAAGGGCTTCACCGTGAGCATATGCTCCGGCACATGACACGTACGCCCACCTTACTATTGGGACTTAAATCGATAAATGCACGGCATCGCGGGTTTTTTTATGAGCGGGCCGGATAATCGCGAAAGGAACGCGGGATGATGTCTGCCATTGAGCGCTCGCACGGAGCTCCTCATGATTAAGAACGATCTTTTCGCGCCCGAAACCCTGGAGCGCGGGGAAACGTCGCCGCTGGCATCCCGCATGTCGCCCCGCACCCTTGATGAATTCACCGGCCAGGAATCCATACTCGGCCCGGGAAAACTTTTAAGGCGCGCGATAGAAGCGGACCGGCTCCAGTCGGTTATACTTTACGGGCCGCCGGGCACGGGTAAAAGCGCGCTGGCGCGCATAGTGGCGGCGAAGACCAGGGCCCATTTCGAAGAGACGAACGCGGTAACAGTGGGCACGGCGGATATCCGGGCCTTTATTGATCAGGCCCGCTCCCGCATGCAGCATGCCGCGAAAAAAACGATCCTTCTTCTCGATGAGATCCATCATTTCAACAAGACACAGCAGGACGCGCTGCTGCCGTCAGTGGAAAAAGGCATCATCACGCTGATCGGCATAACGACGGAGAACCCTTTCTTTTATGTCAATCCGGCGCTGCGGTCGAGGTCCCTGCTGTTCGAATTCCATCGGCTCAGCGAACATTCTCTCGCGCTGATCCTGCGCCGCGCGCTGGAAGACGGCGAGCGCGGCCTTGGTTCGGTCAGGATAGAGCTTGCCCCCGAGGCGGAACAACACCTGATCCGCCAGGCCGACGGCGACGCCCGCCGCCTGCTGAACGCCCTTGAAATAGGCGCCCTGTCCACCGCTCCGGACGATGACGGCGCCGTCAGGTTCACCCTTTCCGTCGCCGAGGAATCACTGCAGAAAAGGACCATTCTGTACGATAAGTCCGGCGACGAGCATTACGATCACATATCGGCTTTCATCAAATCAATGAGGGGATCGGACCCTGACGCGGCGCTTTACTGGATGGCGACCATGCTCGCGGCGGGAGAGGATCCCAGGTTCATAGCGAGGCGCGTGATCATCTGCGCTTCCGAAGACGTCGGCAATGCCGACCCTCATGCCCTCATGGTCGCCGCCGCAGCGCTCGAAGCCGTCGGGTTCGTCGGCCTTCCCGAAGGGAAGATCCCTCTGGCCCAGGCCGTGACGTACGTCGCGTCCGCCCCGAAATCGAACGCCGCTTACATGGCGCTTCACCGGGCCGAAAAAGAAGCTGCAGAAGGAATACGCAGGGCCGTGCCCGCCCATCTCAAGGACAGCCATGGAGATTCCTCGGCGCGCGGCCACGGCAAAGGTTACAAATACCCTCACGATCATCCCGGCCATCACGTGGAGCAGGAATACTGGGATGATCCGGTGGTCCTCTATGAACCATCCGACCAGGGGTACGAGGTGAAGATCGGTGAACGACTCCTGCGCTGGCATGGCAAAAAACGAAATACGCCAGCTGATGCGCGTCAGAAGAAATGAGCTGAGCCTGTCCGACAGGCACACGCTGAGCAACGCTGTTTCCGCGCGCCTTTTTGAGACCGAGGCTTACCGCGCGGCCCGTTCTGTCATGGTCTACTTGACCCACGGATCGGAAGTGAACACCGATGCGCTGCTGGCGAGAGCGCTCGGTGAAGGGAAGACCGTTCTTGCTCCCGTCGTCAACCAGGAGAAGGAACGGGAAATGTACGCGGCCCAGATACGGTGCAGGGAGACCGATGTCTCTCCGGGAGCGTTCTGCATACCCGAACCCCGCGCCGCGCACTGCCGCCGTTACGAACCGGGATCCATCGACCTTGTCATCGTTCCCGGCCTCGCGTTCGACCGTTACGGACACCGCCTCGGGTACGGCAAAGGGTACTACGATCTCTGGCTCGGGAATTTCAGACGGGAACAGCGCGTCGGTATCGCTTACCATTTTCAGCTGGTCAGTACCCTTCCGCGGGAGAAAGATGATGTCCCTCTCGGCTGTATCGTTACCGACCGGCAGCTGCTCAAAACGATCGAAACTGACTGACCAGGATTAAGGCAGGCTGCAGCAGCGCAGACGCTTTTGTAAAACCGCATGTTCTCATGAAGTGACATACCGGCTGACCGTTTTCGGCGGTATCGGAACGGGAACGCACCTCTGGCATGACTGGCGCGCGCGGAAAGCGCATATTTCCGGGACAGCACGTCCGTTCAGCGGCAGGGGCCTTTCCCTTTTCGACACGCCGATCTTTCTCAGCCATACTGAAAGGAGTAATGATGAATACGTACGTGATCGTGATCGCCGCCGCCGTGGCAGGCCTTGTCATCGGGTACATAGTGCGCCTTATTTACGCTCGTTCCCAGGCAAGGTCGGCCGAACTGGTCGCAGAACGCATTTTGAACGAAGCCAATATTCTCGCCGAGACGCGCAAAAAAGAGGGTCTTCTTGAGGTCAAGGAGATCATGGAACGCGAACGGCGTGAATTCGAGAAAGAGACCCGTGAACGCCGCCAGGAACAGCAGAACCAGGAACGCCGCCTGATCCAGCGCGAGGAGAATATCGAGAAGAAGCTCGATGTACTCGACAAGAAGGAAAAAGAGCTCGCCGCGAGGGAAAAGGTTATTACCGGCAGGGAACAGACGCTGGACCAGCAGGAAAAAGAGCTGGCGCGCGCCCGGGAAGAACAGAAGCGCGTGCTTGAACGTTTGGCCGGAATGTCCTGCGAAGAAGCGAAAAAGCTCCTTATGCAGACCATGGAGCAGGAAGCCCGCCGCGATGCAGCGCTGCTTGCCAAACGCATAGAACAGGAAACCCGGGAAATGGCTGAAAGAAAGTCCAAGGAGATCCTTTCGGTGGCCATCCAGAGGGTCGCGGCGGAGCACACGGCCGACATAACGACCACATCGGTGCCTCTTGCCAACGACGAGATCAAGGGCCGCATCATCGGGCGCGAAGGCCGCAACATCCGCGCGTTCGAACAGGCGACCGGAGTGGACCTTATTATTGACGATACGCCGGAATCCATAACGGTCTCCGCGTTTGACGGCGTCCGCAGGGAGATCGCCCGCATATCCCTGGAAAAACTGATAGCCGACGGACGCATCCATCCCGCGCGCATAGAAGAAGTCGTGGAAAAAGTCCGCAAAGACATGGAAACCACCCTCAGGGAGATCGGCGAACAGGCCGCTCTTGAAGCCGGCATTCCCGGCCTCAACCTTGAGATACTGCGCCTGCTGGGCAAACTGAAATACCGCACGTCCTACGGCCAGAACCAGCTGCAGCATACACTTGAAGTGACCTGGCTTTCCGGCGCGATCGCCGGCGAACTCGGCCTTGATGTCACGTTCTGCAAACGCGCGGGCCTGCTGCACGACCTCGGCAAAGCGGTCGACCACGAAGTAGAAGGCACCCATCACCAGATCTCGGCCGATGTCGCCCGCAAGTACGGCGAATCGCCAAAGATGATCAACGCGATCCTTTCGCATCACGAAGGGCTGGCCGAACCCGAAAGCCCGGAAGCCTTTGTCGTCGCGGCGGCCGATGCCATATCGGCGGCCCGTCCCGGCGCGCGACGCGAATCGATCGAACACTACCTCAAACGCCTCGAGAAACTTGAGAAGCTCGCCACGTCGTTCCGCGGCGTGACTTCCGCATACGCCATCCAGGCTGGCCGCGAGGTCCGCATACTTGTCGAGCCCGAAGACATCGACGACAAAGGCGCTCAGCTCCTTGCCCACGACATAGCAAAAAAGGTCGAGCAGGAACTCGAGTATCCGGGCCAGATCAAGGTTACTGTTATCCGCGAAGTCCGCGCCCAGGAAGTGGCAAAATAAATCATAGCCGTCGGCATTAAGCGATCAGCCATCAGCAGTGTCAACAGCATGTTTGCCGCGCAGCCCGACACCGTTGCTTTTGCTGACCGCTGACAGCTGATGGCTGAAAGCTGTTTTATGATCATACTATTCATCGGTGACATAGTCGGGGAGCCGGGCAGGAACATACTCGAAAGGGTACTGCCCGACCTGCGCGAGGAATACGCTCCGGATTTCGTTATCGCCAACGCTGAGAACTCCGCGGGAGGGAAGGGGCTTACCGGCCCTGTCGCCGCTGATCTTTTCAGCCTCGGTGTCAATGTCCTGACGCTGGGCAACCATACGTTCGACCGGAGCGAGATAGAGAACGCCATCAACAATCAGAAGATACTCCGGCCGGCCAACTATCCGCCTGCCGTCCCCGGCCAGGGATACGGCGTTTATTCCGTTGAAGGAAAGGGAAAGATCGCCGTCATAAGCCTTATGGGCAGGGTCTATATGCCCCTGACCGACTGCCCGTTCCGCAGGATCAACGAGGTCCTTGAGCAGACTTCGCCTCTGGCGGCCGTCACCATCGTTGATTTTCATGCTGAAGTGACGTCCGAAAAAGTGGCGATGAGCTGGTATCTCGACGGCCGCGTTTCCGCGGTCATCGGGACGCATACCCATGTGCCTACCGCTGATGAACGTATCCTCCCCGGAGGGACGGCCGCGTTTTCGGATGCCGGCATGACCGGTCCTTCCGAAGGGATAATCGGCATGGACCGCGAGCTCGTCTTAAAGAAATTCCTTTACGGCATTCCGCAGCGCTTCACGGTCGCGCGCGGACAGACCGTGCTTCAGGGCGCCGTTATCGATATCGATGAAACGACCGGACGCGCACGTTCGATCAGGCGGATCGAAAGAACTTAAACAACGAACGGCAAAGGCGTTCTCGGGTTCTTGTGTTCGCGTGATTTTTGATCAACGTCCAGGCGCGGGCTTTAACCTGTGCTGATAAGAAGGCTATAAAATGATCGCTCGGGCTGAAGCCCGCGCGCTACGAGAAGTTGACCTTGGCCTCTCCCTGACAGGGCGAGGGAAAACATGATCAGAGAGCTCATGAGCTGATGAGCTGGATTTCTATGACTGACGGACGCAAGATCTTTACCGTTTCAGAACTGAACAAAGAGATCCGGATCATACTCGAGGATTCTTTTCCCGACGTCTGGCTGGAAGGCGAGATCTCGAATTTCAAGGCGTATCCTTCAGGCCATCTGTATTTTTCGCTGAAAGACGCCGAATCGATGTTGTCCGCCGTCATGTTCCAGGGGTCGGCGCGGTACCTCAAGTTCCGTCTCGAGGACGGGCTTAAGGTCGTCGTCAGGTGCAAAGTATCGGCCTACGCTAAACGCGGCAATTATCAGGTGCTTGTCTCGTCCGTTGAGCCCGCCGGCCGCGGCGCGCTGCAGCTTGCCTTCGAGCAGCTTAAGGCAAAACTGGAAAAGGAAGGGCTGTTCAGCGCTGAACGAAAAAGGAAAATACCCCTACTGCCGCGACGCATAGGCATCGTCACTTCCCCGACGGGCGCGGCAATACGGGATATCCTGACCGTGATCAACCGCCGCTTTGCCAACGTGGAGATCATCCTGTACCCCGCTCATGTGCAGGGGGACGAAGCTAAAACGGAGATAGCGCAAGGTATCGAATACCTGAACGCTCATTACCCTGAACTGGACGTCCTGCTGGTCGGCAGAGGCGGCGGATCCTACGAAGACCTCTGGGCATTCAATGAGGAGATCGTCGCCCGTGCCATAGCGGCGTCCCGGATCCCGCTCATTTCGTGCGTCGGCCATGAGATCGATTACACGATCGCCGACTTTGTGGCGGACCTCCGGGCTCCGACGCCCTCAGCGGCCGCGGAACTGGTGGTGCGGGATAAACAGGAACTGTTTTCATCGCTGCGTTCGCTCCTTATACGCCTTGATAACCGCATGCGCGCCATATTGGACACGCTTGATGACAGGGTTTCGCATCTTGCCGGCAGCAGGGCGATGACGGACCCCGCGTCGCTTTTCGAAGAACGGCTGAGGGACATCGATGATATCTTCTCCCGGTTATCCGACAGCCAGAAACGCCGCGTAAAAGACGGCCAGGCTCGTGTCGCTCACGGCGCCGGACAGCTGCGGCTCCTTTCCCCGTTCCGCCTGCTGGCCATGTACGGGCAGAAACTGCGGCACCTCGCTTCGTCCCGCGTACTTGCACATCCGGAAGAGCGGCTGGAACCGTACCAGGCACGGATCGATGACAACTTCAGAAGGCTTAAAGAGTCGGCATACGCGGACGGAGACAGGCGCGGCCACCGGCTGGCTCTGGCGGCAGGAAAATTGGATCTTTTATCGCCCCTCGGGATACTGTCCAGAGGCTACGCCATCTGCAGCCGTTCCTCCGACAATGCCATCGTAAGGGATGCTTTAAAAGACATACGGGAAGGTGATCCCGTGAGCGTGAAGGTGCATAAAGGCTCCTTTACCGCCCGGGTATTTGAGATTCAGCAAGGGGATCCAGAATGACAAAGATCGTGAAATTCGAAGATGCCGTCAAACGGCTGGAGACGATCGTCTCGGAAATGGAATCGGAAGACCTTGAGCTGGAGAGATCGCTGGCCCTTTTTGAAGAGGGGATAAAGCTGGTGCGCCAGTGCACGGCAAAACTCGATGAAGCCAAGAAGAAAGTTGAGATACTCGTAAAAAAAGGCGACAGGATGGACGCCGAACCTTTCGATAACGATGAAGATGCCGCCGCGAAGGACGATAACGGCCTTTTCAAGGAATAACATGGAACTGCAGGCTTATCTCCGCTCCCGGGCCGCTCTCATCGAAAAAGCGCTTGAACGGTATCTTCCCCGCGATAACCGCCTTATATCCCGCGCCATGAAGTATTCTCTGATGGCGGGAGGAAAACGGCTGCGCCCCGTACTGGTGCTTGAAGGAGCCGCTCTTTGCGGAGGAAGGCCCGCGGATTATCTGGCTCCCGCCTGCGCGCTCGAATACGTCCATACATACTCCCTGATCCACGACGATCTCCCCGCGATGGATAACGATGACCTCAGGCGGGGAAAACCGACCAGCCACAAAAAGTTCGGCGAGGCCGCGGCCATCCTTGCCGGAGACGCGCTCCTGACGGACGCTTTCCTCCTCATGACCCTTTCGCCGGCCGGTCCCGCTGCCGCGATCGACGCGCTGCGCCTGCTTGCCGCGGCTGCCGGCCATGACGGCATGATAGGCGGCCAGGTCGCGGACACGCTCGAAACGGACGCCTGGCAGAAAAAAGGGAAAGCTCGTTCGGCCAGAACTCTCGAATATATACATTTGAACAAAACAGCCGCGCTCCTGCGCGCCAGCCTTACCATAGGCGCGACGCTGGCCGGCGGGAACAAAAAACAGACAGCCGCTCTGGACGGTTACGGCAGGGACATCGGCCTCGCGTTCCAGATAGCGGACGACATCCTGGACATCACCGCCGACAAGAAGCTTCTGGGCAAACGCGGAAGCGACCGGGATAACAATAAGCTGACCTGGCCGGCGATCCACGGCCTCGACGCGTCGCGCGAAAAAGCCCGGGCGCTCGTCGCTTCGGCAAAAAAGCATTTAAGCCTGTTCGGCCCGCGGGCCAAAATACTGGCCGCCCTTGCCGATTACATAGTTGACCGCGACCGTTGAAAAAGAGGGAATCAATGTCGATTCTTGAAAAGATCCAAAAACCGCAGGATATGCAGGTCATCAAACGCGAACTTCTGCCGGAACTGGCGAAGGAGATCCGCCAGGATATCCTTCAGACGGTAAGCCATACGGGAGGGCATCTGGCCTCAAGCCTCGGCACGGTGGAACTTACCATCGCGCTGCACTATGTTTTTGACTCGCCCCGGGACAAGTTCGTCTGGGACGTCGGCCACCAGTCCTACACCCACAAGATCCTGACCGGCCGCAGAGACAGTTTCCCGACCCTGCGTACCCACGAGGGCATCAGCGGCTTCCCGCGGCGGGAAGAATCCGAGTACGATCCCATCAGCGCCGGACATTCTTCGACGGCGATCTCCGCGGCCCTCGGGATCGCCACCGCGCGGGACATCAGGAACGAAGGCTTCAAGGTCGTTGCGGTCATCGGTGACGGCTCCATGACCGGAGGCCTCGCTTTTGAGGGGCTGCAGAACGCGGGCCACCTGGGGAAGAACCTGCTGGTCATACTGAACGACAACGAGATGTTCATTTCCCGCAGGGTCGGAGCGATAGCGGGATATCTCGCGAAGCTGCTGACCGCGGGGACCGTTAAGCGTTTCGAGCAGAAAGTCGAAAATACGTTCCAACGGGTCCATTTTTGGGGCTCGCGAATGCTGCGCGTCGCCAAGCGGTTCAAGGTACTGCTGTTCCCCGGCATGCTTTTTGAAGAAATGGGCTTCTCCTATCTGGGCCCTGTCGACGGCCACGATATATACGGCCTGATCGAGATCCTTACGAATATCAAGGACTTGAAGGGCCCCGTGCTGCTTCACGTCCTCACAAAGAAGGGTAAAGGTTACGCTCCCGCTGAAAACGAGCCGACGCGGTTCCACGGGGTCGGCCGTTTCAACCTCATCACCGGCGAATCCGAATCGGGCGGCGGCAAGATACCTTCATACACGCAGGTGTTCGGCGACACCATGGTCAAGCTCGCGGGCCAGGACCAGAAGATCGTCGCCATAACCGCCGCGATGTCCGAAGGCACCGGCCTCGAGGGATTCGCCCGCCAGTTCAAGGAACGTTTTTTTGACGTCGGAATAGCCGAAAGCCATGCCATCACGTTCGCCGCGGGGCTCGCCGCCGGAGGGATGAAACCCGTGTGCGCCATCTATTCCACGTTCCTCCAGCGGAGCCTCGACCAGCTGATCCACGATGTGGCACTGCAGAAGCTTCCCGTGGTCATCTGTATCGACCGCGCGGGCATCGTCGGAGAGGACGGAGCCACGCATCAGGGGGCGTTCGACCTGTCTTTTACGCGCTTCATACCCGGTTTCACCATCATGGCACCTGCCGACGAGAACGAACTGCAGCACATGCTCAAGACGGCAATAGCGCTCAATAAGCCGGTTGCGCTGCGTTATCCGCGCGGCGCCGGCGTGGGCATCCCCCTTGAAAAAGAACTCAAGATCCTTCCGGTCGGGAAAGGGGAGCTGCGCCGCGAGGGGACGGACATGTTCCTGATCGCGATCGGCAATACCGTCCATGCCGCCGAAGAGGCAGCGCGGTCTTTGGGTTCCCGCGGCATTGATTGCGGCGTCATGAACACCCGGTTCCTCAAGCCTTTCGACGAGGAACTTCTCGCGGCCGCCGCCAGGAAGGTTAAAATGCTTGCCGTCGTCGAAGAAAATGCCCGGATGGGGGGCCTTTACAGCATGGTCTGCGAATCCCTGTCGCGGGCAGGGATATCGGTGCCGGTTCTGCCGGTCGCTTTCCCGGACGCGTTCATTGAGCACGGGAACCCTTCGCTTCTGCGTAAAAAATACGGCTTCGCTCCCGAACAGCTTTCCGATCGTCTTTACGAATGGGCGACCGTCGGTTGCGGTCTCAAGCCTTCCTCTTCGAAGATGGCGTAGATGTCCACCGAAAATAAAGCCGCCAAAGTACGATTGGACGTTCTTGTCCACAGCAGAGGGCTGGCAGAGTCCCGCGCGCGGGCGCAGGCCGTCATACTGGCCGGGAACATCCTGGTCAACGGCGTGCCGCTGACCAAGCCCGGGACCCCGGTCCCTGAAACGTCGGAACTGTCGGTGAAGGACACCAACCCTTACGTTTCCCGGGGAGGATTGAAGCTGGAAGGCGCGCTCGGCCGTTTCGGCATTTCGCCGGAAGGAAAAGTATGCCTTGATGTCGGCTCTTCCACCGGCGGTTTTACCGACTGCCTTCTTCAGCGCGGCGCCGTGAAAGTATATGCCGTCGATGTCGGCAGGAACCAGCTGCATCACAAGCTGCGTTCCGACCCCCGGGTCGCGGTCATGGAAGAAGTGAATTTCCGGTACTTCAGCCCGGATACCCTTAAGGAACCGGTGCTGCTGGCGGCAATCGACGTTTCGTTCATATCGCTCGACAAGATACTGCCCGTTGTTCACGACTGCCTTGCCCCGGGCGGCCAGGCCGTGGCCATGGTTAAACCCCAGTTCGAGGTATCACGGGGGGAAACGCGCAAGGGAGTGGTCAGGGATGAAGGCATCCGCCAAAAGGCTATCGACAGGATCCGCGCCGTCGCAGTGGACATCGGCTTCACCGTTGAGGGAAGCGCCGACGCCGCAATCAAAGGGCCGCGGGGCAATCTCGAGCATTTCCTGCTGCTGAAAAAAGGCCGCTGACGCTTTCAAGCCGAGTACGCGGCGCTGGCGTCCGCAAGACAATACTGATACTACAAGGAACGAACATGTCCACTTACCCGTTTGCAGAGATCGAACCCAAATGGCAGAAGATCTGGGATGAAAAGAAGCTTTTCGCCGCGGGCGCTCCCGATAACCGCGAGAAATACTACTGTCTCGTCATGTTCCCGTACCCGTCAGGCAAACTGCACATGGGGCATGTGCGCAACTACAGCATCGGCGACGTGTTCGCGCGCTTCAACCGCATGCGCGGGCGCCGCGTGCTTCAGCCGATAGGCTGGGACGCTTTCGGCCTTCCCGCGGAGAATGCCGCCATCAAGAACAAGATCCATCCCGAGAAATGGACGCGGGACAATATCCGTCACATGGGCATGCAGCTGAAGCAGCTGGGCATATCGTACGACTGGGACCGCGAGTTCGCCACCTGCGACCGCGAATATTACCGCTGGAACCAGTGGTTCTTCATAAAGATGTGGGAAAAAGGGCTCGCGTTCCGGAAAAAGGCCCGCGTAAACTGGTGCCCGTCCTGCCAGACGGTCCTTGCCAACGAGCAGGTCAATCAGGGCCGCTGCTGGAGATGCGATTCCGAGGTGCTGGACCGGGAGCTGGAGCAGTGGTTCCTGCGCATAACGGATTACGCTGAAGAGCTTCTTAAAGGCCACGAACAGCTGGAAAAAGGCTGGCCGGAAGAGGTGCTTTTGATGCAGAAGAACTGGATCGGGAAATCCATCGGCGCGGAAGTGAATTTCACGATATCTTCCGACAAAGGCGGCTTTTCCGCACCCATAACCGTATTCACGACCCGCCCGGACACGCTTTTCGGAGCGACTTTCATGGTCGTTGCCCCGGAACATGAGATCATAACGCAGGCTGGGGCCCATCTCGTCAACCGCGGCGAGGTCGGGAAATATGCCGATGAGAGCCGCAAAAAAAGCGCCCTCGACCGCACCCAGTCCAAAGAAAAAACCGGCATCAGGCTCGAAGGCATTGCCGCGATAAACCCGGTCAACGGGGAACGCATCCCGGTATTCACCGCGGATTATGTGCTCACGGGGTACGGCACCGGCGCCATCATGGCGGTGCCCGCGCATGACCAGCGCGACTGGGAATTCGCGAAAAAGTTCAACGTGCCGGTCATAGAGGTAATCCACTCGCCTGAAGGCGGCATCGAAAAACAGGCCTACGAGGGGGAAGGCGTCCTGGTCAATTCCGGACGGTTCGACGGCACACCATCCTCCGAGGCGGTCGAGAAGGTTACCGCCTGGCTGGAAGGAAAAGGCCTCGGGAAAAAGGCGGTCAATTTCCGTCTCAAGGAATGGCTCATCTCCCGCCAGCGCTACTGGGGCACGCCGATCCCCATGGTACACTGCCCTTCGTGCGGCGTGGTGCCCGTGCCCGAAAAAGAGCTTCCCGTCGTCCTGCCTGTCGACGTCGAGTTTACCGGCGCGGGAGAGTCTCCGCTCGCTTCGTCGCTTTCATTCCTTAACGCGCGCTGCCCGAAATGCGGCGGCCCGGCGCGGCGCGAAACGGACACCATGGACACGTTCGTCGATTCTTCCTGGTATTTCGCCCGCTATTGCGATCCGCGCGACGGAACTGCTCCATTCTCAAAAGCCGCGGCCGACGCCTGGCTGCCGGTGGATCAGTATATCGGCGGAATAGAACACGCTTGCATGCACCTTATCTACTCGCGCTTCTGGCACAAGGTGATGCGCGACCTCGGACTGCTGTCGTCCGACGAGCCGTTTACGAAGCTGCTGACGCAGGGAATGGTCACACTGGGCGGCAGCGCGATGTCAAAATCAAAAGGGAACATCGTCTCGCCGGACGAGATCATAGAAAAGTACGGCGCCGACACGGCGCGCCTGTTCATCCTTTTCGCGGCCCCCCCGGAAAAACAGCTGGACTGGTCGTCCGAAGGCCTTGAAGGCTCTTGGCGTTTCATCAACCGCGTCTGGAGGCTTTTCGAGATAATCGCCGCCGCCCCCGCCGCGGAAGCGGGCGATGCCGCCCGGCAGGCGCTTCGCCGCGCCGCGCACGCCGCCATAAAAAAGGTGACAACCGATATCGAGGCCGAACAGCAGCTCAACACCGCGATATCGTCCGTCATGGAACTGGTCAACGCGATATATTCGTATCCCGCTCCCGGCGACCGGACGTCCCGCGAGGCGTACGAGGCCGCCGTTCTTCTGCTCGCTCCTTTTATCCCGCACGCCGCCGAAGAGATCTGGCGGAAGCTCGGCCATCCCGAAAGCCTGACCGCCGCGGCCTGGCCGGCCTTCGATGAAAGCGCGCTCGTCCGGGACACCATGGAGCTGCCCGTGCAGATCAACGGAAAGATGCGCGGCAAGGTTACCGTTCCCGCGCGGGCGGACGAACCCGCGATACGCGCGGCGGTATCCGCCGATGAACGCCTTGCGCCATGGCTCCAGGGAAAGAAGGCCGTCAAATTCATCTACGTGCCCGGAAAGATCGTCAATATAGTCGTTTCCTGAACAGGAGGGAATTGTATGAAACGTGCCTGGTTGGCTTCCGCTCTTTTCGCCGTGACAGCGGTTATTGTTGGTGTTTCCGGCTGTTCGTCGCCCTATACGCCCGCTCCGCAGATCCTGCCGGCGAACATCAGGAAGATCTATATACGCCCCATAGTCAACAACACGCCCCAATACGGCCTTGAGGACAAATTTACCCTCACCCTGGTTGACGAGTTCCTCCGCGATGGCCGCCTTTCGGTGGTGAACAACGAATCGTCTGCCGACGGGGTGCTTGTCGTCGAGATCAACCGTTATATCCTTCAACCCCTTACCTATGACGCCAACCTTGTGGCCCAGCAGTATAAGCTCTGGGTACTGGCCAGCGTGTTCTTCATAGACAAGGCGAACAATGTCACCCTCTGGGCCGAACCGAACCTTGAAGGCATCCAGATCTTCCAGGACTCCACGCTTCCCGGCGGACGCACCGAAGAGGAAGTCCGCGAAGTCATCTGGGACAACCTTTCGCGCGATATAGTCAAACGGACGTACGGAGGGTTCGGCTCGGTCAGCGGCGTTTCAGAGAGGAAACTGCCAATAGCGCCCGCGCAGCAGTAACATCCATGCTCATTAAATCTACGGATTTCAGCAAACATCTGGCCGGCACGCCGCGCCCGGTCTATATTCTGGCGGGGGAAGAACAATTCCAGCTGGATGAGACGCTTGACGAACTCGAAAAAGCCCTGTCCGTCGACACGTTGAACAGGGAAACGCTTCATCCGCCGGAAGCGTCCGCGGACGATATCATCATGGCTACGCAGACGATGCCCTTCCTGAGCGACCGCCGGCTGGTTATCGTAAGGGAAGCCCACAAACTGAAGGTTTCAGAAGCCGGAAAACTGGCCCTGTTCATCGCTCACCCTTCCGCTTCCGCCTGCCTTGTTCTCCTTTGGAACGACCGGATCCCCAAAGAAATAAAGAAAAGCGCCCTGTTCGCGGCCGCGGAAAAGTCCGGAATGGTAGTCGATTTCAAAAAGATGTATGAACGGGAACTGCCCGCGTGGGTACAAAAGCGCGCCGCCTTTATCGGGAAACGCATGGGGATGGACGCCGTAAACCATCTTCTCGCGGAATCCGGGCCCGGGTTGCTCGATCTTGCCGGCGAGATAGAAAAGCTGGCGCTTTACGTTGGAAAGAAACCTGAGATAACCGCTGAGGATGTTGAAAAAGCTGGAGGGCACACTCGGCACAGCGACTTGAACGCTTTCAGGAACGCTCTCGAAACCCGGGATACCGCTTTGTCGCTCAAGACCGCAGAAAGCCTCTTGAAAGACGGGGAACCAGCACTCAAAATGCTGGCCGTCATTTACAATTTTGTCCGGCGGTTCATCATCGCGAAAAGCCTTATGGAACAGAAAAAAAGTTCCCGCATGGAGATCCAGCAGGAACTTCGCGTACATTCATTTTTCGCCAGGGATTTCTTCGATCACTGCGCCCTTTTCCAAAAAAAGGAACTGGAGAAAGGGCTGAAACTGATACTGTCGGCTGACGCTGAACTGAAACGCTCGGCGCGCCCGGACGCGGAGGTTATCGGAGAACTGGTATCAGCTCTTTGCCGCAAGTGAGCCGACCATGCGGGAAACGCGGGCCTTCTGGTGAGCGGCGGCATTCCCATGGACGACATTCCTGCGGGCGGCCTTGTCCCATTCGGAAAAAGCTTTCTTAAGAAGGCCTTTCGCCAGCGTTTCATCCTTCTTTATTACCGCGGCTTCGATCTTTTTTACCAGGTTCCTGATCTCGCTCTTGGTCGCGACGTTGCGGGCGGTCCTTTTGATCGCCTGGCGGTTCGCTTTAAGCGCTGAGGTGTGACGTCCTGTTTTGAGCTTTGCCATTGTTATTCTCCTCAAGTAATGTGAGTTAACAAGTTAAATATTCATAAATTATACTTAAATTCGCCCCGTAAGTCAAAATTGCCGGAGATACCTTGCCGCGCTCCAGGTTTTTTATCGTACTCCTCATACTGTTCCCCCGATTGGATTTCCGTCCGTATGGAAATTCCCGTGATTGAACCGTTCTGGAAGGACAAACTGCGCGCCCTGCCGGAAACGCCCGGCGTCTACCTGATGCGCGACGCTCGCCGTCAAATCATCTACATCGGCAAGGCCAAAAACCTCAAGCGCCGCGTATCCTCCTACTTCCGCGCGGACGCGGAGGAAAAAGCCGCCGCCATCGTCAACGCGCTGCGGCATATAGACTACCTGCTCGCCTCATCGGAACGCGAAGCGCTCATCATCGAGCGCCAGCTCATCAACGATCATCAGCCGTACTTCAACTCGATGTGGCGGGACGACAAGTCCTACCCCTGCCTTAAGCTGTCGCTGAAGGAGGACTTCCCGCGCCTTATCCTGACGCGCAAACGGCTCCGGGACGGCAGCGAGTATTTCGGACCTTATCCGCAGGTTCAACACATCAAGCACCTCATGCGCTGGCTCCAGCGCTTCTTCAAGTGGCGGCCGTGCAAGCTTGATTTCGATCAGGCATCGCTTCCGCCCCGCGACAAGGTGAAATCCTGCCTCTATTACCACACTGAAAGATGCGCAGGCCCCTGCATGGGCCGCGTCTCGCGGGAAGAATACCACCGGACGATGAACGAACTGCGCCTTTTCCTGCGCGGCCGCTACCGCCGCCTTGAGGAAACGTGGAAAAAGGAAATGCGGGAGGCCAGCAGCCGGACGGACTATGAGAAAGCCGCCGATCTCCGCGACCGCCTTGCCGCTATACATGCCATGGAGGAAAAAGTGACCGTCCGGGAAGTCACCCCGGAAGACCTTGAATCCTCCATTTCCATCACCCGGACGCTGGAAAGGCTGAAAACCGTCCTTGGCCTTGCCAAATGGCCGATCGTCATCGAAGGTTTCGACATATCCACTATTTCGGGAACACAATCGGTCGGATCGATGGTGCGTTTCCACAACGCCCGCCCCGACAAGTCCGGCTACCGCAAGTTCCGCGTTAAGACCGTCCAGGGTATCGACGATTTCTCGATGATGAAGGAGGTAGTCTACCGGCGCTACCGCCGGCTGAAGAAAGAGGGCGGACCTTTTCCCGACCTGATCCTCATCGACGGCGGCAAAGGCCAGCTCGCGTCCGCGCTCCAGAGCCTGGGATCGCTCGGCGTCAAGGTGCCGGTCATCTCCCTCGCTAAACGCAATGAGGAGATATTCCGCCCGGGAGAACCCGAACCTGTCCGCCTGCCAGCCAACGATCCCGCCCGCCTGCTTCTCCAGGCGATCCGCGATGAAGCCCACCGTTTTGCCGTAACTTTCCACCGCGCCCGCCGCAGCAGGGCCATGGGCCTGTAAAAATATACCTTGCCAAATAAACCAATTTCATCTATCTACTTATATGTGGAAGAAAAGCGCCAGATAGACAGGGAATTCCAGTCCTTTCGAAGCAGGCGGGCATATGTCTATTGCAAATCGCAAAATGCAAATTGAGTCAATTGAAAAAGCCTTTAGTGTGTCATTCCCGCGAAAGCGGGAATCCATGAATGCCGTCGATGATGGATCCCCGACGACTTCCATTATGTGGACATGAATGAAGTCCCGCATCCGCGGGTTAAAGAACTTCGGGGATGACAACAAGGCGAAAAGCAGGGGTTTTTCAATGGACTCAATTTGAAATTTAAAATTTGAAATGTCATTTTTTGATGCATGAAACACTCAATAACAGCTAAGGTATCGTATATAAGACCAGTTGATAACTCACAATCCCGTATCCGGGTTCGCTTCTTGTATCCGGAAAGGGATATTCTGCGGTTCATGCCGGACGGGAGCGTTGGGCACAATTATGGCGGCTTCGCATATCCTACTTGTTGACGACGAAGAAGATATCGTCACTTTCATGCAGAACTTCTTAAGGCGGCTTCACATCTCCAGCCAGACCGCGACATCGGGAGAGGAAGCGTTGGCGGTTTACGACAAGGATACGTTCGGATTGGTGTTCCTCGACATACACATGGAAGGAATGGACGGGATAACGGTACTGAAAAAGCTCAGGGAAAGAGACCCTGAAGCCAGGGTCATCATCATAACCGGGAACGCAGAAGCTGGTATCATGGAAGAGGTCCTCGCGGCGGGCGCG
>CAZNYG010000005.1:32649-43612 GCA_964577205.1 uncultured Elusimicrobiales bacterium | reverse complement strand
GAAACGGAATACCGAAGAAACCTCTTTCTCATCTATGGAAGGCAATTCAGTACCCCTGCCCGCTATAATGACCACCAAAGGTTTCTGCCGCTGTCCGGCAACGGCTGCTGCGGCTGCTTTGCCGAGGATATCAGGTAAATGCAAGGGCGCTAAAAGCTCATTCAGGGAAGCATCGACTGTTTCGGGACCCCCCGACCTTGCGGGAAGGTAAATAGTAAATTCCGCTCCTTCATATTGGTTATTCTCTCCCCATTGCACTTTTCTTATAATTTCGATCCAACCGCCCATTCTCTTGATAGTTTTATTTGCTATGTCCAGCCCCTCTCCGTTGCTTCCCCTGTCTTGATGGCTTGTGACGCCCTGTTCCAGCACGTTACCATCAATGAAGATACCGCCGCCGTTATCCCGAATGGTGATGGTGATGTAACCGCCTTTTCTGCCGGCCTCCACCTGCATCCGTTTGACGCTCTTCTTCTTTTCCCACATGATTTCCTTGCCGTTAACAACGAAATTCAACAGAGCCCTGATGAGGCCGCACGTGTATTCGCCGCCGCCCGTATCGATGGAAAGATCATTGTCATAAAATCCCACAAACTCTACCGGGCATTGCGTGCCGCTTTTCGCCGCCCTCCAGACCCATGAAAAAGCTCTAAGATCGGACTCGGCCATGACTGCTTTAAAGTTGGGATCGAAATCCAGCAGCTCCGGAAATACATCGCACAGGATCGTTTTTGCCAAATGGATGTCTGTGTTGAAGTCCTCTCCATATCCGCGGAAACCAGTCATATCGTCCTTTTCGACCTCGACGATGAGTTTCTCGATTGTCCCTTTTAATACGTCAATTCCTTCCTGCGTAGCCAATTCCATCAGTTTCCTGCCCTCTTGTTTCATGGCGTGTATCGTATCGAATTTATGCTGCCATTCATCTCCCGTCTGCGCGCTGGAAGAAACCGCATTGATCTGCTTCAGGAGATTAGAGAGTTCTATCAGTAATTCCATTTGTTTCTCCGGCGGCTTCTCTATGGCAGCGGGCAAAAAATTTAGCACCTCCTCATAACACTCCAAGAGGAGGGGCAGTCTGATGATGGCATTCTGGAAGTCATGGCGGAAATGCGACATCTCGTTCCACATGTCAGTGATCCGTCCGCGGCAGGCTTCGATGAAAATAGAACAATCGACATCTCCGCCATCCTGCAGTGCCTGGAGCGCTTCCAGCGGCCTGATACCATGCTCGTGAGTGATCTTGAAGAAATAATCGATATCGCGCTCAAGCTGTTCCGCCTCAAATGTTTCGTCGCCGCGCCCGCTTATCTCATGGCACATTTCATGGAAAATGCCCGTCATATAGACTATCTTACGCGCTTTTTCGTCCTCGATCCTCTTTAAAGCACTGTTCACTCCGATGAGGCCATTACCAGTATGATCCTCAAATAAATGAGGCGACACCCTCAATTCCCTGACAGCAATGTATCCGCCTGACTTTTTCAGCCCCGTTCCCATGCTATTCACCGCTTGCCTGAAAATATCGGCATAATCATCAGCGGCCATGCCAGGTATTTCGAGCCTGTAATCAACCACAAGAACCGCCGCATTCCCTTTGTGACTCACCGTTACAGCCAGGTCGCTGCAGGGATCAGATTTCGGCGACGCAAATTCGCTTCTTTCCGCGTAGAAAGGGCTATCTGTACTGATCTTGAACGAAGTTGAAGCAGCTACCGGCAGCTCCGCGATACGGGCCTCAAGTTGATCCGAGAGATATTCGAGCCCGCTCACAAAACGGTGCATCTTTTGATCGTCGGAATCACTTTTTGTATTTTCGATCTCATCAAGCCATTTGCATA
This sequence comes from uncultured Elusimicrobiales bacterium, assembly GCA_964577205.1. Lineage (GTDB taxonomy): Bacteria > Elusimicrobiota > Endomicrobiia > Endomicrobiales > CAIRNS01 > CAZNYG01. The sequence continues at coordinate 41,771 of CAZNYG010000005.1, read as the reverse complement.
ACGACAAAGACAGTTCGCCAAGATTGCCGAAGACCACATTGATGTAATTGAAAAAATGGCCTTCGAGGTAATTGGCGATCAATCCGCCATACCCCTCCCTCCGCGATATGTCCCTTATCTTTTCAATAAAAGGTACTATGCCTGCCCCTTCAGCCGACTCGCCACTATGCGAAAAGTAAAAGCTGTTGACCTTGTTGCGGCCGGTCCTGCCCGTATTAAGCAAAAGCTCTATCAGCTTCTGATTATTTTTGATCCCGTCGATCGCGCACAATATTGCCGATAAATTCGCGAGGTCTTTTTCCCGTTCTTCGCGTATCCTTTCCCTTTTCCCCTCTGCCGCCGGGATCATGTCGTTCACCGCGCGCAGGTACGCGGCCGAAGTAAGCAGATAGTTCTGTATCCGGTTGAGGCGCACCGAAAGCGCGCAGTTCTCATAGAAGTCCTTTTGATCGTTGCCTTCTTTGTTCCACAGCTGCCGCAATTTCATGAACTCTTCCCGGTACGCTTCAGGCGTCGCGTCACGGGGAATGATCGTGTTCCCTTCGCCGGGCTTTTCATAATTGATCCGCAGCCCCTGGTCCATGATGACGCCTTCATGATACGGCGGGCTGAACTGCAGCCCTCCGTTCGCCGTGATATCTTCTTCGGAGAACTCTGCCGCTCCGGTATGATGATCCGAGTCCTGAACCTGTACGTCTCCCGCGGCAAGGAGCATCATTTTTTCCTCACTGCTGAAAGAAGTGACAAAAATGAACACGCCGTCTTCAGGGCTTCTTGTCTTCTTCAGATCCTCTTCGATCTGTTTATAGCGGCTGATCAATTCTCTGCTTGCTTCTCCCTGGTCCGCTCCGAATATAATGAGATTCTGGCCTTCTTCCCCTCTGACCATGTCCTCTACATTCTCGCGCGTGAACGCCCGCTCAGCCCCCATTTTCTCCGGCACGCAGCGCCGGGCGGCGATGATCAGCTGCCGGTTCGTTCCAATGGGCGGTATATCCCTTTGTTCCCTTTTCGCGATCGTGCCGAGCAGCGTGTTAAGATCCTCTTTGCAGAGGATCTTTGTCCCTCGTATCTGTTCAGCGGTAGGCCTTTCCACGTCGGCGCCGGGATAATGCTCCCGCATTTTTTCCCGGAAATACTTCGCCATCATTGAAGGCACCGCTCCATTGGTCACCGCTTTCAGGTGCGCCCCGGGATCATGATGAGAAACATTATCGCGATGCTCACGGCTTACCGCGGTAGGGAGGTCGGCAAGGCGCACTCCACCCGAAGTAAAATCGATCATGCCGTCACGGAAAAACGCGTTAAAGTACCTGGGTTCGATATGCATCATGTCCTTCAGGATTCCAATGCCATATTCAAACCCCACGTAACGACGGTTAAAGTAAGTGTGCGTGGTAAAAACCGATACAAGGTTCATCATAAGCGGATCATCGGCGAACCGGCTCTTGATGACCGCCGCAAGAGGAGCGGTCTGTCCGTCATTGGTATGGACGACGGCAGGCTTGTACGCGTCCCCGTCAGTATCTTTTCTTGCTTTTTCAAGATGCTGTATCAATTCAGCGGACGCGAGATTGAAGAACGAAGTAAACTCTTCCCAAGATGCGTTCCCGTTATCCCCGTAATTGTAAAGCGTCCGGGTAAAGTGCGATTCACCATTTTCATCCGCGTCTCTGATAAAATAGTGAACCGGAGCTTCTGGATCATTCGGATTATTACTCCTCACTCCTCTCAGCACCTGGTATTTTACGTCTTTTCCCCCGACCCTTACATATCCTTCCAGTATCACTCCCCCGTTTTCTTTATCGAATGTGATCTGCCGGTCGTCATGTTCGCTGCTGCTGTAATCCAGCGGATCGCCGTCAGGATTGCTTTTGTCCCGCCTCAATTGATACAGGGGCTCGATGCATTCGATGTCCGCTCCCAGCTCTTTCATGCCTTTGGAATGAAAGGTCATTACCGGGCCGAGCCCGCCCGCCCAGTGCGATATTTCGGCGGAAACAAAATAGTATTTTCTGCCATCCAGGGCCGGTGATTGTTCACGTATCCATTCCCCGCATTGATTGCATGTCATCAAAGACAATGCATCCACCAGTGCGGAATGATGCGTCGAAAAATTATCAGCCACAAATTTCATTAATGCCTCTTCTTCCAATCGAGCAAGCTGCACTACCGCCTTCAGGAAAGGCCACGCCCCTTCGACCGGATAGTCTGCACGATCGGCGAGGATCCCCGCGTACTTTTCAATGAGCGCCTTTGTTTCCGCTCCCTTGAAAACAACGTTATTGCCGTCTGTCGTCATGCATCCCCTGATCTCGTCAACTATCCCTTTTACGTCCATGGTCTCTTCGGCGATCTTCCGGCTGGCTTCGAGACTGGAAGCCAATTGCGTCCAGCGGGGCGCGATCCCGAAGCGCTTCAACACAAGCATCGCGGCATTGAACAGCGAATGCGTGAAGAACGACGCGGCGAACCCGGTGATCGATCCGGTGAACGGGTCTGAAACGGTGCCCGCGAAGGGAATGGGAATTCCGAAAGCGTATCCGCAAAGCGGCAGCCAGAAAGCGGCGGATATCAGGAAGCATCCCAGGAGCAAAATGCCTGATCTCTTCATCCCCCTGTCCTCATCAGCATGCGCGGAATATAACTGCGAAGCGCTGAAAATGACAGTGGCCATTAAACAAAACAGTTTCAGCTCAGGGACGGGCAGCAGCAGGGATCCGGCAACACCCGCGGAAAGAATGATCGAGTACTTACCCTGGTCGGGTACGCGTTGTCCAATACCATTGCGGACGAGCGCGCTGGAAACCAGCGGGCCGACAACCGGCAGAAGCAGAAGCGATTCCCAGTTGACGCCGAAAACCGTGTAGGCGGCGTACATCAGTTTCCCCGTCCATTTCCCTTTGAACGCCGCGTTGATCTTTCCCTGCACCACGGAATCCGCGACGGACGCCAGCGCCGCGCCGTCTTTTACCGGCGAGACTGTTCTGTCATATCCAATTATATAACGGGACACCTCTTTGCCATACGCGACACTGAACCCAATGCTCCTGTCATCCGTCCGCGTTACATTCGATACTTTTGTCGGAGGGAATTCAGCGCCTTCAACAGTATGTTCTTTCTGAAGATCGGCGATCAATTTGTTGCAGGCTCGGGTCGCGACTTCAGGCAGCGCGTTATCGTCCCATATCTGTATGGCGAGCATCTGGCCGATCGGGTCGCCGAGGCATTCAGGCCCCCGAAGCCCTTTGGCGAGGCTTGCGATCGTCTGGCCTGAAACGGTGTTCTGGGCCCTGATAAGCTCTTCGTACAGGCGGGTGCTGCCGGCAGTGCCGGTGGTTATCGAGGGAGTGACAACGATGTAAGGGATCCCTCTTTCCTTAAGGAGACGGGCGAGGCCGTCGGTATGAAAGCCGCCGGTGACGACAGCATTCGTTCTGCCCTCCGCTTTATCCATACCCGACATTACAGCGTCGAGAAAATACCGGTTGCGTTCAAAGTTCGCAGCGTAGAAATCGCGGGAAAGGGCCAGCATCCCCGCGATCGAAGCCGGGCCGGAAACGCGGCTGTAACGCGGCCAGGTATTGCTGAATTCATCCGCGCGCGCCTCGTACCAGGCGTAATCGTCGGCGGTCACCCGGTTAAGCAGGATATCTTCCGTCAGGCGGGTGAATTCCGAAATGAAAAGAATATCGCGCTCAGCGGGAGAACCGGCGAAACGCCGCCGAAGCTCATATATGAGCAGGCGTTCTTCACGTATCAGCGACTGCGGGTTAATCAATGCCTGCTGAGCCTGCCACGCGATAAGCCTGGCAAGATGAGGGTGGCTTGAAGAGAGATCAATGTTATGGCGCCGGGCCGTTTCCCCCACAAGAGCCATGAACTCTTCCCGACGTTCGTTATCGCCCGCCAGAGAAGCGAGACGCTCGTATTCGTTATAAGGCGCCCGGGCCCGCAGCTGTCCCATGACCTTCCGCAGATCACGCGCCGCGCGCGGCCGGGAGATCCTGCCGCTTGTTTTGAGCAGCGCCTCAAAGCGGACGACATCCGGGTACCGGGTCATGTCCATGAAAGCTTTATCCGCCAGGCGCAGGAGCCGGCTGTAATATGCTTTCGAAGATATATCCCCGTTTTGCAGACGGAGTTCGAGACGGGCGAGCGCGGCGTTGGCGCGGGAGAAATATCGTTCCCGCAAAACCGCGCATTCGCGCTTCATCGCGTCGAGAAGGGGCCGGGCCGTGGTACGCTGTTCCATCATGCATTGGAGCCGGCCTATATTTTCGTCGTAAACGCGCTTGTTCTCAAGGCCCTTGATGATCTCGGTCCTGCCCGAAACGATGGAATAGTATTCGGCGCCGTCGAGCCAGCCGCGGTCCAGTTCCGCGTCCAGCGCCTTTTTCCCAAGTTCGGTCCGGGCGAGGGCCGCCAGCCATCGTGTGGAAACATCGCCGTAGGCGCCTTCGAGATATATATTCCTGATCCCGTTATCCCGGTCAAGCCGTGAGAGCACGCGAAAGATATTTTTCTGAACTTCAGGGTGGCAGTGGAGGTCCTGTATAAGGACGACGGGAGGGACAGAGTCCGACAGCCGGGCTGCCGTTACCCGTCCGGCGTCGGCAGGTATGCCCGGCACGGGAAAGCCTGTGGAAGGCGCAGCGGACAACTGGCCCGCTGGAGGAAGAATGGCCTGAACGGCGGGGGCGGCGATAAAAGAGAAAATAAAACACGCGGCGGTAAGAACCGCGGTGATCCTGCGGGCGGCGTCCCCGGTGTTCAGACGGGGCAGGATCGTCCCAGCCTTACCCCGGCACGCAGAAAAAAAACCGGCCTCATCCCGAGTTTCGGCCGTATGTTGAATCAAACGATGACAGGAATCCCGCGCAGTCATTGATCTCCCTTTCGCCACTTGATCTGCATCAATATAATGTAGCTTAGTAAAGGAAAAGATCCACAGTTTATGTGAATTAATCGTAAAATCTCAGAAAATGACTTTCTGCAGGAATAATCCCTGTGGAGGAGCGGTCCTGCCGGCCTTGCGGCGGTCGCCGCTGTCCAGGATCTCGCGAAGCTTTTCAGGAGGGATGAAGCCGCGTCCGGCGTCGGCCAGCGTTCCGACGATATTGCGGATCATTTTGTAAAGGAAGCGGTTCCCGCGGAAAGTGATCGTTATTTTTCCGGAAGAACGGGTAACGGTTATCTCACGCATTTCTGCCGTCCTGTCTTCCTGCGAACAGCCGGAAGCCGTAAAGGCGTCAAAATCATGCCTTCCATGCAGAAAGGAAGCTCCTTTTCTCATGGCAGGGACATCCAGCGGCAGCATGATATGCCAGGAATATTTCTGCGACCAGACAGAACGGTACGGCCTGTTCCAGATCACATAGCGGTAGATCTTTTCTTTCGCGTTGTAACGGGGGTTAAATGAGGCAGGAACGATCCGGGCACTGCTGATGGATACATCCTGAGGCAAAAGGCTGTTAAACGCGTTTAAAACGCGCCGGGAAGGCAGGCGGGACGGCGCAGCGACGCTGACGGCCTGGCCGACGGCATGGACGCCTTTGTCGGTTCTGCCCGCGCCCGTAACCGCGCAGGAAGCGCGGAAAATGATACGCGCGGCTTTTTCCATTTCCCCCTGCACGCTGCGGCCGCGCGGCTGTTTCTGCCAGCCGCAAAAGTCAGTGCCGTCGTACTGGACGCGAAGGAGATAAGTAACCATGATCGGTGATAAAAAGGCGCCTCATCCTGCCTTTCTCCCCGGGGGAGAAAAACCAGCGCAGAGATGAGAGTGAAGGAGGGTATCCGCTATTCCATTCCCGCGTCGGAAAAACGAAGCAGGTCTATCTTTGATTCGATGAAGTAGTCTTTCAGCTGCGGCTGGCAGCAGTGCGCCAGTTCCGCTTCCCGCCACAGTTCGCCGTAGCCGGGATGGGTCATGAGTTCGGCGATCCCGTACTCTTCGTCTACATTGCCCCAGTACCATCCTTCAATAAAATGATCGACGGTCTTGAGCCCGTTCTCGGCGACATGCTTTTTCATCGCGTCGAATTCCACAGGATCGGGGTAGAGCCGTGAGAACAACCTTACGAAAGGTATGCGGTATTCCGCAAGCAGGCGGCAGACGACCGGGAACACTTCCGGATGCATATGCGCGTGGTGATGGCTGTCCAGGTGATCGGCGGTGAAACCGAATGAAAGGTACTTGTCGATCTGGCGGCGCGCATCATCGCGTACTGCGTCTATGGAAGGCCGGGGGGTGGACCATTCAACGATAACGCCGGCATGATGATCCACCGTGAAGAATTTGTCCAGGTCCAGGTGAAGCCCCAGCCCCAGTGAAGGATGTTCCTTCGCGAGGCGTACGGCTTCGTCGGTGCCTTCGCGTTCGACGAACAGTGACGCGCTGGAAACGACGCCGTTCTGATGCGCGTAAATGACCCCTTTGTTGATACCTTCCCGGTATCCGAAATCATCCGCGTTGACGATAAGTTTTTTCATAGGCTCTGCGAAACGAAACCGTTCCCCCTCCGCGATACGGGCCAGCCCCTTCTACTTGAGGATGTTCCGCTCAACGAGTGCTTCCGCGATCTGAACCGCGTTCAAGGCGGCTCCCTTCAAAAGATTGTCTGAAACGACCCAGAACGTCAGGCCTTTTTCCGCCGATATGTCTTCCCGGATCCTGCCGACATATGTTACCTGTTTATTTTCACCGTCCAGCGGCATCGGGTACTTTTTATTCGCCGGATCATCGACAAGTTCGACACCCGGAGCTTTCGCCAGCAGCGCGCGGGCTTCATCCGGAGATATCTTTTTTTCCGTCTCTATCCATACCGATTCGGAGTGAGAACGGTAAACCGGGACGCGGACACAGGTCGCCGAAACCCGTATCGAGCTGTCGCCCATGATCTTCTGCGTCTCGTTGGCCATCTTCATTTCTTCTTTGGTATATCCGTTCCCGGTAAACACGTCGATCTGAGGGATAAGGTTGAAAGCGATCTGGTACTGAAACTTGGACGCGGCGGGCATCGCCTCGCCTTTTGCCCAGGCCAGCGTCTGCTCGCGGAGCTCCTTCATGCCTTTGGCTCCCGCGCCGGAAACCGCCTGATAGGTGGCAACGACGACCCGTTTTATCTTTGCGGTGTCATGGATCGGTTTCAACGCGACGACCATCTGGATGGTCGAGCAGTTGGGATTGGCGATGATCTTTTTATCAGCGGCAAGGTCGTGAGGATTGACTTCGGGTACGACCAGCGGGATATCCTTATCCATCCGCCAGGCGCTCGAATTGTCGATCACGAAGACATTCTCTTTAGCGAAGACCGGGGCGAATTCTTTCGATATGGTCGCGCCCGCGCTGAAAAGCGCCACATCCAGGCCTTTCGGTGAAGAGGTGTCCAGCTTTTCGATGACTATGTCTTTGCCGCGATACTTAAGCTTTTTCCCCGCCGAACGTTCAGACGCGAAAAGACGAAGCGATCTGACCGGAAAATTCCGGTCCTCCACCATTTTCAGCATTTCATTCCCGACCGCGCCCGAAGCGCCCACGATGCCAACGTTATACTGTCCCATGATAATAGTTCGTGCCCCTTTTCCCTAATTTCTGATAATGCAATATTCCTGCCATCGAAACTAATTATTCTAAATATTTGACGCGACAAGATCGCCGACTTCTGTCGTTGTGAGACCCATCCTGCCCGCTGCAAGGCTCTTTATCTTGCCGCCGGTCAGCGATCTTATGACCGAGTCCTCGACCCACTGGCCCGCCTCTTTCTGCCCGATGCATTCAAGCAGCATGCCCCCGGCGCAGATGGCCGCCAGCGGATTGATGACATTCTTTCCCGTGTATTTAGGGGCCGATCCGCCAATGGGCTCGAACATAGAAACGCCTGCCGGATTTATGTTACCGCCGGCCGAGATACCCATGCCGCCCTGTATCATGGCTCCCAGGTCGGTGATGATATCGCCGAACATGTTGTCAGTGACGATGACGTCGAACCATTCTGGGTTCTTCACCATCCACATGCAGGTCGCGTCGACATTCGCGTAATCTGTCTTGATGTCCGAATATTCTTTGGCGACTTCGTTGAACGTTCTTTCCCACAGATCGAAGGCGAAGGTAAGGACATTGGTCTTGCCGCAGAGGGTAAGTTTCAGGTTTTTCCCCCGTTTTCTGGTCGCTTCGAACGCGTAACGAACGCAGCGTTCCACGCCATGGCGGGTATTGACCGATTCCTGGGTAGCCACTTCATGCGGCGTGCCTTTGCGCAGGAATCCTCCCGCGCCGGCATACAGCCCTTCGGTATTCTCACGGACGACGAGAAAGTCGATATCCTGCGGCCTTTTGTCCTTCAGTGGAGTGTCGACGTTGGGATACAGTTTTACCGGGCGGAGATTGATGTACTGGTCCAGTTCGAAACGCAGCCGGAGCAGCAGCCCTTTTTCAAGGATGCCCGGTTTTACGTCGGGATGGCCGATCGCGCCAAGATAAATGGCGTCAGCCTGGCGAAGCTCCGCGACGACGCTGTCCGGCAGGATCTCTCCGGTCTTTTTATAGCGTTCGCCGCCCAGGTCATAATTGACCCACCCGAGCTTGAAACCGCCTTTTCTTGCCGCCGCGTCAAGTACCTTAATGCCTTCCCGGATCACTTCCGGGCCCGTGCCGTCCCCGCCGACAACCGCTATACGGTAATTTTTCTTTGTATCCATTGTTCTCTCCTTCGACCCGAACATATCGGATATTCGATTTCATCGCCCGCCAAAAGCCTGTTTTGAGCTTTTGATGTATGCCAGCAGCCCGCCCTTTTTCATGATCTGCCTCATGAATTCCGGGAACGGCTGCGCCTGATAGGTTTCATTCCGCGTCATGTTCCGTATCGCGCCGGAAGCAAGGTCGATCTCGATCTCGTCGCCCTGCCGGATGCGTTCGGCCGCCTCGCGCGATTCAAGAATAGGCAGACCGATATTGATGGCGTTGCGGAAAAAAATGCGCGCGTAGGAATTGGCGATGACCGCTGAGACACCGGCAGCTTTTATCGAGATCGGGGCATGCTCGCGCGACGACCCGCAGCCGAAATTGTTCTCGGCGACGATAATGTCCCCGGGCTCCATCTTTTTCATGAAGTCCCCGT
>CAZNYG010000005.1:0-32639 GCA_964577205.1 uncultured Elusimicrobiales bacterium | reverse complement strand
CTCCATGCAGTGTTTCGCCAGTTCCGCCGGGTCCGAAGAGTTCAGATAACGGGCGGGGATGATCTCGTCCGTATTGATGTTCGAACCATATTTATGAGCGCTGCCTTTGAGGATCATTTTATCATTTTTTGACATGGCTTCCACCAGGCCCGCATGAAGCCATGAGGCATACTTCACGCGGCTTGTAGTCAAAGGGAATCAATTCCCCTTGGGATCCCCTTAAAACAGCGGGGAAAAACGATCGACCGTTTTTGTTCGATACCAGTATTAATATTCGTTGATGCGGCATGGCCCGGACTGGGACGCAGGTAAAGCCCGCGCCTGCCTGTTCGTTTCCTGCTTGCTCACTCGCTCACTTTCTAAAGTTGGCCGGGGTCGACGATCCTGCCTCTGACGGCGGATGCGGCGGCGACGGCAGGGCTCGCGAGATAGACTTCCGATTTCGGATGTCCCATGCGCCCCACGAAGTTCCGGTTGGTGGTCGCGACGCAGCGTTCGCCTTCCGCCAGGATACCCATATGGCCTCCAAGGCAGGGGCCGCATGTCGGCGGAGAGATGATCGCTCCGGCTTGCAGGAATATATCGAACAGGCCTTCTTTCAGGGCATCATGATATATCCGCGGGGTCGCGGGCATGATCAGGGTGCGGACGTTCGAGCTGACCTTTTTACCCTTCAGGATCTTTGCCGCGATACGCAGGTCCTCGATCCGCCCGTTGGTACAGGAGCCTATGACGACCTGGTCGATCGTTATCCTGTTCAGTTCCCTCGCCGGTTTGGCGTTGGAAGGCAGGAAGGGCTCCGATACCTGGGGAGCGATGGCGGAACAATCGATCTCGATGACATCGGCGTATGCGGCGTCCGGGCCGCTCTCGTACAGCTTGAACTTGCGCGACGCCCGTCCTTTTACATACGCCAGGGTAATGGCATCGGGCGCGATGATACCGTTCTTTCCGCCCGCTTCTATGGCCATGTTCGCCATCGTGAACCGGTCGGACATCGGCAGCTTCTCAATGACAGGGCCGGTGAACTCCATCGACTGGTACAGAGCGCCGTCGACGCCGATCCTGCCGATCGTGTAGAGGATAATGTCCTTGCCGCCGACCCATTTATTCAGCTTCCCTTTGTAGACGAATTTTATGCTCGCCGGGACCTTGAGCCAGATACGGCCGGTCATCATCGCCGCGGCCAGGTCCGTCGACCCCATGCCGGACGAGAACGCGCCCAGCGCGCCGTACGTACAGGTGTGAGAATCGGCTCCGACGACAAGCTCGCCGGGCAGCACCAGGCCTTTTTCCGGCAGAAGCGCGTGTTCCACGCCGCAATTGCCGCCCTCGAAATAGTTGACGATCCGGTATTCCTTCGCGAATTCACGCACCATCTTCACGTGTTCCGCGCTTTTGATGTCTTTGTTGGGAGTGAAATGGTCCATGACAAGGGCGATCTTCCTGCGGTCAAAAACCGAACGTACGCCGGCCTGGCGCACATCCTTGATCGCCAGAGGAGCGGTGACGTCGTTGCCAAGCGCCAGGTCCACTTTCGGTTCGATGAATTCGCCCGGTTTGACGGACTTTACGCCCGAGTGAGCTGCCAGTATTTTTTCAGTTATGGTCTGTCCCATGATGTTTCCTTCTCCGTTTTTGCCTGCCTTATAAGCTTATGAGCTACGAGCCATGAACTGATCTGCTCTTTCTCCTTACCGCTATCTTGTTCAGCGCCTGCAGGTATGCGCGCGCGCTCGCTTCTATTATGTCCGTCGATATGCCGCGCCCGGTAAACATGATGCCGTTCGACTCCACCTTGACGGTCACTTCACCCTGCGCGTCCTTGCCGCCCGACACCGCGCGCAGGCTGTAATCGGACAGGCGCGCGTTCAAACGGGTTATCTTGTCGATGGCGCGGTACGCCGCGTCAACGGGGCCGTCCCCGCAGGCCGCTTCCTGCGTTACCGAAGGTTTGTCTTTCGCCTTTCTTCCCTGAACGGCTATCCGTACCGTCGCGGTCGGAATTATGCCGGTTCCGGACGACGTGTTAAGATAATCCAGAGTGAAGGCCTCAAGAGGCGCCGTACCCATGCCCTCTTCTGCGATCGCCGCTATATCGTCGTCAAACACGCATTTTTTCTTGTCGGCAAGCTCCTTGAACCGGTTAAATACCCGCTCGACATCTGAAACCCCGAGCCGGTAGCCGAGGTCTTTAAGCCTTTTGACCAGCGCGTGGCGCCCGGAATGCTTTCCCAGCACCAGCTGGCTGGACGGGACGCCGACGTCCTGCGGCCTCATGATCTCGTACGTGCGCCTTTCCTTGAGCACGCCGTCCTGGTGGATGCCCGCCTCGTGCGCGAACGCGTTGGCTCCGACGACGGCCTTGTTCGGCTGCACGGTTATGCCGGTAAGCGAAGAGACCAGCCTGCTGGCCTTGTATATCTCTTCGGTCTTAAGCCCGAGCGGCATTTTATAAAATTGTTCCCTGGTCCTGAGCACCATGGCGATCTCTTCAAGCGCCGCGTTCCCCGCGCGCTCGCCGATGCCGTTGACGGTGCATTCCACCTGGCCGGCGCCGTTCGCTATGGCCGCAAGGGAATTGGCGACCGAAAGGCCCAGGTCGTTATGGCAATGAACGCTGATGACGGCTTTGCCGATGTTAGGCACCCGTTCCCGCAGCGAGCGGATCAGCTCGCCGAATTCTTCCGGGACAGCATAGCCGACCGTGTCGGGTATATTGACCGTCGTCGCTCCCGCGTCGATGACCGCTTCCACCACCGAGCTGAGATAATCCCTGTCGGACCGGCTGGCGTCTTCGGCTGAGAACTGGACATCGTCGCAGTATTTCTTCGCGAAGCGGACGGCCTTGACCGCTATATCGAGGACTTCCTCCCGCGTTTTCTGCAGCTTCTTCTCAATATGAAGGTCCGACGTGGCGATAAACGTGTGGATGCGGGGTTTTTTCGAGAATTTTACCGCGTTCCAGCAGCAGGTGATGTCTTTTTCGCTCGCGCGGCACAGGCCCGCGACTGAAGGCCCCTTGATGTTCTGAGCTACAAGTTTGACCGACTCAAAATCGCCCGGGCTGGAAATGGGGAACCCCGCCTCGATCACATCGACACCCAGGCGTGCGAGCTGCCTGGCCACTTCCATTTTTTCGGCGATGTTCATGCTTGCGCCGGGCGACTGTTCGCCGTCCCTCAGTGTGGTGTCGAAAAAAATAACTTTTTTGCGTTCCATAACAGGATCCTCGGATATCGAATCACATGCCGTCGGTCAAATACCGTGACTGGTCTTATCGCCGCGGGAGAGGTTACTGCTGTTTGCCGTTCTTTTTCATACGGTACGTCATCATGATCGCGCGTCTCAATCGCCAGTACCGCAAGAGGTATCCCGCGATACCTGAAAGCAGATATCCCAGGAAGATGATGAATATGGTGTTCTGCGGGTAGGTGATGATCAGAATGATCCCGATTAGAATGAGCGTGATTATCTGCAGGGACTTGGGCCTGTCCATTTTCAGCTTTTTAAACGCCATGTACGGGACGGTCGAAACCATCAGCGCCGCGATGACCACCATGAAGACCGGGATCATCTTCATGAAAAAAGGCATCTTGTCCATGACTATGGGGATATAGTGCCGGGCAAGGCCTTCCTGTCCTATGACGAAAAGCTCGTAGCTGAGGGCGAACGAAGCGAGCATGCCCGCGCCGGCCGGTATCGGAAGGCCGGTGAATTCCGAAGAGGGTTCACCGTTCAGGGATTTGACGTTGAACCGGGCCAGCCGCAATCCGCCGGCCAGCACGTAAAAAAGAGCGATCGCGATACCCGGTTTGTGCATGGTATGCAGCACCATCTGGTACATCAGGATCGCCGGCGCCACGCCGAAGGAAATGAGGTCCGCCAGCGAATCGAACTCGACGCCGAACGTACTGGTAGCCCTCGTCCACCGGGCGACACGCCCGTCCACGGCGTCCATCAGTATGGCGAAAATGATGGCCCAGGCCGCGAGCGTGTAGTTCCCCTGGATGGAAAAGATCACTGAGAGAAAACCCGCCGACAGATTGCCCGCGGTGAAAAGGCTGGGAAGCAGGTAAATGCCGCGGGGGGTCATTGGATCTCTCCGATGACCGATTCACCGCCCTTGACTATATCTCCCGGCACCACCGTGACCTTGACCGAGAGCGGTGTATGTATATCGACCTGAGAACCGAATTTGATCAAGCCGATTTTCGAACCGCGTTCCAGCGTGTCTCCGGGACGGCTCCATGCGACGACCCTCCGGGCAAGGATACCCGCGATCTGTTTTACGATGAAATCGCCGTGAACGGTCTTTATGGTAAAAACGTTCTGTTCGTTGACGAGATGCGCCCGCGGGTCCATGGCCGGAAGGAATCTCCCGGGACGGTATTCAACGGAAGTCACCGTTCCCGCGACAGGAGACCGCTGCAGATGCACGTTGAACACGGAAAGGAAGACCCGTATCACGCGCATGCCGTTCTCCTCATTCACTTCCATGACCTTCCCGTCACAGGGAGAGACCACCAGTCGCCCGTCCGCCGGAATGCTGCGGAACGGGTCGCGGAAAAAGAAAGCGCAAAACAAGGCGGCCGCCATCAATATAAATCCGGCGGCTTTCAACGGCCACCCCGGCAAAAACACCAGGAATGCCGCTCCGATCAGGGCGGGAGCTATGATGAACGGATATCCTTCTCTGACTATGGACACGTTGATTTCCTTTATAAACTCCGCAAAATTCTATCAAAAATGCAAGGCTTTGTCAAAAAGGCGCCGGAACCACGACCACACGGCGCGCGCGCGGTAAACACGGCGGATCTCGCCCGTTTTTTCCCCTGCCGCTTTCTCGCCCGCTTCGATCATGAAATCAAGTTTGTGAAAATCCGACCACTGGAGATGCTTTACATCCGGGGACACTATGACATCGGCCTCTTTCATGTGTATGTTGTTGAGCAGGATACCCGTTATGTAATTGCTGCGGGAAATGATCTCGCGGGCGTTTTCCGTTGAACTCCATTTTTTCATGGCGCTTTTGACGTCCGAAGCGATAAAGAACTTTCCGCCCAGCAGCCGCGCCGCCCTCACCGGAGTGACACTGACCGACCCTCCGTCGTTGTAATATATGCCGTCTATCTCGACCGGAGGAAAAATGCCTGGAATGGATGCCGATGCCATGACGCAGGAACGGAGCGGCCCCCTGGTGAATATCTTCTCTGCGCCGTTGGTAAGGTCGGTCGCCACGCAGGCGAACGGTATGCTGGTCCCGGTGATATCGATGTCGGGAAGAAGCCTGGTGATGATCTCTTCGAGGCTATTGCCGTCGAGCATCGAAGGCTGGGTCTGTTCGATGATGTGGAAGTACCCGAATTTGACGAATTCCTTCGCGCGGTTCATGAACGTGCGGCGGTTCCCCGGTTTCTGTTCGCCGCCGCCCCTGAGAAAGTTAAATTTAATATTGCTGAAAAGCGCGCTGTCCAACGCTTCGCGCACGGCTTTCTCGAGCGCGGCGATCGAAGGATTGACGGCATAACAGGCGCCTATTATCGCCCCCATGGAAGTCCCGGAAATGCAATGGATCGGGATCTTTTCATTCTCAAGTACGCGAAGAACGCCGATGTGCGCCAACCCTCTCGCCCCCCCTCCCCCCAGGACCAGCCCGATCTTTTTCATAGGGATCTCCGTGATGACAATGAGAAATGTAAAATGAAAAATGCAAAACCAGGGCTAGTGAACAGATAAAGCAATGCCTTTAAAGCATGGCGAATCGATATAAATGATACTCGCGTTCCCAATCTTTGTATCGCCCCGGTTGTTTGTTTTTCGTTTTACACTTTATATTCTTCATTTTACGCTGTCCTTATTCTACACCCAGCTGCCCGCAGGCGGCCCCGATATCCGCGCCTTTGGGCGTACGCACGTTGACAAGGACCTCGTGCTGCACAAGATAGTTTTTGAAACGGCCGATCTCTTCAACGGTAGGCGCTCGCCATTTGCGTTCCCCGGTTTCATTGCAGGGGATCAGATTGACCTGCACCTCGTCAGAGGGACTGGTCGTGTTATGGAGAAGTTTAATTAACCTTTTCGCGCAGTCCAGCGTGTCGTTGACTTCCGGCACAAGGATATATTCGATCGTCAGGCGGGCGTTGTTGGTGCGGCAGTAATACATCCCTGCCTGCATGATATCGATGACGGAATGAGGGACGGTCTCAGGGATAAAGCGGCGGCGGACCCCGTCGTCAGGAGCGTGCAGCGACAGCGCGAGGCGGACACCGATCTTCTCCTCGGCCAGTTTCCGTATGGCCGGCACCAGGCCGACGGTCGAGACGGTCACGTGCCGCCGTCCAATGCCCAGGTGGCGGAAATCAACGATGGCGCGCAGAGCGCTGACGACGTTGTCGTAGTTCAGCAGAGGTTCGCCCATGCCCATGAGCAGGACGCCGGTAATTGAACGGCCCGACAATTCTCCCGCCTGGATGATCTGTTCCAGCATCTCGCCGCGGGTCAGATGGCGGCGGAACGGTACACGGCCCGACGCGCAGAATTTGCATCCGATCGGGCATCCGGCCTGGGTCGAGACGCAGACCGAATGCCGTTCCTTGGACGGAAGACAGACCGCATAGACAGCATGGCCGTCGGCGGTACGGAAAGTGTAGCGCACCGTCCTGTCCAGAGATGAGGCATCCTTGCGCGCCGGGGTCAGCGAGCGCAGGACGAACTTCGCGTCCAGCGTCTTGCGCATGTCTTCCGGGATGTTCCTGCAGTCCGCGAACGACCGGATGCGTTTCTGATATACCCACTCCACAAGTTGTTTGGCGCGGTATTTGGGATATCCGGCGTCGGCCAGTTCCTTTTCAATGGCGGGCAGGTCCAGGTCAAGAAAGAGTTTTTTCATAATGCCCTGCGCAGTATCGCTCCAAAAAATCCATCGGTGCCGTGCCGGTGCGTCATCGCCCGGTAGAAATGTCCGTCCCCGGAGATCAGCGTCCGCGCCTCGCCTTCAAAGGTGACGGGCGCCAGAGAAAACTCCGCGTGTTCTTCGAGGAACGATGAAATGACTTCCTCGTTCTCTTCCGGCTCGGTCGTACAGGTACTGTAAACGAGCGTTCCGCCCGGCAGGGTCAAACCGGCGGCATGACCGAGCATCCGCTTCTGAACAGCCGGGAAACGCGAACGTATATCCTCTTCACTGCGATTCCATTTGATGTCGGGTTTCCGGCGCAAAGCGCCCAGCCCGGAGCAGGGAACGTCGAGAAGCACCCGCGAAGCCGCGGGCCCGCTGAAGGCCAGGACATCTTCTTCTTTGGGAATGACGCTGACCGTCCCCATCCGGGAAAAAAGCCCGCGGGCGCGTTCCAGCTGCGCGAAGGAAATATCAACCGCTTCAACCGTTCCCTGTTGCCCAGCCGCGCGGGAAAGCTGCACCGCTTTGATGCCGGACCCGGAACAGAGATCGATCACCCGCTCGCCGGCATGCACGCCGCAGAGACCGGCTACCAGCTGGGAAGCTTCATCCTGTACCGTGAACAACCCCTCGCGCCAGGCGTCGTTCTTCTCGAGTTCGGGACGGGGGCTGAGGGTCATTCCTTCCCCGGAAAAAGCGCATTCCCGCGCTTCTATCCCGTCAGACGCCAGTTTTTTTTGCAGCGCCCGGCGTGTAACCCGTTCCGTATTGACGCAGATCGTGAACGGCGGTGCCATGTTGCCCGCGGCGCAGAAAGCCGCGGTCTCCTCTCTCCCCCACCGGAGGAGCCAGCGGCGCACCATCCACTCCGGATATGAATACTCCAGCGATAACGCGGTGACCGTCTCAAAAGACCGTATGCGCGCGAAAAGCGAATCTTTTTCCCGCAGCGCCCTGCGCAGGACCGCGTTGACAAGGCCGCGCGCCGCCGGCCGTTTCACCGCGTCAGCCAGACGGACGGTCTCGTTGACCGCGGCATAGGGCGGCATATCATCGAAATACAGTACTTGAACCAGGCCAAGGCGCAGGACGGACCGCACCCGCGGTTCCAGTTTCGCCGTGTCGGAGCACAGCGCCGCGAGGAACCAGTCAAGGGTATTCAGCCGCCGTACAGCGGCCCACACAAGATCCCGTATAAAGCCCCTGTCCTTTGTCTCCGTCATGCCCGCCAGTTCCCGATTCAGCAGGCGCGTAAGGTTTGAACGCTGAGGCTGGTAAGAGTCGAGGATATTCAACGCCCGCCGGCGCGCGGTACTCATGGCAAAAAAAGTGAGTAAGTGAGCAGGCGAGTAAGTGAGCAAGCATTGCAACGACTATGAAGAATTGAAAACGAAGACTGAGCATTGAACGTCAGAAAGAAACAAAAACGATATTTTTTCTGTTTATTATCCTGAGTTCGCATTTTTCACTTCTATTTTTTAGTTGTCTTTCCCATACTCACTTACTCACTTGTATCAGTAAATGACCCTGGGAATGCGGGAATCCTGTTTTTCAGCCGCCATTTTCTCCAGCCGCTTGATGCGTTCTTCCATCGGCGGATGAGTGGAGAAAAGCGTGAGCAGCGACTTCCCGCTGAAAGGGCTGACGATGAAAAGATGGGCCGTCGTCGGGTTGACGTCCGCCGGATTGCGTTTAACGCCGGCAGTAAGTTTCCTGAGCGCGCCGGCGAGAGCCGCGGGATCGCCCAGCATCCGGGCGCCTGTGGCGTCTGCTTCGTATTCGCGCGAGCGGGAGATCGCCATCTGGATGACCATGGCGGCGACCGGCGCGATTAGCGCGACGATGAGAAGGCCGAGGCCTCCGCCGTTGTTATCTTCACGGTCACGGGAACCGCCGAACATGGCCGCGAACTGGGCCATCCGGGCAAGCATGAAGATCGCGCCTGCCGCCGTCGCGGCTATAGTGGAAATGAGTATGTCGCGGTTCCTGACGTGCGATAATTCGTGGGCAATAACGCCTCCCAACTCATTTTCGTCAAGAATATCCAGGATACCCTTCGTTACCGCCACCGCGGCGTGCTGCGGATCCCGTCCCGTGGCGAACGCGTTCGGCATGTCCGTATCGATGTAATAAAGGCGCGGCATGGGCATGCCCGAAGCGCCGGTCAACCGCCTTACCAGCTCGTAAAGCGCCGGCATATCGTTCTGTTTAATTTCACGCGCCCTGTACATCATCAGCACGATCTTGTCCGAGAACCAGTATGAGAAAAAATTCATCGCTCCGGCAAGAACCAGGGCCATGAGCATGCCCTGTCGTCCGCCGACCATACCGCCGACCCAAACGACCAGCAACGTCATGGCAAGCATAAGCAGGAACGTCTTGAACATATTCATGTGAGCATACTCCTTTCATGCCCGGAAACAAGTCCGGACATCCATTTAATTATACTAAAACGGGAGAGCTAATGGTAGTGGCGTCAGGCGAGCAGTGTGCCGGGAGATATGTGCCCTCCCTGGAGATAGGACCAGGCGGACATGGGTTTCTTGTTCTCAGGCTGAACTTCCTCGATAAGGAGCGCCCCGGCGCCGCAGCGGACGACAAATCCCCGGTTCCTGGACAGAGCGGATATCGCGCCCGGGGCGGCGTAAGACATCTGCCCCGCTTCGTCGCCGGATGCCACCGAAGCCGCAAGGATCTTGAGCCGCCTGCCCTCCTGAGGCCCGCTCGCGATGACCGTGTACGTCCCCGGCCAGGGGCGCGTGCCGCGCATAAGATCGATGATCCGTTCCGCGGGCATGTCCCAGCGGATATGCCCGGTGTCACGGTCAAGCGACGGAGCGAATGTGACATCCCCGGCCTGGGCCGCCCCGGCGCACCGCCCGGCCTTGATACGGTCAAGCGTGCGGGTCATCACATCGACGCCGAGAGGGATCAATTTTCCGAAAAGGCTCTGCGCGTCGTCTTCCGGAAGGACGGGTATCGGTTCCTGTTCAAGGACAGGCCCGCTGTCCAGCGTTCTTTCCAGCCAGAACGTGGTCACACCGGTCTGCTTTTCTCCGTTGATGAGGGCCCATTGGACCGGCGCGGCGCCGCGATACTTCGGCAGAAGCGAGAAATGGATATTGAAACAACCGTAAAAGGGAAGAGTGAACACCGGCTCCGGAATAAGTTTCCCGTATGCTATCACCACACCTATATCCGGAGCAAGGTCTGAGATCCGGTCGCGGAACCCGCCGGATATTTTTCCGGGCTGAAAAACGGGCAGCTGATGAGCGAGAGCGCGTTCCTTGACGGGCGGCTGCCGAAGATGGCATCCACGGGCGGCCGGTTTATCCGGCTGCGTGACCACGCCGACTACGGTTTCCGTGACGATGAGACGTTCAAGGAAAGGCACAGAAAGCGATGGCGTGCCGAAAAACAGGACCTTCACCACTTCCCTTCTTTCTTAAGCGCCCTGATCTCCTGTTCAAGCTTTTTGCGTTTCCAGGGCTGCAGATAGTCGATATACAGTTTCCCGTCGAGATGATCGATCTCGTGCTGCAGCGCGCGCCCGAAAAACCCGTCGCTTTCGACCATGAAGGGTAAACCTTTCTCGTCGAGCGCTTCCACCCGGACCTTCTCCGCCCGTTTTACCCTGGCCATCAGTCCAGGCAGCGACAGGCAGCCTTCTTCCAGATCGATCTCTTTCCCTTTTTCCACGATACGTGGATTGATGAGGACGATCGGCTGCGGCTTGTTGTCGGGGCGCACGTCGATGACACATATCCTCAGAGGAACGCCGATCTGATTCGCGGCAAGCCCCACGCCCGGAGCGGCATACATCGTGTCCAGGAGATCACGGACCAGCTGACGGATCTCAGGGGTGACCTGTTCGACCGCTCCGCATTTCCGGCGGAGCACCGGTTCGCCGTATCGGCATATTGCCCGTCTGGCCATGGTTAGCATTCCCGCGCTTCCCGCTGAGCGGCTTTGTCATTTATTCGACTAAACCGGACACCACCGTGATGACGGAGCGTTTTTTCCGCAGCTTACCATGCCGGCCGCAACAGGCCGTCAATGATATGGATGATGCCGTTCGCGCATTTGATATCCGGTTCGACGAAATGGGAACGATCGATCGCCAGATCCCTGCCCGCGATCGTTTTGAGCGTCGCTTTTTCGTTGAAACAGGTTCCCCTGAATATGCCGGGAACAACGTGAAAGGCCACGATCTTTTCCAGGCGGCTGGAACTCCCGGCGAGAAGCTCCTCCTGAGGCCCGAACCGCAACGCTTCATCGGACGGCGCGAAAACGGTGAACGTCAGCGGGCCTTCCAGAAGCGGAGCAAGTCCGGATGCCTCCAGGGCGCGTAAGAATATATGAAGTGAACCTTCGGACCGCAGCATACTGATGATACTGGCGGTCGTCGGTGGTGCCTGCAGCGCGTTCGTCATGATCATTACACTCTTAAAAAGTATTTTATCATTCCCACGAGGGTAAGTCAAGCAAAATAGCGCGCGAAAATACATCCATTTATCAGATATTTACGTCGGAATCTGGGATGTGAGGAAATAATCCGAAAAGGCGGGCGCGTCAGATATTTTTGATGATCTTGAAGATATCGTCGAGGCGTACCGGCTTGAGGAAATGCCCGCTCGCTCCGAGGCGCTGTGCTTCCTGTTTGAAGGAATACCCGTCGACACCGGTGATGAAATAAACGTTCGCCTGCGGATCGAACTCCTTGATGCTCCCCAGCACCTGCAATCCGTCCATGCCCGGCAGCATTACATCAAGGAACACGCAGTCGGGCCGGTGCTGCTTATACAACGCGATGGCCTCTTCCCCGGACGCCGCGTTGAACACCTTGATCCCCTTGTCGCTGATGAAACCGGCCATGCGCAGACGCACGCCTTCTTCATCGTCAACGACAAGCACCGAAGTGCTTCTGTTCCCTGTCGTTCTGCCGTCGGCCCCGCCGCGTTTGTGGCGCGTGACCTCGTTGGTAATGATCGAGAACGCCTTCAGGCATTGGACCTGAACGCCCGTAATGACGTCAATCTCTTCGAGCTTTTCCTCTTCGGATCCAGGGACGTAATGCCCTTTGCGCACTATCCGGTCGCGCAGGCGCTGCAGGGTAGTCCAATCGCCGAGGAACATCGTGAGCCCGGACCTTTCAAGGGTCTGCTTGAGAGAGGCCGGGTTGAGCTTATCGAACAGGGATATCCGCGCTCCCAGGCTCCCGGCGCCGTAGAGCACCATTTCGGCCGACTCGGGTGAACCGGCATTTTTCAAAAGCAGCTGCCAGAGCGAGTGTTCGAAAAGCAGGCCGGCCGCGGAGGCGAGCATGACGACCGCGAGGCTCCGCTGATTGTCGTCATTAAGGTCCTGTTCAAGGATGAGGCTGAGGGAACGCGCCACCGACGCGGCTGGCCATGACGGGCGCAGTTCACCCGAGGCGCCGCAGCAGGGCGCGGCGGTGTTGGTGTCCGCCGGATCCCATTCCTTCGAATGAAATATCTCCCCGCAAGATGGGCATTGGTAAAAATGGAAAGCAGTTATCGAGCTCATCTATTTATAATTATACGCGCTTTTCACTAAAACTGCCATATTTTTCGAAAGGCGTTATTGCCGTTACTTTTTCCGCACTTCCGTTGCACTCTCTTTGTACTGTATCTATACGCACTGTCTTACAATGTGTCCTGCGGATCCATATCAATGCTCAGGACGGCGCCGGAAGGGAACGCGGTCTTCTTCAAGGCATGAGCGATGGAAAGGAGGTCTTTTTCCGTGCCCTTTAAAAGGGCCTGCCAGCGGAAATAACCGCGGAGCTTGTAGCGTGATGCCTGGACGGGGCCGAGGACGTCGACGCGTTCACAGGCGGCGGGAACGATGCTCCGCAGAGCGGCGCCGAGCGTTTTCGCCGCTTCGCCGGCCCGTTCTTCGTTCCTGCCCCGGATAAGGACATTCAGGAGATGACAGACGGGCGGATACCGGAGTTCCCGGCGGAATGCCATTTCCTGACGGTAGAAATCGCGGTAATCGTGCGCGCGGGCCGCCAGGAGCGCGTAATGATCGGGATGACGGGACTGGACGATGACTTCTCCTCCGAGAGTACCACGTCCTGAACGTCCGGCCACCTGCGTGATCAGCTGGAACGTCCGTTCCGCGGACCGGAAATCCGGGAGATAGAGCGACGTATCGGCGTCGATCACACCGACCATCGTCACCCGCGGGAAATCGAACCCCTTGGTGACCATCTGGGTGCCGAGCAGGATGTCGAATTCCTCGTTACGGAACCCGTCGTACGCCTGCTGGTATACTCCTTTGCGCGAAGCGGTGTCCCGGTCAAGCCGGAAAACGCGGCCGTGCGGGAAAAGCCGTTTCAGTTCAGTCTCGACTTTTTCAGTGCCGATGCCGAACAACGCGATGCGGTCTTTTCCGCAGCCCGGACACTTGCCCGGCCAGGGGATCCGGTAGTCGCAGTAATGACACTGGAGCCCCTCGGGTTCGCGGTGGTAGACCATCGAAATGGAACAATGAGGGCACTGCCAGACCTGGCCGCAGTCCTGGCATGTCACCCCTGGCGAAAAACCGCGGCGGTTGAGGAACAGTATGGCCTGCTCGCGCCGGGCAAGGACGCGGGTCAGCGCTTCGGCCACCTGCCCGGAAATGACGCGGGACCTCCGGGGCAGGCGTCCCGCGTCGATCAATGTCACCGGGGGCAGGCGCCTGTTATCGATTCGTTCTTTAAGTTCCAGCAGCCGGTACGTACCTTCAACCGCGTTGTAATACGTTTCCAGAGAGGGTGTTGCCGAGCCCATGATGACGACGGCACCCGAAAGGCGTCCGCGCTGGAGGGCCGTTTCACGCGCGTGATAAGAAGGTTTCTGCTCCTGCTTGTAGGTGGGCTCGTGCTCTTCGTCGATGATAATGAGGCCCGGACGTTCGAAGGGCGCGAAGACCGCCGAGCGGGCGCCGAGCATGATGCGGATGCGCCCGGTGCGCGCCGCTTCCCAGGTACGATACCTCTCGCCCGCGGCAAGGTTGCTGTGCCATACGCCGACGACACCGGGGAACCGCCGGCGGACGATGCCGATGAACTGGGGCGTCAGGGATATCTCCGGCAGAAGGAACACCACCGATCTGCCACGCGCGATGACATCTTCCATAACGTGCAGATAAACTTCCGTTTTGCCTGAGCCCGTGACCCCGTGCAGCAGAAAAGGCGCGAACTTCCCGTCGGCAACCGCTTCCTTCAGCGATCCAACGACCGCTTTCTGCGCGGATGTCAGCACCGGCGGTGTATCCGGCGGAACGCGGCACGGCCCGCTTGTCCCGGCGGCAGACGCGCGTACCGGCGGACGCAGCGAAGAGGGGACGATCGTTCCCAGCGCTTCACCGAGGGAACAGACGCAGCGTTCGCTCAGCCAGCGCGCGAGCGCCATGAGTTCCTTCGTAACTACCGGCCCCGGATCGATGACCCGAATGACGGGTTTGCAGCGCGCCACGGGCGCTTCTTCGTCGAGTGAAGCGACCACGCCGCACATATGCCTCGGGCCGAACGGGACTTCGACCCGCGCGCCCGGGACGACTTTCCCCGCCAGCGCTTCCGGAATTAGGTAATGGAATGATCTGTCAAGAGGGACGGGCAGAACGACACAGGCAAACATCGAGAATCCTTTTAGCGAGTAAGTGAGCAAGTGAGTAAGGAAAGGCAACGGCAAAAACGGCAACAACAATAAATAAGACAGATGATAACGGAGAGATGAAAATGATAATATGAGCAGTGTTGCCATATTTTTCGTTCTGTTGCTGAAAATCATTTTACCGTATTGATAAATTTGTCCCTTTTTTGCGTCGTAGTTGTATCTTGGGCTTTGTTGTTCCTTACTCACTTACTCACTAACTCATATACTCACTTGTTATTGAGCAGGTCCCGGACCAGTTTCATGTCGTACCAGACGTCGCGTTTCAAGTCGGGATTCCGCAGGAGCGCCGCGGGATGAAAGGTAGGCATGACGGGTATGCCTTTGTAATCATGGAACCGGCCCCGCAGTACACTGATGCCGCGGTCTGTAGCGAGCAATGACTGGGCCGCCGTAGCTCCCAGCACGCATATAACCGCGGGCCTGATCATGCTGATCTGCCGTTCAAGATAAGGGACGCAGGCCGACGCCTCTTCTGCGGCCGGGGCGCGGTCGTTCCCGCGTCTTTCAGGGGTTGACGGGTCCTTCATGGGATGGCATTTGACTATGTTCGCTATGTAAACATCGGCCCGCCTGAGACCTATCGCTTCAATGATCCTGTTAAGCAGCTGGCCCGCGGGCCCGACGAACGGTTCGCCCTGCCGGTCCTCTTCATAGCCCGGCCCCTCGCCGATGAACATCAGGCGGGCCGATGGATCGCCCGTACCGAAAACAAAATTGATCCGCGTCGCGCCGAGCGGGCATTTCCTGCATCCGGCTATAGATGCCTGGAACGCCGCGAGCATGGCGCCATGATCACCGTCACCGGCTGCCGTGACGGTTTGAGGAACGGGTTCCGTATCCGCCGTCACGGGACTGCTTTCTTTCCGCGGCGGCGTCCTTCCGAGTATCAGTTCCGACTGGCCCCAGCGGGCTTCATCTTCCAGCCAGGACGCGATCAGCCGCAGTGTTTCGGTAGAGGGTGACGGACTCATGGACGATCCTCCGGGCAACCGCATTTTTTCCGGCATGACGGATCACCGTTGCCTTTCCGGCGCGGTGGAACAGATGGACCGTCGTCATATCCGAGCCGATCGAGGATGGCCCGTTGCCGACGATCATATCGAGATCCTTCTCCTTCATTTTACGAAGCGCTTCATTTTTAAGGCGCCTGGATTCCAGCGCGAATCCCACGATCACGCGCCGCCCTTTACGTCTGCCCGCGTACGCCAGGATGTCCGGGTTCGGCACGAGCCGCAACGTCATCGCCCTTCCGCTTTTTTTTATCTTGTGCCGGCGCGCCGACGCCGGACGGTAATCCGCCACCGCGGCGGCGCCGATAACGATATCGGCGCGCGAAAGATTCTTTTTGACCGCCGCGAACATTTCACGCGCGGATACGACGGGGACGCAGGCGACCCCCCGCGGCGGCTTCAGGCCGACCGGGCCCGTCACAAGTATGACGGGACATCCCATCCGCCGCGCCGCGTCCGCCAGCGCGTATCCCATTTTCCCCGTGGAAGCATTGGACAGGTAACGTACCGGATCGATATACTCCCGTGTCGGTCCCGCGGTAATAAGAAAGGAAGGAAGGATATGGTTGCGTCTAAGCGAAAACATCGTGAATGGATCGGCGGATAGTTTCAAGCGACGCGAGGCGCCCGATACCCGTGGTACCGCAGGCCAGTTCGCCTGTCTCAGGCGGGACGACGCGGTATCCGTAGCCGGTAAGCTGCCGGATATTCCGCTGGGTGGCGGGATGAAGCCACATGCGGTCGTTCATCGAAGGGCATAAAAGCACCGGACAGGACGCGGCAAGGACGACGCTGTCCAGCAGTTCGCAGGCGTTCCCCTGCGCCAGGCGCGCGATCGTATCGGCGGTCGCGGGAGCGATAACGATAAGAGAAGCTTTCCGTGCAAGCGAGACGTGTTCCACTTCATGAACAAAAGGATCGAAAAGCCCTTCATAGACCCGGTTGGCGGACACCGTCTGAAGCGTCAGCGGGGTTACGAAACGGGCGCCGTTCCGCGTGAGGATACAGGTGAGACGCGCGCCGTCGGCGCGCAGCATGCGCGCCAGTTCGGGGGTCTTGTAAGCGGCTATCCCGCCGCAAACGCCGAGGATTATGTCCTTTTCGGCCACCATTATCGTAGAACAGCCTATTCTTTTTCGGCCGGATGCCCGCCCGGAGCGACGGCCTTCCTTTCTTCGGTTTGTCCCGGTTTCTCGGCGGCTTTCTTGTGTATCTCTTCTTCGGTCACGCGTCCGGAAATAACGTCGTCGATCGCTATCTTGACCATCTCCGACTGGTTCATTCCCTTGTTCTCTTCCTGACGTAAAAGGACCGCCAGCCATTCAAGCGCGAGAGCAACCGTGTGGTATTTTCCCTTAGGCAGATCAAAAAGCATTTTTGATTCTTTTACAGTGGCATTCATTCAGCGTTCCTCCGTTATAGAATAGTAAGTAGCTCACCTGTTAAACTTTGGTATGCCGGCATGCGCGACGCGGCGGTGTTCCGCGGTTATGATCGAGTCGAGTTCTCCGGCCGCGCGCTCAAGGTCGTCGTTGACGACCAGGTAATCGTAACGAGGCAGTTCCTTCACTTCTTTGCGGGCATTTTTCAGCCGGAACCGTATCACGGCCTCCGTGTCCTGGTTGCGCGCGCGCAGGCGCCGTTCAAGCTCTCTGAACGACGGGGTCATGATAAAGACCATGACCGCTTCGGGATACATCTTCCGTATGGAACTCCCGCCCTGGACGTCTATATCGAGAACGATGTCCCTGCCGGAGTTTATGACCTTCCGCAGATAGCTCTTCGGCGTACCGTAATAATGGCCGTGGACTCGCGCCCATTCCACGAAAGCTTTCTTCTTCACCTTAGCCCGGAACTGTTTTTCCGTGACAAAAAAATAGTCTATGCCTTCTTTTTCCCCAGTACGGCGAGGACGCGTCGTGCAGGAAATGGAATAGGTAATATTCTTCCGCCGCTCCATCATGAGACGGCACAAGGAACTCTTGCCCGCGCCCGAAGGAGCGGAAAGGACAATGATCAACCCTTTTATCGGCATTTTAAAGATTTTATTAAAATTTTAAAGGTTTTGCAAGATAAACAGGGCCTGAACAGGCACTTTCACCTGTTCAGGCCCTGAAAAACGGCTTACCGCCGGCAGAGCCGGGCAGCCGCTATTTTTTCTTTTTCAGCAGATACTGATGAATTGAAGATGCCGCCTTTTTACCCATTCCCATCGCCTGGATCACGGTCTCGCCGCCCACGATGTCGCCGCCGGCGAAAACGCCCGATTGCGTCGTCATGAAATTATCGTCGATCTTGAGCTCGCCCCAGGGCTGGGTCTCAAGGCCGGGGGTCAGCGACGGCAGCAGAGGATTCGGGGAAAGGCCGATAGCCACGATGACCATATCGACAGGCAGGGCAAAATCCGATCCCTCGACCGGCCTCGGTTTGCGGCGGCCCGATTCGTCGGGTTCGCCCAGTTCCATTTTCCTGCACGTCACTTCTTTGACGAACGCGCGCTCGTCGCCTTTGTACGAGACCGGCGTGGTTAGGAACATGAACCTTACGCCCTCTTCCCCGGCGTGATGGGCTTCTTCGGCGCGCGCAGGCATTTCCTGTTCCGAACGCCGGTAGATCAGCGTCACTTCCTCCGCGCCCATCCGAAGCGCGGTACGGGCCGCGTCCATCGCGGTATTCCCGCCGCCGATGACTGCCACCCGTTTCCCCTCCGGCGCGGGCGTATCGAATTCGGGGAACCGGTACCCGCTCATTAGATTAATGCGCACGAGGAACTCATTCGCCGAGTAAACATTGTTCAGGTTCTCACCCGGAAGGCCCATGAACCTGGGAAGGCCCGCCCCTACGCCGATGAATACGGCGTCATATCCTTTCTCGAACAGCTCCTTCACGGTTACAGTGCGTCCGACGAGAACGTTCGTAAAGATCGTGACTCCCAGGCGTTTGAGGTTTTCCACTTCCCGGTCAAGGATCGCTTTTGGCAGGCGGAATTCGGGGATACCGTAACGCAGCACGCCGCCGGGATCATGCAGAGACTCGAATACGGTGACACTGTGTCCCATCCGCGCCAGTTCGCCCGCGCAGGTCAGGCCCGCCGGGCCCGAACCAACGATGGCGACACGGGAACCCGAAGGGCCGGCAAGCGTTTGCTCCTGGGTACCTCCAGCATTCGCCTGTTCCCAGTCAGCCACATACCGCTCAAGATATCCGATGGCTACCGGCTGGCCTTTTTTACCAAGGACACACTGCTTCTCGCACTGCTCTTCCTGGGGGCACACCCTTCCGCACACGGCAGGGAGAGTATTCTTCCCCTTGAGGATACTTGCCGCTTCGTCGAGTTTTCCCTCGGCCACCTTGCCTATAAAATCGGGGATGTCCACACCGACGGGGCAGCCCTGAACGCACGGGCGGTTTTTGCAATTGAGGCAGCGGGCCGCTTCCTTTTTCGCGTCTTCAGCCGAGTATCCTAAATTGACTTCTTCGAAGTCCTTTCTCCGCTCCCGCGGAGAACGCTCCTTCATTCCCGTCCGGGATGATTGCATGTGCACTCCCTGTGGTAATGTTCCAGGGAAACCTTTTCCTTGGGAACGAATATGGACAGCCTCTGGGCCAGTTCATCCCACGCGACCGCGTGGCCGTCGAACTCGGGCCCGTCGACACAGGCAAATTTCGTCTCGCCGCCCACCGTCACGCGGCAGGCGCCGCACATCCCGGTGCCGTCGACCATGATCGGATTGAGCGACACTATAGTGGCTATGCCGAATGGGCGGGTCAGGTTCGAAACCGCCCGCATCATCGGCGTCGGGCCGATCGCGTAGACGATATCCGGCTTCGGACCCTTTTCAATGATCTCCTTGAGCGCCTCGGTGACGAATCCTTTTCGCCCGTACGAACCGTCGTCCGTGCAGACCGTCAGCGAGTCGACGGCCTCGGCGATGTCCTTTTCCAGTATGACCAGATCGCGGTTGCGGGCCCCGATAATGCCGGTCACGCGGTTGCCGCTCTCGCGGTATGCCCGGGCTACTGGCAGAATTTCCGCCGCGCCCACGCCGCCCGCGACCGTCACGACCGTCTTGCCGCGCACCGTCGCGGTCGGACGGCCGAGAGGGCCGAGGATATCGATGATACTTTCACCGACGGCCCGGCTTCCCAGGAGACGGGTCGTTTTACCCATCTCCTGGAAGATCAGCGTTATCGCGCCGGCGTTCAGGTCGCGGGCGGCTACCGTCAAGGGTATCCGCTCGCCTTTCCCGCTCACCCGCACGATAACGAACTGGCCGGCTCGTATGTTCCTGGCGATATCGGGAGCCTTTATGACCATCCGTTTTACGCCGGCGGTAAGTGTCTCTTTGGCTGTTATCGTGAACATTGGTCTCCCTTTCGCTTCGGACATCATGCCATTATACTATTTTTTTATACGATGCCATGGGCTTTCATCGCGTTCGCTACCTTGAGGAATCCCGCGATATTGGCTCCTGCAACGTAATCGTTCTTCATGCCGTATTCCTTTGAAGCTTTGACGCAGGAATCATGGATGCTCTGCATGATGAGCTTCAGGCGGTTATCGACTTCTTCCCTGGTCCAGGAATAGCGCATGCTGTTCTGGCTCATTTCAAGGCCTGAGGTCGCGACGCCGCCCGCGTTGGAGGCTTTGCCGGGAGCGTACAGCACGTTGTTTTTCTTGTAGACCTTGATCGCTTCGGGAGAGGAAGGCATGTTTGCGCCTTCCGCGACGCAGAAGCAGCCGGCCGCGACGAGCGCCTGGGCGTGATCTCCGTCGATCTCGTTCTGCGTTGCGCAGGGAAGAGCGATGTCGATCTTGATCTTCCGTTTCTTCACGGCGTCCCAGATGCTCTCGTTCATGAAGCACTGGGCGGAATACTTCTTCGCGTATTCCTTGATGCGCCCTCTCTTGACGTTCTTGAGGTCCTTGACGTATTCGATCTTGTCCGTGTTCAGGCCTTCTTCGTCGAAGATCGTCGCTTCTGAATCGCACAGGGAGACGACCTTGCCGCCGAGCGCGGCGACTTTCTCCGCCGCGTACTGCGCGACGTTGCCCGCGCCGCTGATCGCGACCGTCTTGCCCTTGAAACTCTTGCCCGCAACCTTGAGCATTTCATCGACAAAATAAACGAGGCCGTAGCCGGTGGCTTCCGGACGGATCAGGCTGCCGCCGTATTCGAGCGCTTTTCCGGTGAGCACGCCGGTGTTCTCGTTGACGAGCTTCTTGTACATGCCGTACAGATAGCCGATCTCGCGGCCGCCCACGCCGATGTCGCCCGCGGGAACGTCAGTGTCGGGGCCGATATGGCGGAAAAGCTCACGCATGAACGACTGGCAAAAGTTCATGACCTCGTTGTCCGATTTGCCCTTCGGGTCGAAATCGCAGCCGCCTTTGGCGCCGCCCATGGGGAGCGTCGTGAGGGAGTTCTTGAAGATCTGCTCAAAACCGAGGAATTTGATGATGCCGAGATTGACGGAGGGATGAAAACGCAGCCCGCCCTTGTAGGGCCCGATCGCGTTGTTGAACTGCACGCGGAACCCGCGGTTCACCTGCACTTCGCCCTTGTCGTCCACCCAGGGCACGCGGAAAATGATGACGCGGTCCGGCTCGACGATCCTTTCGGCTATTTTCAGCTTGACCAGCTCCGGATTTTTATCAAGCACCGGCGCGATCGATTCGATGACTTCCTGCACCGCCTGAAGAAACTCGTCCTGTCCCTTGTTCTTTTCAGCGACGCGCTGCATGAACTGCTCGACATTGAAACCTTTCATGACAACTCCTCTTTACCGATATGGACGTACTGTGTCCGCAGGAACCTGACACCGGCGCAACTTCGTTGTTGCGCGGCTGTTCATTGATCGATCGCCGAAGGAACGCTTCATTGCGCTCCATTCTTCCAGAATGACCGGTTCTCATTGCCTCTCCGTTGAGACAATGATGACAACAGTACTGCTCAACTAACCCGCTTTCTACGGCTGAAATATTAACTGCAGCTTAATTTCTGCGGTATAAAAATACGTAGCCAGGGCATCTTACCGATATCCGGCTACGACAGGGCGCGGCAATTACCGCGCGACAACCCATAACAGTTTCGCGGTTTTCTCCGAACTGTTCTTCCAGGACGCGGGAACTTCGGAAAAAAAATAGACCGCGTCCCCCTCGTTCAGCGTATATGTCCTGCGTTTCATCTCCAGTTGCAGAGACCCGGAAACCAGGAAGCCTATTTCAACGCCCTTCCCGGAAAAGAAATGCGAGCCGGTCTCCGTTTCCGGCATGACACTGATTATGAACGCCGAAACGGGGCCGTTGCCGTCATCATCCGGAATGATCGAATTGATCGCGACGTCCGTCATCTTCACGGCATTGGCCTTCCGGTTCTTCGCGCGGTAGATGAAACGGGAAGACACCGGCTGCTTGTCTTCAAAAAGTTCGCCGATGGAGACTCCGAGGGCTTTCGCGAGGCGGAGAAGCACCTGCAGCGAGAGGTTGATGGCGTTATTCTCCACCTGGGAAATGGTGCTCGGCGTAACCCCCGCTTCCCTTGCGAGGCGCGCCTGGGACAGGTCCCTTTTCTGGCGCAGCTCCCTGACTTTCCTTCCAATGGCCACCAAGCCGGCATCCATGTCGCCGGCAAATTCCATGATGCCGTCCACCACCTCATAACTGTGCTTTTTAAGCATTCCCCTCCCGGGGTGGTTCTCGGCTTTTATGATCTCCATGCCGCAGGCACCGCTCTCAACGGTGAGGTCGATGACGGCCTGCGTGATATGGCCCAGCTGGGCCTTGAACTGCTCGCTGTGCGCGTTTTTTTCCAGGATCCAGTACGCGATTGTATCGAGTTCATACAGCCGGGGGCATTGCCGGGTAAAAAACCTCATGATCTGTTCGCTGCTGCCCCACAGATCCTGCATGCCGGTAATACTGTCGAAAACATACCGGGCGCCCCGCGGCATTTTTTCTTCGATGCCGTTGATGATGCCGATGAACTCCTGAGCGTTCCCCGGGTTTTTGACGTGGATGACCTTGCACTTGTATCCGGCATAGGCGGCCGTATAAAGATCGAGGAAAAGGCTGGAATTTTCGCCTTTGCCCGAGGTGAAGCAGTCAACGATCACCACGTTCCCGTTGTTGATGGAAGGACCGATCTTGGAGAGGATGTTCTTCGGCGAGTTATTGAAGCTCACGTAGACGACATCTTTGTTCTCTTTGACTGAATCCCTGATGAACGCGCGGCAAAACAGTTCGACGAACGCTCCCGCTTCCACCTGCCAGATGACGTTATCGCCTATATTAAAACAGTTTATCAGCCGGTCAAGATAACTTATACCGGAGCTGACCTTTTCCTTTTTCATGTTGTCCATCGTTCGAAAAGTATAAAAAATACGGGTTGTTTTGTCAAACAGTCCCGGCGATCCTTTCCCCCGGTTCAGGGCCTTTCCCCGCACCGCCTCGCGCGTTCCCTGTCGTCCCGTACGCAGGGTGCACGGCCCCGGGACGGATGACATCACCCGAACGGGAAAACCGGAGGTTCGCTTGCGACCCGTCTTCTTACAATCTGAAATTTGATATTCAATCTGCGGTCACTCTTCACTGATCGCTTTCCAGAGAGAGATCATGTCGGGAGGCGGGGGCGCGGAAAGTTCAAGCATTTTGCCGGTGGCGGAATGGGTGAACCGTATGCGCCAGGCGTGCAGCATGTGGCGGGAGAACGAGAATTCACTTATATGTTCGGGGCCGCCGTACATGACGTCGCCAAGAACCGGATGGCCTATATACGACATGTGGCTCCGAATCTGATGCGTACGCCCGGTCACGGGATGGACTTCCAGCAGCGTCACGCCGCGGGCGCGGTGCGTGACCGTGAATTCCGTCACCGCCATTTTATCGGCGAGAGGGCCGACGACCATGCGCTTGCGGTCGTCCGGAGACCGCCCGAGCGGCGCTTCGATGCGGCCCTTTTTCTCGGCAATGTACCCGTGGACCGCCGCCAGATACGTCTTGCGGATCGCGCGTTTCTGGAACTGCTTGACGAGGCTGTTCTTCGCGCGCTCGTTCTTCGCGGTAAGGATGATGCCGGACGTATCCTTGTCCAGCCGGTGAACCATCAAAGGAAGGAATTTCCCGTCCGCGTACCCGGCAAGCGCGTTCATCAGCGTGCCCGACTCGTGCCCGCAGGCGGGATGCACCACCATGCCGGCCGCCTTGTTCACCGCGATAATGTCGCCGTCTTCATAGACGATATCGAGGGGTATCAGTTCGGCAGGCATGTCTTTGTGTTGTTCTTCCGCCGTAAAAACGACGCGGTCGCCTTCCTTCACCGCATAATGCGGCACCACCGGTTTCCCGTTGACAGAGACATTGCCCGTTTTGATCAGGCGCTGGTAATGGCCGCGCGAAAAAACGCCGTATCGTTTTTCGAGGAACACATCGATGCGTTTCCCCGCGTCAATGAGCTCTATGCGTGTTTCAGTCATAGCGGCGGTACCGAAGTAAGAAGAGCAGGATGCCCGCCGCGATCGCGGCGAGGGAAAAGCTTTGTCCGGTGGAAAGAGAAAAGATCAACTGGCCGCGCTCGTCGCCGCGGAACAGTTCGACGGCAAACCTGAGGATCCCGTAGAAGACGAGATACGAGGCAAATACCGCGCCGGACGGATGCGCGCGGCGGCTCAGCCGGTCGAGCCCGGCGAAAAGAACGAGGTTACCCGCCGCTTCATATAACTGGACGGGATGGAGCGGCACATGACAGGGAGCAAAGGATTCAGGATTTGAGAACACGACAGCCCAGGGCGCGGACGAAGGAGCCCCGTAACAGCATCCCGCGAAAAAGCATCCGATGCGGCCGAGCGCGTGGCCCAGCGCGAGAGCGGGAGCTAACAGGTCGGCCAGCGGCCACAAAGTCAGCTTTCTGCGGCGTGCCGGAAGGAGAATGACGACAAGGGCGGCCGCGATGAAACCGCCGTAATACACGAGCCCGCCGCTCCATATCGCGAATATTTCGCGCGGAGCGCTGAGATAATACGGCAGGTTCAAAAGCACGTACATGAGGCGCGCGCCGGCCAGTCCCGCGATCAGCGCGTACAGTACCAGGTCGACAATAGGCTTTTCAGGGATGCCTTCGCGGACGGCGCGGCGCACAAGATACTGGAACCCCGCGAGAAAACCGAGCGCAACAAAAACTCCGTACGTATGAATAGTGATCGGGCCGATATGCAGCAATGTCGGGAACATAAAACCTCAAAGGCGTTCATTGGTTCATTTGTTCAATAGTCCATTCGAGAATGACAGGCACGTGCGCAACAGAACAGAAGCAACTATTTAACCAATGAACTAATGAACGCCTTATTTTCTTTCGCTGGTTCGCAGCAGCGTCAGAGCTATCATTACGCCTCCGACCGTGATACAGGAATCGGCGACATTGAAGGAAGGCCAGTGATAACGGCCAATGCCCACATCGATGAAATCCACGACATGCCCGTGGACAAGACGGTCGATAAGGTTGCCGACCGCTCCCGCGATGATCAGAAAAAAAGCCGTCCGCGCGGCAGCCGTCAGGGACGAGCGGTTGCGGAAATACCAGAGAAGGAAAACGGCGACAGCGACAAGACCCAGGCCCGCGAACAGAAGGTTCTTTCCCTGGAACATGCTGAAGGCGACACCGGTGTTCGTGAGATAGGTCAGATGCAGGAAAGGCGTCAGCGAAAAAGTCTCGCCCGGAAAGAACCGCGCGCGCACCAGATATTTCGCCGCCTGATCGACAGCGACCAGGATCCCGGCCATAAGCATCAGGTGAACATCCGCGGCCCGCGGGCGATTCATGCGATCACGTCCCGGCACCGCGCGCACAGGCACGTGGCAGCGTCGGTATCTTCGGTGTGGCGCCAGCAGCGGGCGCATTTTCCGTGGTCCGAAGCGCCCCGCGCGGTCACTTTTGTCCCCGCGCGCATGCTCCCCGGATCGGCATTCTTCGCGACCGTCACGTCCCACGTTCCCAGCGCCATGCTGAGAAGCCCGCGGTCTTCGACGGCCACCGCGTCTTCCGCGTCATAGAGTATTTCGACCGAGGCTTCAAGGTTGGATCCGATCTTTTTGTCCCGGCGCAGTTTTTCAAATTCCTGCAGGGCCGTTTCACGGATAGCCAGCAGCTTGCGCCATTTCTCGAGAGCGACTTCCGCCAGGCGATGGTTTTCTTCGGCCGCGGGAAAATCTGCGAGGAACACGGAAGCGGCAAGCGACGGATCCATTCGACGGAGTTCCTGCCAGCATTCTTCCGCGGTAAAAGACAGTATGGGCGCGAGCATCCTCGTCAGCGCCGAACAGACATGCCACAGCGCCGTCTGCGCGCTGCGCCTTTCGGCCGACCCGGGCGCCGCGCAGTAAAGGGTATCCTTCTGCGCGTCAAGGTAGAAACCGCTCAGAAAAACCGTGCAGAACGTATTGATGGCGACCGCTGCCTTATGGAACTCATACGAATCGTACGCCGTCGTCACCTGGCCGGTAAGTTCGCAGAGGCGGTCCAGGGCATAGCGGTCGATCTCCCTGAGGTCCTTGTGACTGACTGTATCCCGGCCGGGCGCGAAGTCGAACGTATTGCCGAGCAGGAACCGCAGCGTGTTGCGTATCTTGCGGTACGCGTCGGTCAGCCCTTTGAGGATCTCCGTCGAAACGCGGATGTCCTCGCGGTAGTCGCTCGTCGCGGCCCACAACCTGAGGATGTCGGCGCCGTACTGGTCGATGATCTGCTGGGGAGCGATCGTATTCCCGATGGACTTGGACATCTTTTTGCCTTCACCATCGACGACAAATCCGTGCGTGAGTACCGTCTTGTAAGGGGCTCCGCCGTGAAGGGCGACCGCCGGTATCAGGGACGTCTGGAACCAGCCGCGATGCTGGTCGCTGCCTTCAAGGTACATGTCGGCCGGCCAGCGCAGGGCGGGAAAATTCCCGCTCGCGAGGACGGCTTCGGACGACACGCCGGAATCGAACCAGACATCGAGGATATCTTCTTCCTTCCTGAATTCCGCCCCCCCGCATTTTTTGCAGGCGACGGACAGCGGAGCGAGCAGTTCCGCGGGCGTTCTTTCGAACCAGTAGTCCGACCCGTGCTCCGCGAACAGCCCGGCGATATGCCCGATGACCTTCCCGTCGAGCAACGGCTCTCCGCAGGATGAGCAGTAAAATACCGGGATCGGCACGCCCCAGAGCCGCTGGCGGCTGAGGCACCAGTCCGGGCGCACGTCGACCATGCCGGCGATGCGGTTTTCCCCGTACGACGGTATCCATTGCACTTTTTTGACGGTATCGAGCATCGCTGCGCGGAGGCCGTCATGCTCGACGCTCATGAACCATTGCGGCGTCGCGCGGAAGATGATCGGGCGTTTGCAGCGCCAGCAGTGAGGATAGGAATGGGTCAGTTTTTCCTCGTGCAGGAGGCTGCCGACGGCGGTCAGTTTTTCTACGATAAGAGGATTGGCGGCGAGGACCTTGTGGCCGGCGAATTCGGGGACTTCGTCCGTGAAAATGCCGCGGTCGTCCACCGGTGAAATGATGGGCAGATCGTATTTCAGGCCCGCCTGATAGTCTTCCTGTCCGTGGCCCGGAGCGATGTGCACCACGCCCGTTCCGTCGTCAAGGCTGACATAATCGGCAAGTATGCCTTTTGATTCGCGGTCCACCAGGGGATTGCGGCAGACGATCCCTTCCAGCGCGGTGCCCGGAAACTCTTTTTTCACGGTAAAGGTACGGGCGCTCAGTTTTTCCGCGACGGACGGCAGCAGCCGTTTGGCAAGGATCAGGTTTTCCGTTCTCCCGTTCGGCAGTTCAAGCACGGCGCTGACATACTCCGCCCGCGGCTGGAATGCCAGCGCGACGTTGGCGGGAAGGGTCCAGGGGGTCGTCGTCCAGATCAGTACCGACGCGCCGGGTTCCCCTTTCATTGCTTCGGGATACCGGACAACGGCGAATTTCACGTACACGGAATGGGATATATGATCGGCGTATTCCACCTCGGCATCGGCCAGGGCCGTCTCGCAGGTGGGGCACCAGTAGACGGGTTTCTTGGAACGGTAGATGTACCCTTTTTCCGCCAGCTGTCCGAAGACTTTGACGATTGTAGACTCGTATTTCGGATCGAGCGTCAGATAGGGTTTTTCCCAGTCGCCGAGGACGCCTAGGCGCTTGAACTCCTGACGCTGTATGTCGATGAATTTGCGGGCGAAAGCGGCGGCCTGACGGCGAAACTCGACACGGGATACTTTGTGCTTGTCCACCTTCATTTCTTTCATGGCCTGCTGTTCGATCGGCAGCCCGTGACAGTCCCAGCCGGGAGTATAGGGGGCATCATGGCCGGACATCGACTTGTATTTTACGATGAAATCCTTCAGTATCTTGTTGAGCGACGTGCCCAGATGGATGTGCCCGTTGGCATACGGCGGGCCGTCGTGCAGAATGAACTTCTTTTTCCCGTTATTCTTCGCCTGTACCTTCGCGTAGACAGACTGTTCTTCCCAGGCCGTGAGATATTGCGGTTCCCTCTGCGGCAGGCTGGCCTTCATCGGGAAACCGGTCTGCGGCAGATTAACGGTCTTAGAGTAGTCCTTCCGGTCTTTTTCCATTGTTGAATTACTTCCTTTTAAAATTAATTCGCCCGATCTCATGGGGAGGAAAAACGCCCCGCTCGGTAATGATCGCGGTGATGTTTTCCGCCGGAGTCACGTCGAAACCTGGATGCAGCGCCCGCGCGCCCCGGGGCGCGATGCGCACTCCGCGCACTTCGGTCACTTCGCGCGAGGGCCGTTCTTCTATGACGATTTCAGCGCCCGTTTTCGTCCGCAGGTCTACGGTCGAACACGGCGCCGCGACGTAAAAAGGGATATGATGGTAACGCGCGAGGACGGACAGCGAATAAGTGCCGATCTTGTTCGCGGTGTCCCCGTTGGCGGCGATGCGGTCCGCGCCGACTATGACCGCGCCGATGCCGCCGGCCTTCATGAAGTGCCCGGCCATACTGTCGGTGATAAGAACGTACGGGATCTTTTCCTGCTGCAGTTCCCAGGCGGTGAGGCGCGCTCCCTGAAGATAGGGGCGCGTTTCGTCCACGAACACCAGCCGGATCCTGCCGAGGCTGCTGGCCGCCCGAACGACCCCGAGGGCCGTGCCGAATCCCGCCGTCGCCAGGGCGCCCGCGTTGCAGTGCGTCAGCACGACGGTGTTTTTCTTAAGCAGCCGGGCGCCGTGGGCGCCGATCGCGCGGTTGACGCGGATATCCTCATCGTACATCGCCTTCGCTTCGCGCTCAAGCGCGGTGCGGATGCCGGAAGGAGTGCTTGCCGCCGCGGCCATCACGCGTTTCACGCGCTCCAGGGCCCAGAAAAGGTTGACCGCCGTGGGGCGCGTCGCAGCGAGGACGGCGATGCCGCGCTCTATATATTCCCGCGCTTCACTGCCCGAACGGAATCTCTTTTCACCCGCCGCGAGAGCGGCGCCGTAGGCTGCCGTCACGCCTATCGCCGGCGCTCCGCGCACCACCATCGAGCGTATGGCATCAGCGGCCTGCCGGCATGAACGGCATTGGACGTAACGCGCACGTTCGGGCAAAAGCAGCTGGTCAAGGATGAACAGCCGCCGGTTCTTCCAGAAGAGGGTTTTATTCATCCGGGGAAGGCGTCAGGGAATGGTTTCCAGGACTTCGTCCAGTTCTTCTTCGCTGCGGCCGCAGACTTCGATCGTCTTTTCCCGGCCGCGTTCACCCTTGCGCAAAAATATCATGGACCGTTTGACCTCAAAGAAATCAGCCAGGAAATCGCACAGCTCTTCGTTGGCTTTTCCCTCAACTGCGGGCGCATGTATCTTGACCCTCAGGATCGAACCGATCCTGCTGACCACTTCATTGCGCTTTGCGTTCGGTATAACGCGAACTTTAATCATCATAAAGTTCATCCCCTCCGGGACGCGCGCCGCGACAACGGGATACGGCACCGTCGTAGACAGCAGGCCCCGTTCGTGGTGTATTCGGGCAAGACAGGCACGGAAATCCTCCGTTCCCTGCCGAAACAAGTGAATCCCCCGTCCGGTCACATCAGCCTATCTGCTTAACTCGTGAGAACGTTCCTTCGCCCGGGCAAGGGCATCGGCAAAAACAGCAGCCCATTTTTTCTTCTCGAGATGACTGATAGCCGCCTCAGTCGTCCCGCCGGGTGATGTCACTTTGCGTCGCAATTCAGACGCCGTCCGGCTTTTTCCCGGGCTTGCCAGCATCATGCCGGCGCCGAGAATAGTCTTCGCGACGAGGGCTTCCGCGACGAGCCTTTTAAGGCCCATGCCGACTCCCGATTCAACCATGGCTTCCGCCAGATAGAACACGTAGGCGGGCCCTGAACCAGACAAGGCAGTGACGGCATCGATATCCTTTTCCGCGAATTCGGCCACCGCACCCGAGGCCTCAAACAGCTTTTTCGCGATCGAGAACCGCGCCGAAGGAACATGCTTCCCCTTTGCGATGCCGATGGCTCCCTGGCCGATAAGCGCCGGGGTATTCGGCATGGCTCTCACAACCGCTGTGCGGCGGGGCAGAAAATGCTCGATATAACCGCTGGTTATCCCCGCGGCAATCGAAATGACCAGCTGGCGCGGGGACACAAAATGGCCGATCTCCCGCAGAAGGCCTTCTATCTGCTGCGGTTTTACGGCTATAAAAATGACATCTGAGGCGCGGACCGCCTCCGGATTGCTTTCGCGGGTTTTGATCCGGTAAGTCCGTGAAAGATATGCACGGCGTTCGGGCCTGATATCAGCGGCTACGATACGAGCGGGCGACACGAGGCCGCTGTCGGCCATGCCTTTTATCAGGGCCTCGGCCATATTGCCGCCGCCCAGGAACGCTATTGTTTTTTTGAGAGGCAACTGTTTCTTTTTCATCGTTCACCGAATATGCCGCTGCCGATACGGACCATCGTCGCGCCTTCCTGAAGCGCTATGTCAAAATCGTGCGACATGCCCATCGACATTTGAGAGAATTCAGGGCCAGCCAAAACTTTCAGTTCTTCGAACACTTCGCGCGCCCGGCGGAAAAAAGGCCTTGACCGTTCAGGGTCTTCGGAATAGGGAGCCATCGCCATGATCCCCAGGATCCTGATATTCCGCAGCGCCCGGCATTCACGTAAAAGAGCGCCGGCTTCTTCCGGCGCGATACCGCATTTTGATTCTTCGGGAGACACCTTGATCTCGAGCAGGCATTCCTGCACTTTTCCCCGTTTGGCCGCCTGCCGGTCCAACTCCCGCGCCAGGCGTATGCTGTCCAGCGACTGTATGATATCGAACAACTCAACGGCTTTTCCGGCCTTATTTGTCTGCAGATGCCCTATAAGATGCCTTCGAACCCCGCCCAACCGTTCCCCGAGCTGTAAAAACTTCGGGCCAGCTTCCTGTATCCTGCTTTCGCCGACATCATGGACATCACAGGCAAGGGCTTCGGCAACGCGTTCGGCGGGCACCGTTTTAGTTACTACCAGAAGCGTGACATCAGTTTCCCGTCGTCCCCGCGACCGCGCGGCACGCCCTATTTTTTCTCTGACAGCGGTGATGGAATCATATATTTTTTTCAAATCTCGTTGTATTATATCATATTTTCCGCTAAAAGTGAAGCCCCCGCTTCCCGATGAGTCGGGATGCGGGGGCTTCAAGTAAAGTCAGTAAGCGAGCAAGTGAGCAGGTGAGTAAGGAACGTCAACGGACAACATCGTTTTTAATACTGTCGCTGAATTTCTTCTTTGCTGTTCCCTTACTCACTTACTCACTGGTCCCGCTTATTGCGGGACGAACTCACTTACTCACTCAATTATTAATACTCAGGCATCGGAGGCATGCCGCCGGGCATCCCGCCTTTGTCCTTCTTTTCGGGGATATCCGTGATAAGCACTTCGGTCGTAAGCAGCAATCCGGCGATGGAAGCCGCGTTCTGCAGAGCGGAACGGGTCACTTTCGCGGGATCGACGATGCCGGCCTTTAGCATATCGACATACTCGCCGCTGTCGGCATTGTATCCGAAACTCACGTCCTTGGAGCTCCGGACTTTGTCCACCACAATGGAACCTTCCTGGCCCGCGTTCTCCGCGATCTGGCGGATGGGCTCTTCAAGGGCGCGGCGGACGATGTTGATGCCGACCTGCTCGTCCATATCATCGCCTTTCACCTTTTCGAGCACTGACTGCGCGCGCAGAAGAGCTACGCCGCCGCCGGCCACGATGCCTTCTTCAACACCGGCGCGGGTCGCGTGCATGGCGTCTTCCACTTTGAACTTCCGGGCCTT
Source organism: uncultured Elusimicrobiales bacterium (assembly GCA_964577205.1). GTDB lineage: Bacteria > Elusimicrobiota > Endomicrobiia > Endomicrobiales > CAIRNS01 > CAZNYG01. Next base: position 736 of record CAZNYG010000005.1, on the reverse strand, counting down.
CATCTCGGTCTCGGTCGCCGCGCCGACATAGATGACGGCAACGCCGCCGACGAGTTTCGCCAGGCGTTCCTGCAGTTTTTCCTTATCATAATCCGACTTGGTCTCTTCGATCTGGTTGCGTATGTGAGCGATGCGTTTTTCGATCTCATTCTTTTCGCCCTGGCCGGAAACGATCGTGCTGTTCTCTTTGTCCACCACGATCCGCTTGGCCTGGCCGAGCATGTCGAGCGTCGCCTTTTCCAGTTTGAGGCCGGTCTCTTCGGAGATGACCGTGCCTCCGGTCAGCGTGGCGATGTCCTGGAGCATCTCTTTGCGGCGGTCGCCGAATCCCGGCGCCTTCACGGCGACGGCTTTAAGAGTGCCGCGGATCTTGTTGACCACGAGGGTGGCCAGCGCTTCGCCTTCGATGTCTTCCGCGATGATGAGGAACGGCCTGCCGGTCTGCACGACTTTTTCAAGTATCGGCAGAAGGTCCTGCATGGAAGAGATCTTCTTATCGGTGATGATGATGTAGCCGTTCTCAAGGACCGCTTCCATACGCTCCGCGTCCGTCACGAAATACGGGGAGATGTAGCCGCGGTCGAACTGCATGCCTTCGACCAGTTCCTTGGTCGTTTCGGCGGATTTGCCTTCTTCCACGGTGATGAAGCCGTCCTTGCCCACCTTTTCCATGACATCGGCGATCGGGCTGCCGGTCTCTTTGTCCGAGGCGGAGATTGCGGCGATCGGGGGGATC